>NZ_JBDJKZ010000010.1:0-151956 GCF_039673115.1 Stenotrophomonas sp. TWI1183
CCGCAGTACCGTTGGATCGTGAGGAGCCGGCCAGCGGCCGGCACTACCGGGATGTGCGATGCCGGCCAGCGGCCGGCGTTACCGGGATGCGCGCGCCGACCAACGGTCGGCGCCTACCGGTGGATCGCTGCGGCCTCAGCGCCGTGCCGGGGCGTCTCCGGCCACGTAGTACGCCGCGGTGCTGCGTGGCAGCGGGGCGCGCCCGCGGATCCGGTCGGCGATCTTCTCGGCGATCATGATCGTGGTGGCGTTGAGGTTGCCGGTGATGATCCGCGGCATGATCGACGCATCGACCACGCGCAGGCTTTCCATGCCATGCACGCGGCCCTGGCCGTCGACCACGCTCATCGCGTCGGTGCCCATCGCACACGAGCACGACGGGTGATACGCCGTCTCGGCATGCGCGCGCACGAACGCATCCAGTTCCGCATCGGTCTGGCACTCGGCACTCGGGCTGATCTCGCGCCCGCGGTACTCGTCCAGCGCGGGCTGGGCGATGATCTCGCGGGTGATGCGGATCGCATCGCGGAATTCCTGCCAGTCCTGGTCGGTGGACTGGTAATTGAACAGGATGGAAGGGTGCTCGCGCGGGTCCAGCGACTTCGCGTGCACGCGGCCGCGGCTGGGCGTGCGCATCGAGCCGACGTGTGCCTGGAAACCGTGTTCCTTGACCGCGTTGGTGCCGTTGTAATTGATCGCCACCGGCAGGAAGTGATACTGGATGTTCGGCCAGTCGAACTCCTCGCGGGTGCGGATGAAACCACCGGCCTCGAACTGGTTGCTGGCACCGATGCCGGTCCCGTTGAACAGCCACTCCGCGCCGATCGCCGGCTGGTTCCACCACTGCAGTGCGGGATACAGCGAGACCGGCTTCTTGCAGGCGTACTGCATGTACACCTCCAGGTGATCCTGCAGGTTCTCGCCGACGCCGGGCAGGTCGTGCACCAGCGGGACGCCGAGTGCGGCCAGCAGCGCGGGCGCGCCCACGCCGGAGCGCTGCAGGATCTGCGGCGAGGCGATCGCACCGGCGCACAGCAGCACTTCGCGGCGCGCGGTGGCATCGATCGGCTCGGCGCTGTTGCCGGCCAGGTAGCGCACGCCCACGGCGCGCTTGCCGGCGAACAGGATGCGGTCGGTGGTGGCATGCACCACGATCTCCAGCCCCTCGCGGTCCTTGGCCATGTCCAGGTAACCGCGCGCGGTGCTGGAGCGACGCCCACGCGGGGTCACGGTGCGGTCCATCGGGCCGAAGCCTTCCTGCTGGTAGCCGTTGAGGTCGTCGGTGCGCGGGTAGCCCGCCTGCACGCCGGCCTCGACCATCGCGTGGAACAGCACGTTGTTGCCGTTCTTCGGGGTGGCCACGCTGACCGGACCGTCGCCGCCGTGGTAATCGTTGGCACCGATGTCGCGGGTTTCCGCCTTGCGGAAGTAGGGCAGCACGTCGTGGTAGCTCCAGTCTTCCAGGCCGTCGAAGCTGGCCCATTGGTCGAAGTCCATCGCGTTGCCGCGGATGTAGCACATGCCGTTGATCAGCGAGGAGCCCCCCAGGCCCTTGCCGCGGCCGCACTCCATGCGCCGGTTGTCCATGTACGGTTCCGGTTCGGTTTCATACGCCCAGTTGTAGCGGCGGCCCTGCAGCGGATAGGCCAGCGCGGCCGGCATCTGGGTGCGGAAGTCCAGCCGGTAGTCCGGGCCGCCGGCTTCCAGCAGCAGTACGCTGACGCCGGCGTCTTCAGTGAGTCGCGCGGCCAGCGTGTTGCCGGCCGAACCGGCGCCGATGATGATGTAGTCGTATTCGCGCTTCATCGCGGTGTCTCCTGGGTAAGGCCGGTTCAGAACACCGACGCGTAGCGGTCCAGCTCGATCTGGATGGATTTGGTGCGGGTGTAGGCGCGCAGCGTGGCCAGCCCGTTCTCGCGGCCGACACCCGACTGCTTGTAGCCACCCACCGGCATCTGCGCAGGCGACTCGCCCCAGCTGTTGACCCAGCAGATGCCGGCCTCGAGCTGGTGGATCACCCGATGTGCGCGCGCCAGGTCGGGCGTCACCACACCGGCGGCCAGGCCGTAATCGGTATCGTTGGCGCGGCGCACTGCCTCGTCCTCGTCGTCGTAGGCCAGCAGGCTCATCACTGGCCCGAAGATTTCCTCGCGCACGATGCGCATGTCGTCACGGCAATCGCTGAAGATGGTCGGCGCTACGTAGCAGCCCTTGCCCAGCGCGCCTTCGGTCAGCCGTTCGCCGCCGCAGACCAGGCGCGCGCCGTCGGCCTTGCCGCTGGCGATGTGCTCGAGCACGCGCTGCATGTGCGCGGCGCTGACCAGCGGGCCGAAGTTGGTGTCCTTGGCCAGCGGATCGCCGATGCGGATGCGCTTGACCCGCTCCAGCAGTTTGGCTTCGAACGCGGCCAGCCTGCCGCGCGGCACGAACACGCGGGTGCCGTTGGTGCAGACCTGGCCGGAGCTGTAGAAGTTGGCCATCATGGCCACGTCGGCGGCCAGGTCCAGATCGGCGTCGTCGCAGATGATCAGCGGCGACTTGCCACCCAGCTCCATGGTGACGTCCTTGAGCGTGGAGCTGGACGCACTGGCCATCACCTTGCGGCCGGTGGCGGTGCCGCCGGTGAAGGAGATCTTCTCGATCAGCGGGTGCTCGGTCAGCGCCGAGCCGACGCCGGCGCCATCGCCGGGCAGCACGTTGAACACGCCATCGGGCAGGCCGGCCTCGGTGAAGATTTCCGCCAGCTTCAGCGCGGTCAGCGGGGTGACCTCGCTGGGCTTGAAGATCATCGCGTTGCCGGCGGCCAGCGCCGGGGCGGCCTTCCACAGCGCGATCTGGATCGGGTAGTTCCAGGCGCCGATCGCACCGACCACGCCCAGCGGTTCCTGCCGGGTGTAGAAGAAGCTGCTCTCGCGCAGCGGCACCTGGCTGCCTTCCAGCCCGTGCATGACACCGGCGTAGTACTCCAGCACGTCCGCGCCGGTGACCACGTCCACGTTGAGCGTTTCACTCAGCGCCTTGCCGGTGTTGCGCGATTCCAGCTCGGCCAGTGCGTCGTTGCGCTCGCGCAGCAGTTCGACCGCGCGCAGCAGGATGCGCGAGCGCTCCACGGTGGTCAGCGCGGCCCACACTTTCTGGCCGGCCTGGGCGCTCTCCACCGCAGCGTCGAGATCGTCGCTGTTGGCGCTGTGGACGTTGGCGAGCAGCTCGCCGTTGGCGGGGTTGATGACCTCGAAGGTCTTTCCGCCCTGGGAAGGAACGTAGCGGCCGCCGATGTACAGCAGCTGGTCGGGGAGGGTAGGCATGTCGATGACTCCTTTGCAGCGGGAGATCAGTGCGTCAACGCGTGAGATGCAGGAACTGCAGGTGACGCTCGTACTGATCGATGATGTCGTTGATGATCTGCTGGCGGCTGTAGCCGAACAGCTCGTAGTCCTGTCCACCCTCATAGAGGTGCACTTCGGCGCGGTAGTAACGCTGGTTGCGGAAGCGCTGCGCGGCGAACGAAGGCGTGAGGTAGCCGCGCATGATCACCTGGTAGGTGAAGACCTGTTGTTCGCCATGGTCCACCAGCAGCTCCATGTGACCCGGCTCGAACTTGGTCTGCACGTCCAGGCCCTGTTCGAGCAGCTGCGCGGCGACGGCTTCGATCGCCGGCTTCACATCGGTGTCCATGAACCGGTACACCTCGTCGCGTACCGGGAAATGCACCGCCTGGGTGATGCGCTGGCGCCAGCCGCGCTGATGCCGCGATTGCCCGATCAACGGGATCGGCGAGTACTGCGAGGCCTTCTTGCGCTGCGACTCTTCGCCCAGCGCACGGGTCAGCCCCCACAGCATCAGCAGCAGCACCACCGAGAACGGCAGCGAGGCCAGCACCACCGCGGATTTGAGCGCGTCCATGCTGCCGGCCAGCAGCAGCCCGGCGGTGACCAGGCCGGTCATCACGCCCCAGAACACGCGCAGCCAGCGCGGGCCGTCGTCTTCCGGATTGCCGCCCTGCGAGGACAGCGTGGACAGCACCACCGTGCCCGAGTCGGCCGAGGTGACGAAGAAGATGAAGCTGACGATCACCGTGACCGCGATCACGGTGCGGCTCCAGGGGTAGCTTTCCAGCAGCGCGTACAGCACGGTCGGTGGGTTCTCCACCGCCATCTGCGCCAGATGCACCTGGTCGTGATGCAGGATCTGGTCCAGCGCGCTGTTGCCGAAGATCGACAGCCACGCCAGGGTGAAACCCAGCGGAATCAGCAGCACGCCGAGCACGAACTCGCGGATGGTGCGGCCGCGCGAGATGCGCGCGATGAACAGGCCCACGAACGGCGCCCAGCCGATCCACCAGGCCCAGTAGAACACCGTCCAGTTGCCCAGCCAGTCCGGGCGCCCGCCATAGGCGTACACATCGAAACTCTTGCCGACCACGTTGCCCAGGTAGTCGCCCATGTTCTGCATGAAGGCGTTGAGCAGGTACTGGGTGGGCCCGGCGAACAGCATGAACAGCAGCAGCGAGATCGCCAGCAGCATGTTGATGTTGGACATCCAGCGCACGCCCTTCTCGACCCCGGAGACGGCCACGGTGATCGCCGCACCCATCATCAGCACGATCAGCCCGACCTGCACCCAGGCCGCGTGCGGCACCGGGAACAGGGTGTTCAGGCCGGCGTTGAGATGCAGCACGCCAAAGCCCATGTCCGCGCCGAGGCCGAACACGGTGGCCACGATGCCCAGCGCATCCACGGTGTAGCCGATCGGCCCGTTGATGCGTTTGCCGATCAGCGGATACAGCGCCGAGCGCAGCGCGAGGGGCAGGTTGTGGCGGTACGCGAAGTAGGCCAGCGCCATCGCCGCCAGCGCGAACACGCCCCAGCCATGCAGGCCCCAGTGCAGGAACAGCAGCTGCATCGCCTGGCGCGCGCTGGCCTCGCCGCTGCCGGTGCCGCCCTGCGGCGGCAGCAGGTAGTGGGTCAGCGGCTCGGAGACGCAGAAGAAGAACAGGGTGATGCTGATGCCTGCGGCGAACAGCATGCCGGCCCAGGACAGATAGCTGAATTCCGGTTCGTCATGGTCCGCGCCCAGCTTGACGTTGCCATAGCCGGACAGCGCCACGCCGACCACGAAGACCAGGTACACGGTCATCGCCAGCAGGTAATACCAGCCGACATTGCGCGACGCCCAAGTCTGGGCATCGAGCAGCATCACGCCGGCATCGATCGGAAACACGGTGACCAGAATGGCGAATGCCGCCACGATCGTGGCGGCAAGCAGGAACACGGGTCGAAGCGTGCGCACCTCGGACAGAGGCGGCTCCACGGTACTCATGGGGTGGGGGATACTCCCGGTGCCGGAGCGGCAGACGGCGGGATTTATCGCACAGGCGCTGTGGACAGCCTGTTTACGCCGCTGCGAGGCCCGCCGCGCAAGGGCGGCGGGTGCACAGGGGTCAGCGCAGCGCGCTGCTCGGCACGTCGATCGACATCGCCAGGGCGAGGTGATCGGAGAACGCGGCCGGCACCGCCTCGGCACTGCGTTGCTGCAGGCCGTTGCTGAGCAGGATGTGGTCGATCGCCCGATCCGGGCGCCAGCTGGGGAAGGTCGGCACCACGCAGCCCGGCGGCTGCAGCGTCGTCTTCTGGTACAGCACCTGCATTTCCGGACGTTCGGCCAGGCAGTTGAAATCGCCCATCAGCACCGCGTTGGGATGCTCGGAGAGCAGATCGGCGATGAAGGCCAACTGCGACATGCGCGAATTGGTCCCCAGCGACAGATGCGCCACCGCGACTGCCAGGCCCTGGCTGCCTTCACCGAACTTGGCCAGCAGCACGCCGCGCCCGCCGATCCGGCCGGGCAGGGCGTGGTCCTGGACCTCGACCGGCTCGAGCTTGCTGAGCAGGCCATTGGCGCTGGACGCGACCCCGCCCATGCGGCGGTTGGGCTGGTGGCTCCAGTAATTGAAGCCGGCGCGCTCGGCCAGATAGTGGGTCTGGTTGGTGAAGCCCGAGCGCAGGCTGCCGGGGTCGGCCTCCTGCAGGCCGACGATGTCGTGCTCACGGGCCATCTGCGCGATGGCATCCAGGCTGGTTCGTTTGCGCCCGGCCGGCAGTGCGTGCGACCAGCTGCGGGTCACATAGTCACTGTAGCGGCGGGTGCTCGAACCGGCCTGGATGTTGGCCGTCAGCAGGCGCAGGGTCCGCGTGTGGGGGGAATTCACGACGGTTCGCTGGTGCTGGATCAGTTGGCCTTGCCGGCGCGTTCGCGCGCGATCAGGTGATCGGCGATGCGCAGCATGTCCGGGAAGCCCTTGCCCTTGACCAGGTACTTGCCGTTGACGATCACCGACGGCGTGCCGCTGATCTTGCTGCGCATGGCGAACTGCTTGGCCGAGTTGGTCTTGGCGTTGACGGCGAAGCTGCCCATCATCGCGGCGAACTGCTTCGGGTCGGCGCCGTGCTTGCCATAGAAGTTGGCGATGTCTTCGACCGAATCACGGCCGCGCTCGCCCTTCAGGCTCTGCTCGGCGTGGATCGCGGCGTACATGGCTTCGTGGGTCTTTTCCTGCAGGCCCATCGCCTGCGCGGCGTAGAACGCACGGCCGTAGTCATCCCAGGTGCCGCCGAACATCGCCGGCACGTAGACGAAGTTGACGTCGCTCGGCAGGCCAGCCTTCCACGGCCCGATCAGCGGCTGGAACGCGGCGCAGGCCGGGCACACGTAACCGAAGATCTCGGCGACTTCGATCTTGCCGGTGGCCGGCTGGAACGGCTGGCCGTTCTCGATCACCACATAGTCGGTGCCCGCGACCGGCTCCGGGCCGGTCGGGCGCGAGGATGCCGGGGCCGGCGCAGGGGTGGTGGCTTCGGCAGCGGCGGTCTCGGCGGCGGCGGTTTCACCGCTGGCGGCCGGGGCCTGCTCGGTCGGGGTGGCCGTTTCGGTGGCCGGGGTGCTGCTCGGCGCGGCCGGTTCGGCCGGGGCGGTGGTGTTGGCGGTACCGTCCTGGGCCTTGCAGGCGGCCAGGATCGGCAGCAGGGCCATGAGCGTAATGGCGAAACGGGTCTTCATCGAAGCATCTCCAGCGGATGAGCATGTTGGGGCCGATGCTGGGAGCATCGGCCAGGGAAGCATGATGACACGCGGAAACGAGCGTCCCGCGTGCACGGTGCGTGATGGTTCAGCGAGCGCTGTCAGAGCGCCTTGCCGCTGCGCGCACGGGCGATCAGGGCATCTGCGTTGCGCAGCATGGCCTCGAACGAGTCGCCCTTGACCAGGTACACGCCATTGATGATCAGCGTCGGCGTGCCGGGCACCTTGGTGCGCAGGGCGAAGGCACGGGCAGCCTTCACCTTGGCGTCCACCGCATCGCTCTTGAGCGCGGCGATGTACTGCGGCGGGGCCACGCCGAAGCCCTGGTAGAACGCAGCCAGTTCATCCGGCGAGACGTTCTGCATCGGCAGCGAGCCCTTCTCATGCAGGGCATCGAACATGGCGCGGTGGCTGCGCTTGGCGACGCCCAGCTGATCGGCGGCGTAGTAGGCGCGGGCAAACGAATCCCACACGCCACCGAAAGCGGCCGGCACCGGGGTGAAGCGGACGTCCTTGGGCAGCTTGGCGGCCCAGGCTTCCAGCTGCGGCTCGAAGTGCGCGCAGTGCGGGCAGGTGTAGCCGAACATCTCCACGACTTCGACCTTGCCGGCCAGCGGCGCGAACGGGCCGGCATCGGCGATGCGTTCGTAATCCTTGCCTTCCACCAGTGGGGTCGGGGTGGCGGCGAGGGTGCTCAACGGGCTCAGGGCCAGCAGCAACAACATCAGGCGGGGCATCAACGTCATCTACATCCATCTCCATACAGAAAAAACGACGCCGGCCCAGTCGCCGGCGTGGCAGTGAACATACCCCGCCAGCCACGGCGGTCGCATCTGTCATCCGACCAAGGGGATGCGCTGCGGTGCGGGCGGTGGTTACGGTGCCTGCGTGCCCCCGGCAACGGTGGCCGCAGCGGCGACATCATCGGCCCGGTTGTGCAGGCCCTGCAGGTAGCTGGCCAGGGCCTGGATCTCCTGCTCGGTCAGCGACTTGGCGATCGTGGCCATGATCTGGAAGTGCGCCTTGTCGGTTTCCTGGGTGGTCCCGGCCTGGTACTCCTGCAGCCGACGGGCAACGTAGGCCGAGTGCTGGCCGCTGATGTGCGGGTAGGCGGGGCCCGGATTGCCGGCGCCGGTCGGGCCGTGACAGGCCATGCAGGCCGGGATGCCGCGCTCGGCATCGCCGCCGCGGTACAGCTGCTGGCCGATCTCGAAGAACTTCTTGCCCGCGTACGGGCCGTCGGTCACGGCGCCATCGTCGGCGATGCCGGCGGTGGCCTTCTGCGTGGCGAAGTAGGCACCGATGTCGCGCATGTCCTGCGGGGTGAGGTCCTGCACGAACGGCACCATCGCCGCCGAGGCCCCGGAGGTGCGCTGGCCATTGGCGATCAGGGCCATCTGCTGGGCGCTGTAGCGCTCGCTCTGGCCGGCGATGCTCGGGTACATCTCCACGGTGGAGTTGCCATCGGCCGAATGGCAGGCCGCGCAGGCCGCGGCCTTGGTCTGCCCGGCCTTGTGGTCGCCCCAGGTGGTTTTGCTGAAATCGACCTCCAGCGAGGCGGTCTTGATCGGCCCGTTGTCCGGCAACGGGGTGATCGAGGTCTGGGCAACGGCAACGGCGGCGAGCAGCGAGACAGCAAGTGCGGAAACGGCAAGAACGCGAGCATGGCGCATGCGGAAGCTCCGTGTGGACCGGCCTGGCGGTTGCGGGACCGCAACCACGGGGATCGCCCGATTATCAACGCCGTTTCACGCCACGGTCAACGCAGGGTGCAGCAAAACCGAGCGCGGGCAGCGCGGATCGGGCCCGGACATGCGATCCTATACCCATGTCATTGCTCCTCGAACGCGCCCAATACCTGCTTTCGGCCCACAACACCCGGCAATTGCCGGACGACGTGGGCGCGGAAGTCGCCTTTGCCGGTCGCTCAAACGCCGGCAAGTCCAGTGCCCTCAACGCCCTGACCCGCCAGAACAGCCTGGCCCGGGTCTCCAAGACCCCCGGCCGCACCCAGCAGCTGGTGTTCTTCGAGGTTACCCCGGGGGCCAAGCTGGTCGATCTGCCCGGGTACGGCTACGCCAAGGTCCCGCTGGACCTGCAGGCGCACTGGCAGGCCTTCATCGACCAGTACTTCCGTACCCGCGAGGCCCTGCGTGGCCTGGTGGTGGTGATGGACATCCGTCACCCGCTGAGGGACTACGACCGCCAGATGCTCGCCTATGCGGTGCAGCGCGGCCTGCCGGCGCACGCGCTGCTGACCAAGGCCGACAAGCTCGGCCGCGGCCAGCAGGGCATCGCCCTGCAGAAGGTGCGCAAGGAGCTGCAGTCCTCCTTCGGCGATACCGTCAGCGTGCAGACCTTCTCCGGCCCCGCCCGCCAGGGCGTGGATGAAGCCCGTGGGATCATCGGCGGCTGGCTGGGCCTGAACAAGCCGGCGCCGGAAGCCACCTGACCCCCGGCGTTGCTGCGGTCCAATGGGCCGCACGGCGCCGGTAGTGCCGGCCGCTGGCCGGCTGCTCTTTCCATCAGATGTATCCGGTGCCGGCCAGAGGCCGGCACTACCGGAATGCGCCTGCCGCCCGTTGTAGGGCGCGGTCGTGTTCCCTCATTCCGCCGGCAACGGCGCGAATTCGCCCGGCACCCAGGCAAACGCCTCACCTTCGCGACGCACGTGCCCCAGCCCCGGGAACGGCAGGTGCGCGCCCGCCACCCACCAGCCCTGATCCGCCGCCTGCGCCATCATCCGGCGCCGGCTGGCGATCGCGGCCGCGCGGTCGCTGTCCGCTTCAAACGACGCCTGCGGCTGCGCGAACTGCACCGCGTGGAAATGCACGAGGTCGCCCCAGACCAGCAGTTGCTGGCCGGCGCCGCCATCGATGCGATAGGACACATGGCCGACCGTATGCCCATGGCTGTCCAATGCGGTGATGCCGGCCGGCAAGTGGTCGCCAGGCGCAAAGCGCTTCAATTTCCCGCTCGCCGCATACGGCGCCACTGCCTTGCGCGCCAACGCGAAGGCAAAGCGCACGCCCTGCGGCGCGGTCGCTTCGCTGGCCGGGTCGAGCCAATACGCGGCATCGGCGGCCGAGAGCCACACCGTGGCATTGGGGTAGGCGAGCCTGTCCTGCGCATCGAGCAGGCCACACAGGTGGTCGGGATGGGCGTGGGTCAGGACGACATCATCCACCTCGGCCGGGTCGTAGCCGGCCTTGCGCAGGTTGCCCAGCACCTGGCCCAGCCCGGGCCCGAAGCATTGCGCGGTGCCGGTATCGACCAGGGTCAGGTGATCGCCCTGCTGCACCAGGTACGCGTTGACGGCGGTCTGCAGGCCCTTGCCATCTTCGGGCACGTAGCGGTGATCGAGCAGCCGGGTGACCGCGCCGGGCGCGATCCCGACCAGCGCCTGTCGGCCCAGTGCGACGGTGCCATCGAACAACGCCGTGACCTGCAGTGTGCCGATCTGCTGGTGATACACGCCAGGCACCTGCTCGCGCGGGGCGTGCGTGGTGGTGGCCAGTGCGGGGCTGGCGACAGCGGCCAGCAGCAGGGCCGTGGCGAGCATACGAACGCGGGGGAAGGACATGACGGATTCCGTACAGGGCGGCGGCGCCGCGGTGTCCCCATGCTGCGCGTCCTGCGGACTGCGTTCCGCTCAGAATGCCGCGCGATCCGCTCGCGCTCAGCTGTTGCCGATCGCCGCCGGTTCCAGCCCATAGCGCTCGACGAAGCGCTTGCTGAAGCTGCCCAGCGAGCGGTAGCCGACGCGCGCGGCCACCGTCTTCAACGGCAGGCGGGTGGTGTAGAGCAGGCCCATGGCATGCGCCAGCCGTGCATCGGTGATCAGTTCGCGCACGCTGGACTGCTCGCTGGCCAACCGCCGGCGCAGCGTCGCACCGCTGAGGCCGAGCTGCGCTTCGAAATCGCGCGACTGCCAGTCGCGCTCGGGCTGGGCGGCGATCAGATCGCGGATGCGCTCACCCAGGCTGGGCTCGGGGGGAACCAGCAGGCTGCCGTGCCCGCGCCGACAGAACGCCACCGCAAGTGACGCGAGGGCCAGCCGTGCTTCGGTGTACTGGCCGTGTTCCAGTGCCTGCCGCCACTGCAGCAGGGTCGCGCCATGTTCGGCGAGCGGCAGCCGGGCCAGTGCGTCGCCGGCCTCGGGCAACGGCTCGTTCCACAGCGCCCGCGCGGCCGTGAGCGCTTCGGCGCACATCGGCACGATCGCACTGAGGTACAGGCCGCTGTGCGGATCGGGAATGTTGACCACATCGATGCGGCAGCGGCGGGTGATCAGGAACAGATCGCCCGGCGCGAATTCCAGGGACTGCTGCGCGGTGCGCACCTGTTTGCGCCCCTGCAGCAGGATCGCGAACTGCGGCTGTGGAATCTCCACCGACGAGGCGCCATGCTCGCGGCGCGCGGTGATGCAGGCGTAGCCGTCCGCACGCTGGCAGTCCGCCAGGCTGGCCAGGGTCGCCAGCAGGGAGGTGGTGGTATCGATCGGGACGGACATCGCTCAGCCCGCCACGTTGAACAGTCGGCCGACCAGGGCGGCCGCCGCCATCGCGATCGCGCCCCAGAAGGTCACGCGCAGCGCGCCCCTCAGGCGCGGGGCGCCGCCGGCATGCGCGGCCAGGGTGCCGGTCAGGCACAGTCCCAGCAGCGTGACGACGGTGGTCGCCTGGCCGACGATGGCATGCGGGGCGAGCAGGGCGGTCAGCACCGGCAACGCCGCACCACTGACGAACGCGCCCGCCGAAGCCAGCGCCGCCTGCATCGGGCGCGCGCGCAGCTCCTCGGTGATGCCCAGCTCATCGCGGGCGTGGGCGCCGAGCGCGTCGTGCGCGGTGAGCTGGGTGGCGACTTCATGCGCCAGCGCGGGACTCAGTCCGCGGTGGCGGTAGATCGCCGCCAGCTCCTCCAGCTCGCTGTGCGGGTCTTCGTGCAGTTCGCGCTTTTCCACCGCCAGGTCGGCCAGCTCGGTATCGGCCTGGGACTGCACCGAGACATACTCACCGGCCGCCATCGACATCGCGCCGGCCACGGTCCCGGCGATGCCGGTGGCCAGAATCGTCGAGGCCGAGGCGCCGCTGGCGGCGATGCCGACCACCAGGCCGGCCACCGAGACGATGCCGTCATTGGCGCCGAGCACGGCGGCACGCAGCCAGCCGACACGGTCGGAGCGGTGGACTTCCGGATGTCGGGATCTGCTCATGGGGCTCAGTTTAGGGCCAGGGCAGCGTCAAGCCCATGCCAGTAGGATGCTGAAAACCGTCACGGTGACACGACGGCAGGGGACGCCACGATATAGTGCGCCCTTGCGATGCGGGGGCGCGAACCCCACATCCCCGCCCTGACCAGAATTCTGCGAGCCTCCCCTTGTCGAGCCCCAGCCACGTCGCCGAGACGCCGATCACCGACCGTAATGAACTGGTCGCCACGTTGGCCTCCGGCGAAAAGCCCAAGGCGCAGTGGCGCATCGGCACCGAGCACGAGAAGTTCGGCTTCCGCCTGGATGACCTGCGGCCGCCCACCTTCGACGGCGACCGCGGCATCGAAGCGCTGCTCAACGGCCTGACCCGCTTCGGCTGGGATCCGGTGCAGGAAGACGGACGCACCATCGCGCTGCTGCGCGACAACGCCTCGGTGACCCTGGAACCGGCCGGCCAGCTGGAGTTGTCCGGCGCGGCGGTGGAGACCATCCACCAGACCTGCGTGGAAACCGGCACCCACCTCAACGAGGTGGCGCAGGTCGCCGGCGAACTGCAGCTGGGCTTCCTCGGCATGGGCTTCCAGCCGAAGTGGACGCGCGATGAGATGCCGTGGATGCCCAAGGGCCGCTACAAGATCATGCGCGAGTACATGCCCAAGGTCGGCACGCTCGGCCTGGACATGATGACCCGCACCTGCACGGTGCAGGTCAACCTGGACTACGCCACCGAAGCGGACATGGTGAAGAAGTTCCGCGTGTCGCTGGCGCTGCAGCCGATCGCCACCGCGCTGTTCGCCGATTCGCCGTTCACCGAGGGCGAGCCCAACGGCTACCAGAGCTACCGCTCGCACATCTGGACCGACACCGACAACGACCGCACCGGCATGCTCGACTTCGTCTTCGAAGACGGCTTCGGTTACGAGCGGTACGTCGATTACCTGCTCGACGTGCCGATGTACTTCTCCTACCGCGACGGCAAGTACCACGATGCCAGCGGCCAGAGCTTCCGCGATTTCATGGTCGGCAAGCTGCCGGTGCTGCCGGGCCAGCTGCCCACGCTGCGCGACTGGTCCGATCACATGACCACTGCCTTCCCGGAAGTGCGGCTGAAGAAGTACCTGGAAATGCGCGGCGCCGACGCGGGCCCATGGAGCCGCCTGTGCGCGCTGCCCGCATTCTGGGTAGGCCTGCTGTATGACGATGCCGCGCTCGATGCCGCGTGGGATCTGGTCCGCGATTTCAGCCTGGTCGAGCGCAACGTCCTGCGTGATGGCGTGCCGCGCCATGGGCTGAAGCTGCCGTTCCGCAATGGCACGGTGCTCGATCTGTCGCGTGAAGCGCTGAAGATCGCCGTGGCCGGCCTCAAGCGCCGCGCCGCGCGCAACGCCGATGGCCAGGATGAAAGCAAGTTCCTGGAGGTGCTGCAGGAGATCGTCGATTCCGGGCTGACCCCGGCCGATCGCAAGCTGGCGCTGTTCCATGGCGAATGGAACGGCAACATCGATCCGGTGTTCAAGGAATTCGCGTACTGAGTGGGCGAAAGCGGTAGTCGGTGGGTCGGGCACTGGGCGCCCATGCCCTTTCCGGCGAATGTCCTCCGGCGTCGGCCTGCGGCCGCCCCCTCCTCCTTTATTTCGCCTCCAAGGGCATGGGCGCCCAGCGCCCGACCCACCGACAGCGCCAGAAAAAAACTGGCTTCCCCTCCTTACCGCAAGCCGAGCCCCGTAGCAGCCGGTAGGCTCCTGGGCAAAATAAAGGAGGAGGCCGCCCGCGGCCGGGGGACATTTGCGCCAGGGGTCTACCGGCTGCTACGGGGCCCTCACGGTCGCGACAGACCCGGGCGAATACACAGCAGGATCCATGCGGCGCCTGGACTGCTCGACCACACGCGTACAGCTGAAAAAAAACCCCGGCATTACCGGGGTTTTTTCATGCCTGTGCGGAAGGATCAGGCCGCTTTTTCCAGCGTGCCCATGTCGATCACGAAGCGGTAGCGCACGTCATTCTTCGCCATGCGCTCCCAGGCCTCGTTGACGGTCTTGATGTCGATCACTTCCACATCGCTGACGATGTTGTGCTCGGCACAGAAGTCCATCATTTCCTGCGTCTCGGCCATGCCGCCGATCGCCGAGCCGGTGATGTGCTTGCGGCCGAAGATCACGCTCACGCCGGTCGGCGGCGGGTCCAGCTCGGTCAGCACGCCGACCAGACACATCGTCGCATCGCGCTTGAGCAGCGCCATGTACGGGTTGGTGTCGTGCCCGACCGGGATCGTGTTGAGCAGGAAATCGAAGCTGCCGGCATGCGCCTTCATCTGCGCCGGATCGCGCGAGACCAGCACCTCGTCGGCGCCCAGACGCTTGGCATCGGCACCCTTTTCCGGGGTGGTGGTGATCATCACCACGGTGGCGCCCATCGCCTTGGCGAACTTCACGCCCATGTGGCCCAAGCCACCCAGACCGATCACGCCGACCTTCTGGCCAGGGCCCACCTTCCAGTGGCGCAGCGGCGAATAGGTGGTGATGCCGGCGCACAGCAGGGGCGCGGCGGCCTTCAGGTCCAGCGTCTCGGACACCTTCACCACGAAACGCTGTTCGACCACGATGTGGTCGGAGTAGCCACCGAAGGTCGGCTGGCCGCTGTCACGCTCGGTGCTGTTGTAGGTGTAGGTGGCACCCTTCTCGCAGTACTGCTCCAGGTCTTCATCGCAGGCCGCGCAGTGGCGGCACGAATCGACCATGCAGCCGACGCCGGCGAAGTCGCCGACCTTGAAGCGGGTCACGTTGGCACCGACCTCGGTCACGCGGCCGATGATCTCGTGGCCGGGCACCATCGGGAACAGGGCGCCGCCCCAGTCGTCGCGGGCCTGGTGCAGATCGGAGTGGCAGATGCCGCTGAAGAGAATCTCGATGCGGACGTCATCGGGACCGGCCGGGCGACGTTCGAAGGAGAACGGCACCAGCGGCGCGGTCTGGTCGTGCACCGCATAACCATGGGCGAGGGACATGGGGAATCCTTGGCAGGTTTGTAGAAAGGCGCTTTACAATACGCCCCGATCCCGTGCACAGACAGTCAGGATATCGGCATGATTCATCAAGTGAAACGGGATAATCATGGCCACTGACAACCTGACCCATCTGGCCGCCTTTGCCGCCGTGGCGCGCCACCGCAGCTTCCGCAAGGCCGGCGCCGAGCTGGCGCTGTCCACCTCGGCGGTCAGCTACGCGATCCGCGCGCTGGAAGAGCGCCTGGGCGTGGGCCTGTTCCATCGCACCACCCGCAGCGTCGCCCTCACCGAAGCCGGCCAGCGCCTGCTCGAACGCCTGCAGCCTGCGCTGGGGCAGGTGCATGACGCGCTGGAGGAGATGAACCATTTCCGTGCCGCACCGGCCGGCCTGCTGCGCATCAACGCCACCCGCGCTGCGGTCCAGACCCAGCTCGGCCCGCGCCTGGCGAAGTTCCTGCTGGCCCATCCGGATGTGCGTCTGGAGCTGGCCCAGGATGACGGTCTGGTCGATATCGTCGCCGGCGGTTACGACGCCGGTGTGCGCCTGCACGAATCGGTCCCCGAAGACATGGTCGCCGTGCCGCTGGGCCCTGCGCTGCGCGGCTTGATCGTCGGTGCGCCGGCCTATCTTGAAGGACGCGAGATACCCCGGCATCCGCGCGATCTGATCCGCCACGAGTGCGTGCGGTTCCGCTTCGCCAGCGGCCATCTGTACAAGTGGCAGTTCGAACGCGATGGCCAGGCGCTGGAAATCGATGTGCCGGGGCGACTCACCCTCGGCGATCAGAACACCATCCTGCAGGCGGTGGTGGACGGACTTGGCCTCGCCTACGTGCTTGAGGATTCCGCGCGTCCGTACCTGGATGACGGTCGGCTGGTTGCGGTACTGGAAGACTGGAGTGAGCCGTTTGCCGGTTTCGCGGTGTATTACCCGCGGCAGCGGCAGATGTCGTCCGCGCTGCGGGCGTTCATTGATCTGCTGCGGGGGTAACACCGGCGGGAGAGGCCTGCACTGGTCGCACGCGTCCCCGTTGGGTAGGCTGGTTTCGCGAGCGGAGGCCTCGTGGGCGCCCCGCAGCGATCACATCGCGGTATGACCAGAAGGAGATGGCACATGGAAGGGATGCACAATCGGAAGCTGTTCGACCTGCTTGTTTCCTGGGTGCTGGCGTATTTCGTCATCATCGGCGCACTGGTTCTGGTCTGCGTCGCGGTCACTATCGCCATGATGATCGGCGCCCGTTGGACGGTCACCGTAGCGGCCGCTCTGTTGGCGGCGGCGCCCGCCGTTGCCTTGCCGTTCTCCGCGCGTGCCGCCAAGTGGTTGCTGCTGCTGGCCTACAGCGGCCTGGCCGCCGCCTTTGTGTGGCTGGCGTTCTGGCCGCAGCCCGGCGCAGCGTCGGTGCCGCTGGTCAAGGGCGTGGTCGTGGCGTTCGCCGCCCTGCTGGTGGTCCGGGTGTGCCTGGCCTGGCGAAACGACCGCAAGGCCCGGCAGCACTGAGGAAGGCGACGTTCTGACGCATTCCGCTGCGCTGCACGGTTGCCATGCACCCTTCGTCGAATCACCGCGATCACGGGAATCACGGGAATCACGGGAATCACGGGAATCACGGGTAGATCCACGCCATGCGTGGATGCTTCCGATGCCTGCGTGGTCAGTGGCGCCGGCTGCGCCATCCCACCGCGATCAGGCCCGCGGCTGCGCCAACGAACAGCAGCGCCGCGGCCGTCTGGCCGGCAGCGTATCCATCGGCATACGCCGCCGTCTGCGCGGTGGTATCCGCCAGGCGTGATGACAGCACGCCCAGGCCACGCACCAGGAAAGCGCCGCCGGCGAGGAAGCAGAGGTAGGGAAGTACGGCGCGCAACGTTGGCATGAGAGGTCCGTCTGCAAGGGGAGAGCGATGTCATCCATGACGCCGGCTGACGCGTGCGGCGTGTGCTGTGGAGTGTTCCTGCCCGGCGGGCGGCCTGTCAACGACCCCGATTCCCCCGCTCCTGTATACTCACCCCCAGTATAGTTAACCGGCCTCGCTCCCATGCCCCATTCACCGCAGGAAAAAAAGCGCGTTCTCGCCCGGGTCCGTCGGATCCGTGGCCAGTGCGATGCGCTCGACCGCGCGCTGGACGCCGGCGCCGAGTGCGGGCCGGTGCTGCAGCAGATCGCCGCGATCCGCGGTGCCGTCAACGGACTGATGTCCGAGGTGATGGAGGCCCATCTGCGCGAAGAGTTCGGGCAGCCGGCGAAATCCGATGCGCAGCGCGACGAGCGCGTGCGCGAGATGAGCATGCTGATCCGGTCCTATCTGAAATGAGTATGCGGGCGACCGCGTACTGCCCATCCTTGTTCCCTGCCTTGGAGTGCTCCCCATGAAATCCCGTGCCGCCGTTGCCTTCGCCGCTGGCGAACCGCTCAAGATCGTCGAGATCGATGTCGCTCCGCCGCAGAAAGGCGAAGTGCTGGTAAAAATCACCCACACCGGTGTCTGCCACACCGACGCGTTCACGCTGTCCGGCGATGATCCGGAAGGCCTGTTCCCGGCCGTGCTCGGCCACGAAGGCGCCGGCATCGTGGTCGAAGTGGGCGAGGGCGTCACCAGCGTCAAGCCGGGCGATCATGTGATCCCGCTGTACACCGCCGAGTGCGGCGAGTGCCTGTTCTGCACCTCGGGCAAGACCAACCTGTGCGTGGCCGTGCGCGCTACCCAGGGCAAGGGCGTGATGCCCGATGGCACCACCCGCTTCAGCTACAACGGCGAGCCGATCTACCACTACATGGGTTGCTCGACCTTCAGCGAGTACACCGTGGTGGCCGAAGTCTCGCTGGCCAAGATCAACCCCGACGCCAACCCGGAGCACGTGTGCCTGCTCGGCTGCGGCGTGACCACCGGCATCGGCGCAGTGCACAACACCGCCAAGGTGCAGGAAGGCGATTCGGTGGCGGTGTTCGGCCTGGGTGGCATCGGCCTGGCGGTGATCCAGGGCGCGCGCCAGGCCAAGGCCGGCCGCATCTTCGCGATCGATACCAACCCGACCAAGTTCGAACTCGCCAGGCAGTTCGGCGCGACCGACTGCATCAACCCGAAGGATCATGACAAGCCGATCCAGCAGGTCATCGTCGAGATGACCACCTGGGGCGTGGACCATACCTTCGAGTGCATCGGCAACGTCAACGTGATGCGTGCGGCGCTGGAATGCGCGCACCGTGGCTGGGGCCAATCGGTGGTGATCGGCGTGGCCGGCTCGGGCCAGGAAATCTCGACCCGTCCGTTCCAGCTGGTCACCGGCCGCTCGTGGAAGGGCACCGCCTTCGGTGGCGTCAAGGGCCGCAGCCAGCTGCCGGGCATGGTCGAAGATGCCATGAAGGGCGACATCGAACTGGCCCCGTTCGTGACCCACACGATGGGCCTGGACGAGATCAACGACGCGTTCGACCTGATGCATGAAGGCAAGTCGATCCGCTCGGTCGTGCATTTCTGAATCACTGAGGGCGGCGCGTGATCCGCGCCGCCCCTATGGAGAATCACCATGGAACGCATCGAACACCGCGCCGCGTCCGGCGGTTGGCAGGACGTGTACCGCCACACTTCGCAGGTGCTGGGCTGCGACATGAACGTCGCCGTGTATCTGCCGCCGCAGGCCGCCACGCAGAAGCTGCCGGTGCTGTACTGGCTCAGCGGGCTGACCTGCAACGAACAGAACTTCATCACCAAGGCAGGTGCGCAGCGCTACGCCGCCGAGCATGGCGTGATCCTGGTCGCGCCGGATACCAGCCCGCGCGGCGATGACGTCGCCGATGCCGAGGGCTACGACCTGGGCAAGGGCGCCGGTTTCTATCTCAACGCCACCGAGCAGCCGTGGGCGGCGCACTACCGCATGTACGACTACGTGGTGGAGGAACTGCCGGCATGGATCGAGGCGCATTTCCCGACGACGGGCGCGCGCAGCATCAGTGGCCACTCGATGGGCGGCCATGGGGCACTGGTGATCGCGTTGAAGAATCCCGGTCGCTACAGGAGCGTCTCGGCGTTCTCGCCGATCGTCGCGCCGACCCGCGTGCCGTGGGGCCAGAAGGCCTTTGCCGCATACCTCGGCGAGGACCGCGCCCGCTGGGCGGCGTGGGATGCCAGCGAGCTGGTCGCCGCGGCCACCGAGCGCCTGCCGTTGCTGGTCGACCAGGGCGGTGGCGATGAATTCCTGGACAGCCAGCTGCAGCCGCAGTGGCTGCAGGCCGCCTGCGCCGCCGCCGGTCACCCGCTGACGCTGCGCCTGCAGCCCGGGTATGACCACAGCTATTACTTCATCAGCAGCTTCATCGGCGAGCACATCGCGCATCACGCCAAGGCGTTGCACGGTTGATGCCCGCCCAACGGCCACGCGGGAGCGTGGCCGTTGCGTCGCTCATTCGCGATCGTAGGAGAACTGGATACCGGCAGTGCCGCCGGTCTGGATGAAAAGATCCATGAACGCCGGCACCGTGTCCTGGCGCTGCCAATCGCGCTGCAGCTCACAGAACAGCTGCGGGACGCTGATCATCCTGCCGCCGGCCTGTTCTATGCGGCGCAGGCCCGCGTCATGCGCGGCCAGGGACGTGCCGCCAACGGCATCGACCACGACGTACACCTCATAGCCCTCCTTCAGGGCATCCAGGGCGGGGAAGGTCAGACAGGCTTCGGTCCACAGGGCGGTCATGATCAGCTTGCGGCGCCCGGTGGCCTGCACCGCTTCGCGGAATGCAGTGTCTTCCCACGAATTGATCGTGGTGCGGTCGTAGGTGGGATGGTCGGCCAGCACCTTGCGCAGCTGCGGAATCGGCGGTTTGTTGAGGCCGCTGCGCACATTGACCGTGGAATGCACGATCGGCAGCCCGTAGGCGACGGCGGCCTTGGCGGTACCGACGATGTTGTTGACCAGCAACTGTCGGTCCATCGAGGCGATCGAGTTCACCTGCACCGGCTGGTAGTCGATGATGATGAAGGCGGCGTTCTGCGGGGTCAGCAGGTGATCGGTGACAGGATCACGGATGGGTTCGCTTGCCATGGGAAATACTCCTGGGCGTGGGGAGGCCGCTGGGCGGCCGGGGTATGGCGATGGCAACGACCATCGCCACGGAGGACAGGGGGGCGTCAATCGCGCTGGGAATCCAGCACTTCGCCGTGCTGCTCCACGTCGCGCGCCTTGGCATAGCTCTCGCTGAGCAGCTGGTAGGCGGGGAAGATGTGGCCGTAGATCTCCGCCCACTGCGCGGCGTCTTCGCGATGCCAGGTGCGCTGCAGCTCGGAGGCGACCGCGGCGGTGTCCATCGGCACCACGCCGGCCTGCGCGACGCGGGCCAGGGTGATCTCCTGCGCCATCTTGGAGTACGTGCCCGAGGCGTCGACCACCGCGAATACCTGGTACCCGTCGGCCACTGCCGCGATCGCCGGGAAGGCCATGCAGACGCTGGTGATGGTGCCGGCGATGATCAGCTGGCGGCGCCCGGTGGCCTTCACCGCGGCGACGAAATCCGGGTTGTGCCACGCGTTGATCTCGCCGCGCCGTGCCACGTACTGCGCGTGTGGGGCGTTGGCATGGATCTCCGGAATCAGCGGGCCGTTGGGGCCCTGCGGCACCGAGGCGGTGGTGATCACCGGCAACCCGGCCAGGCTGGCCATCTTCGCCAGGGCCGCGGCATGCGCACGCACCGTGGTGAAGGGAAGGTCGCCGATGGTCTGGAACAGGCCGCTCTGGTGGTCGATCAGGAGCATGGCGGCCTGGTCGGGGTCGATGACCGGTGCGGCGCCGTTGAAGTTGGCTGGAGTCGTCATTGCGGGGGATCCTTGGTACGTGCAGGGAAAGGAAGTGCCGGTGGGAAGCACCGGCACGGGGACATCACGCCTGGGCGATCTGGCCGAAGCGGCCACTCTTGAAATCGGCGAAGGCCTGGCTGATTTCGTCCTGGCTGTTCATCACAAAGGGCCCGTAGCCCACGATGGGCTCATCGATCGGTTCGCCGCTGAGCACCAGCACCGTGGCATCGTTGTTGGCCTCGATCTGGAGCACACTGCCCTCGCGATCGAGCATCACCAGCTGCGCCTCGTGCACGGCCTGGCTGCCATTGACCTGCACGCTGCCGCGCAGCACGACGAGGGCGACGTGGCGTCCCTCCGGTACCGGCAGCCGGGCGCTGTGCCCCTGGAGCAGGCGCAGGTCCCACACATCCATCGGCGTGAAGGTGCGCGCCGGGCCATGCTGGCCGTCGAACTCACCGGCGATCACGCGCACGCGGCCCGCCTGGTCCGGCAAGGCCACCGATGGAATCTGCGCATCCAGCAGGGTCTGGTAGCCGGGCGCGGCCATCTTGTCCTTGGCCGGCAGATTCACCCAGAGCTGCACCATCTCCAGCGTGCCGCCGGTGCGGGTGAAGGCGTGGGAATGGAACTCTTCATGCAGGATGCCGGAGGCAGCGGTCATCCACTGCACGTCGCCGGGGCCGATGGTGCCGCCGGCGCCGGTGGAGTCGCGATGCTCGACCTCGCCCTCATAGACGATGGTGACGGTCTCGAAGCCACGGTGCGGATGCTGGCCAACGCCGCGGGGCTGCGCGGCCGGGGTGAACGCCATCGGACCGGCGTAGTCCAGCAGCAGGAACGGGCTGACCTGCTGGCCGTGGCTGGAATAGGAGAACAGGGTCCGGGCCGGGAAGCCGTCGCCCACCCAATGCGCCTTCGGGGCGCTGTAGATGCCGAGAATCTTCTTCATGTCGAACTCCTCCGGGGCCACGCCCCTGTCTGATGGAGGAGATGATGGATTCAGGACGCTGGCGCCGGTAGTCGGCAGAATCTATCCTCATAGTCCTATTTGGTGAACGCTGGAGGCGGCCGTGCAGGATCTCAATGACCTCTACTATTTCGCCCAGGTGGTCGATCACGGCGGTTTCGCACCGGCGGGACGGGCACTGGGCATGCCCAAGTCCAAGCTCAGCCGCCGGGTGGCGTTGCTCGAAGAGCGGCTGGGGGTGCGGTTGATCCAACGCTCGACGCGGCATTTCTCGGTCACCGAGGTCGGCCAGACCTTCCATGCGCACTGCAAGGCGATGCTGGTCGAAGCCGAGGCCGCGCAGGAAGCGATCGAACTCACCCGCAGCGAGCCGCGCGGCATCGTCCGCGTGGCATGCCCGGTCGCGCTGCTGGACACGCGCGTCGGCGAGATGATTGCGGCCTTCCTGGCGCAGTGCCCGGGGGTGGAGATACAACTGGACGCCACCAACCGCCGGGTCGATCTGATTGCCGAAGGCATCGATATCGCGATTCGGGTGCGGCCGCCGCCGCTGCAGGACACCGAGCTGGTGATGCGGGTGCTGGCCGAGCGCAGCCAGTGCCTGGTCGCGAGCCCGGCGTTGATTGAGCGGCTGGGCCTGCCACAGGTGCCGGCCGATCTCGCCGCGTTGCCGAGCATGGAGCTGGGCCTGCCGCAGAGCGAGCACGTCTGGAATCTGTTCGGCCCGGACGGCACGCGCGCGGACATCCATCATCGGCCGCGCTTGGTCACCCGCGGCATGCTGACCCTGCGCGCAGCCGCGGTGGCGGGTGTGGGCGTGGTGCAGCTACCAAGGATGATGGTGTGCGACCAGATCGCCGCGGGCACGCTGATGCATGTGCTGCCCGCGTGGGCGCCACGGCGGGAAATCATCCACGCGGTGTTCCCCTCGCGGCGCGGACTGCTGCCTTCGGTGCGCGCGCTGATCGATTTCCTGGCGGAACGCTTCCAGCAGCTCGAGGAAGAGTAACCGGCGCGACCCGCCGCCTTGCCGCACCCGCCCCGTCAACGCGGGATGAATTGATCCCCAGGTGCCGGGCAACCTTGTATGTTGGTCGCAACGCCGCATCGGGATGGAAGCCGCATGGTGGTCTGGCTGTCGGTGCTGTACCTGCTGTGCCACGGCATCGCGCTGGTGCTGCTGCCCGCGCATGCGCTGCCGGTGTCCTATGCGTTCCTGATCGGGGCACCCGTGCTGGCCGCGCTGGCCTGTGTGTTGCGGGGCCGCCGCAGCGCGTCGATCGTCGGCTGGTACGCGATGGCGCTGGGCATGGGGCTCTGGGCCGCGGGCATGGCGTTGAACATGTACCAGGAGGTCGGCCGCGGCAACGCCGATGCGACGCCGGGGCTGAGCATGCTGCTGTACGTGCTGTATGGCGTGCCGCTCACCTTCGCGATGGCCCATCCGCGGCACGAGCCGTGGTATCTCAGCCTGATCGATGCGCTGCTCGCGCTGCTGCTCGGTTACCTGTTTTTCGTCTACACGTTCTCCTTCGCCACGCTCAACGATGCGGGCGAGGAGGGCATCGAGCACCTGCGGCTGATGTTCGACGTGGAGAACATCTTCATCGCCGGCTTCGCGCTGCTGCGCTGGCGGGCCAGCGAGGACGCGTCCCGGCGCGTGTTCTTCCGCACGCTGTGCGTGTTCGCCTGGGTGTACCTGGGCGTGGCCGCGTACATCAACCATGTCGACACCGAAGGCAGCTACGGCGGGCAGGTCGATCTGCTGATCGACGTACCGTTCCTGTTGCTGGCGGTGATGGCGTTGCGACCTTCGCGACGCGGCGACGTGCGCGTACCGCGCACACTGGTGATGGCCGTGCGTGCCGGCAGCCCGCTGATCCTGGCGGTGTCGCTGATGGTGGTGTCGGCCCTGATGGTCCGCGACCATCCGTACCTGGCCGTGGCGGGGTTCGTGCTGGCCACGCTGGGCTCGGGCCTGCGCAGCGTGCTGATGCAGATGCATTCGTTCGCGCGCCAGGACCAGCTCGATGCGCTGTCGCGGATCGACAGCCTCACCGGCCTGGCCAACCGCCGGCAGTTCGACCAGAGCCTGCGTGATGCGTGGGAGCGGGCGCGACGCAGCGGTCAGGGCATCGCATTGCTGATGGTGGATATCGACTGCTTCAAGGACTTCAATGACCGCTACGGTCACCCGGCCGGCGACCAGTGCCTGCGCCTGGTCGCCGCGACGCTGGCCGGCTGCGCGGTGCGCAGCACCGATCTGGTCGCCCGGTATGGCGGTGAGGAGTTCGCGGTGGTGGTGGCGTCGTCGCCACTGGACGGCGCGCCGGCCCTGGCCGAGCGCATGCGCCATGCGGTGGAACAGCTGCAGTTGCCGTCCGCCGAGTCGGGACGGCCGGTGACGATCAGCATCGGCGTCGGGACCGTGAGCCTGGTGCTGGACGCCGACCCTGAGGCGTTGCTTGCAGCGGCAGATGCGGCGTTGTACGCCGCCAAGCGGGGTGGGCGCAATCGGGTGGAAGCGAGCGGCGAACCGGGCTGAGTGACACTCGCGCCCTTCGCTGGCGGCAGCCACTGTGGCCGCCGCCAGCGCGGGCAACCTCACTCAGCGGACGTTGCGCAGTTCCCAGTGACTGCCGGCCAGCATGCGCAGGCGCTGCTTGAACACGTCGCTGTCGATGCTGGTGGTGGCGACGAGGTTGATCCGCAGATCGTCCTGCGCACCGGTGACGGTGGCGGCCGGATCGGTCGCGCCCCACTGCGGATCGACTGCGTCGGGATCGTCCTGCTTGGCGCGCCAGCGGTCGAACAGGACCGTGGTGCGCAGGGCGTTCTGAAGTTCTTCGGCCAGTCCCGCCGCGCCCTGGGCGTGGAAGGACAGGTCCGGGTCGTTGCCGCGTGCCTTGGCCGGGTCCGGCAGGCTGATGTCATAACTTACGGGCATGGTTACCTCCATTGAGTGCGGCAAGGCTGGCAGAGACGCGGTGCAATCCGCGTGCAGAACCGGCGGCCGTGCCGGGATCGTGGCATGGCCGCCGCGATGCTGACCAGTGTGGTCAGCCGCTGAAGGTGTGGGGGCCGTCGGCAAACCCGATCGTCACCGCGCCCTTGCCCACGTTGACCATGCCGGTGAGGCTCATCACCGCCTCGAATACATCCACGCCATGCGCCTGGCACGTCTCGCGCAGCGCGCTATAACCGGGCAGGGCCTGCAGGTCGGCCAGCTCACCGCCGTAACTGATGCACACCGTCGGCGTCATCAGGCCGGCCTTGACCCGCTGCCCGACGAAATCGAACAGCTTCTGCACGGCGTTGTCGAAGCCCTTGATCTTGGCGACCGGCCCGGTCTCGCCACGGTAGCCATGCAGCACCGGCTTGATGTCCAGCGCACTGCCCAGCGCGGCGCTGATCAGGCCGACGCTGCGGTCGCCCTTGTGCCGTGCACGGGCGCGCATGTAGTACAGATCGCGGGTGATCATGTAACCGTGCACGTTGTGCGCCAGCAGTTCCAGCCGCTCACGGATCTGCTGCACGCTCGCGCCGCTGTCGCGCAGCCGGACCGCTTCGACCGCGGTCACGCCCTGGGCGGCGAACAGGTTCTGGGTATCGAGCACGCGCAGCGCGAACGGCGAGTTGAAGCCTGCCGCCTGTCGCACCGGCTTGTAGTCGTTGAGGATCGCGAAGCTGGCCTGCATCGCGTTGTCGTGGATCGGGCTGCGGGTCTTGGTGATCGTCATGCAGAACACATGGTCGTAATCGATCACCAGCTTGCCCAGGAACAGGTCCCGGATCTGGTTGACGCTGAAGGGAATGGTCTCGGCCTCGGCGCCATGCTCGGCGACGTGGGCATGCAGGAAACTCAGTGTGGCCTGTTCGTCGCGATGGTCGGCCAGCACGGCCTCGCCAATGCGGACGGTGATCGGCAGCAGCACGATGTTGTGTTGTTCAATGAAATCCTGCGGCAGATCGCACGCAGAGTCGACCACGATTCCGATGCGCATCCTGTGCCCCTCCGGCAGGTTGTAGGTTCGGAAACGTGAACGCTATCTCAAAACGAGATGCTTTGCCTGACCGGGGAGGCGGAACGACCTCAGCGGCTGCGCTCGACGGCCACCGGCAGGTCCACGATCCGGGCCCATTCGCCCTGCTCGAGCAGGCTGGGATCGGCCAGCACCGCCTGCATCAGCGGATGGGCGTCATTGCCCCAGAACAGCTCGCTCCCGATCGCCAGCGTCGGGACGCCGAATACCCCGGCGGCCAATGCGGCGTCGGTGTTGCGCCGCAGGTCCTCCTTGACTGCGGGGGCGCTGATCGCCGCGGCGACATCGGCGATGTCCAGCATCGCGCCGGGCAGGGCGAGCGCCGCGGCGCTGTCGCCGGCATGACCGTCGCGCCAGATCCAGTTGAACAGGAGGTCGACCGTCTCGTGGGTGGCCCCGGCGGCCAGGCACAGGCGCAGGACCGCCAGCGGGTTGAACGGATGGCCCGGCGGAAAACGCAGCGTCACCCCGGCACTGCGCGCCTGCCACAACGCCTGCCGATAGGTGAAAAGCCGCTTGGCCGGAATCTCGGCCGGGCCGAGGTTGCCCAGGTGATGCAGCACCGCGCCGAAGGCGATCGGCACCGGCACGATGCTCTTGAACTGCGGCAAGGCCTTGAGCTGCTGCCAGTGCAGATAGGCGAACGGTGAGACGAAATCGAAATACCAGCGCAGGGCCATGGTCGGATGCTCACGGGGCAGGGCGACAGGGTCGCCGAACGCAGGGCCGCCGCAGGCAGCGGCCCTGTGCAGGGGCTCAGCGCGAGTATGCGCGCGGTTCGGCGGAGGCTGGCGCCTGGTAGCGGTCGCGCAGGTCGGTCTGGCGCGAACGCATCGGCATCGCGCGGCCGCCCAGCCAGACCTGCTCGGCGTAGTGACCGACATCCAGCGGATCCCCCTCCCACAGCACCAGGTCGGCCAGCTTGCCCGGCTCGATGGTGCCGAGACGGTCGCCGACGCCCAGCGCCTGGGCCGGGACCCGGGTCAGGCCAGCCAGGCCATCGTCCCAGGGCAGCCCGTTGGCCACCGCATTGCCGGCCAGCTGGCGCATCTTGCGCGCGTTGTGCGAGGCATCGTCGCGCTGGGCGAAGCTGACCGGGACGCCGGCCGCCTTCAGCCGCGCGGCGTTCTGCAGGGTCGCGCCAAGCTGGTCGAAGCTGCTCGGCAGGTTGCCCAGCCCATCGACGAACACCGGCACGCCGGCCTGGGCCAGCTGCGGGGCCAGGCGCCAGGCTTCGGCACCGCCGGCGATGGCAATCCTGACCTTCTCACGCGCGGCCCAGCGCAGCAGCTGGCGGATGTCGGCGGCGCGGTCGACCTGCACCACGATCCGGCCCTGGCCGGCCAGATAGCGCGCCAGCGTGGCGCGTCCGGCGGGCGTCAGCAGGGCATGCGGCGAGTCGGCCGGGACGCGCCCGCGCGCCTCGCTGACCATCTGTTCCAGCAGCATCCACTGCGCGGCGCGCGAAGTGCCGGTGAGCTCCGCGCCGGACGCGCCGAGACGGATGAACAACGCCTGCGGGCCGACCGGATCGGCGCTGCCGTCCAGCCGCATCACGCCCCCTTGGCCGGCGATGAAACCGCCGCCCGTGTTGGCCCCGAGCAGGGTGAAACCGATGCCATCCAGCCGCGCGACCGGGATCAGCACCGAGTCCGGATTGAAGGCCAGGGTGACGTCGAACTCCGGGCGCAGCGGCTGGTCTTCCAGCTTGAGCGTGCTGTCCACCGTGGCCGATTCCCCGGAGACTTCTTCGATGCCGATGTCGGTGATGCCGCCGAACAGCGCCGGGGTCAGCGGCTTGCCCGCGGCGTCGACCACGGCCACACCGGCTGGCGTCGACAGGCCCGGGCCGACCGCGCGGATCACGCCGCCCTGGATCAGCACATCGCTGTGTTCCAGGCTGCCGCGTGCGGCGGCGGTGTGCACGGTGGCATTTCGGATCAGCAGATCCTGCGCGAACAACGCCGGTGCCACGCAGGCACCGGCGATCAACAGCAGGGCCTGCGGAAGCAGGCGCATCGCGACGCGGCGGCTCATGGGCGTGCCTCCTGGCCGAGCATGAAGTCCGACAGCGGCTGCCGCCTCACGTCCTGGCGGTCATAGACCTGGTGGCCGTCGACATAGACCTTTTCGGCCAGCGCGTACGAACTGAAGGGGCTGCCGTTCCAGACCACCACGTCACCCATCTTGCCCGCCTCCAGGCTGCCGGTCTGCTTCTCCACGCCCAGCGAGCGCGCCGCGTTGGAGGTGAGCCACATCATGGCCCGCTCCGGGGCGATCTCGATCCCGGCGCGGCGGGCGTTGGCGATCACCTTGGCCGCTTCCTGGTTCAAGCGCTGGATGCCTTCGGGCGAATCCGAGTGCACGATCGCGCAGCTGTTGGCCGGGCGATCGACCAGGGCGATGTTCTCCTGGATGCCATCGAAAGCCTCCATCTTGAAGCCCCACCAGTCCGCCCACAGCGCCCCGCACACGCCTTCCTCGGCGAGCCGGTCGGCCAGCTTGTAGGCCTCCACTGCGTGGTGGAAGGCGGCGATCTTGAAGCCGAATTCCCTGGACAGATCCAGCATCGTGGCCATTTCATCGGCGCGGTAGCAGTGGATGTGCACGCGGATGTCGCCCTGGATCGCGCCGGCCAGCGTATCCAGCTTCAGATCGCGCTTGCCGCCACTGTCGCCGGCGCTGTCGCCCTTGTCGTTGCCACTGAACCAGCGCTTTTTTTTCGGCTGCTTCGGGGTGTTCTTGGCGATGTACTCGCTGGCATCGATGAAGGCCGCGCGGTAGCCGGCGACGTTGCCCATGCGCGTGCCCGGCGCGGTGCCCTTGCCGCCGTAGACGCGCTTGGGATTCTCGCCGCAGGCCATCTTCAGGCCCCACGGCGCGCCGGGGAACTTCATCGCCTGGTAGGTGGTGGCGGGCACGTTCTTCAACGTCACGCCGCGCCCGCCGACCAGGTTGGCCGAGCCGGGCAGCACCTGCATCGACGTCACGCCACCGGCCAGTGCCGCAGCGAAGCCCGGGTCCTGCGGCCACACCGAGTGTTCGGCCCAGACGTTGGCGGTGACCGGCGCGGTCATCTCGTTGCCGTCGCTGTGCGCGCTCACGCCCGGGCTGGGATACACGCCCAGGTGCGAGTGCACGTCGATGATGCCGGGGGTGACCCACTTGCCCTGGCCGTCGACGCGGACCGCATCGGCCGGCGCACTCAGGCCGGTGCCCACGGCCGCGATGCGGCCGTCCTGCAGCAGGACATCGGCGTTGTCCATGCGCACGCCGGTGCCGGTGAGCACCGTGGCATTGCGGATCAGCACCGGGGCCGAGCGGATCGGCGCGTACGTGCTGGGATACGGATCCTGGACGAAACGGGAGGCCGCAGGCGCCGGCCCGGACACGATCGACATCAACGCCAGGCCAACGCCGACGCTCAACAACTTCTGCATGGTTCTCCCCGATGCGGCATGGACACAATTCCTCGACGCTAGTCGGGAGAGGGGCGGGTTGCCAAGTGACCTTTTACCTATTTTTATCAAATGGGACCTAGCATCCTTATGCGAAACAATTGTGAACTTTCCATGAATTTTGCGATAGGCTGAGTGCGGGCTAGTTGGCGCTACCGATAGCTGATCGAAATGCGTTATGTCAGCTCGCCCCTTGCCGAATTTCGAACCCGATCAAGGAAGTTCTGAGTACATGAACCAGAAATCGACGTCCCGCGCGGCCGCCCGCCGCCTGTCGCCAACCCTGTTGGCTTCCGCCATCACCGGCACCCTGCTCGCCGCCATTGCCGTCCCGGCCTTGGCCAGCCCCACCAGCGATGCCCTCCAGCGCTACCAGCAGCAGCGCGCCGAGCAGTCCGCCGCATTCGGCCGTGATCTGCAGAGCGTCTCGCTGGCGACGGCATTCGCCGCGCCGACCGCCTCCTTTGGCCAGACCGTTTCCCTCACCAGCCCGCGTGTCAGCGCCGGTCCTGATGGTCCGATCCTGGGGGAGCCGGGCGATCTGGAGAGCTGGCGCAGTGATGAATTCGCAGGTGACTGGGGTCTTGCGGCGATCAATGCCGACTACGCCTATGCGCGCGGCCTGACCGGCCAGGGAATCCGCCTCGGCGTGTTCGATTCCGGTACCGGGCTGGACCACCCTGAATTTGCCGGCAAGGATCACCGGAGCATCCGCATCGCCGATCTGCTGCCGGATGGCACCCGATGCACGAACACCACGGCCATCGACGGCGCAGGCGCCTGCTTTGCCAGCGACGGCGACGAGGTCCAGATCACCTACGTCGGGTTCAACGACAACGTTCCCGAGAACATCCGCGAGATCATCCGCAATGGTCCGTACGTACAGCCCGGCATTTCCTATGGCACCCACGGCACGCACGTGGGCGGGACCATGGTCGCCAACCGCGATGGCAATGGCATGCATGGCGTTGCGTTCGGTGCGGACCTGACCGCGGCCAAGCTGTTCTTCAACTCGGCCAGCGAGTGGCAGCGGGGGGCCACCGGCTATTCCGTGGTCTCGCTGGCGGGCGTCGGACCGGATTCGACGGCCTTCGCCGACATGTATGACCAGATGAACGCCCAGGGTGTCCGCGCCGTCAACCACAGTTGGGGCCTGGCCACCGAGCCGGGCGCCGCACTGATCGACCTGTACTACGGTGATGAGGAAACCCTGGAGTACCTGAGTACCTTCGCGGACGGCTCGCGCGCCAACGGCATGATCCAGGTGTGGGCGGCGGGCAACAGCGGCCCGAACGCCAGTCCCCAGGCCAGCCCGATTGCCGGTCTGTACGCCACGCTGCCGCGCGCGTTTGCCGATATCGAGCAGTACTGGGTGAGCGTGGTCAACGTCGACCAGAATTCCTTGCTCAGCAACCGCTCCAACAAGTGTGGGCTGAGTGCCAACTGGTGCCTCGCCGCGCCGGGCACCAATATCGCCTCCACCGTCTACGGTGATGATTCCCAGATCAACGCCGAGCTGCTCGTTGATGCGGACGGCAACCTGTTGCTGGACGTCATTTCCCGGGTCCCGACGTACGCCTACGGCCTGAACAGTGGTACCTCGATGGCGGCGCCGCATGTGACCGGCGCGCTCGGCCTGCTGTTCGAGCGCTTCCCGTACCTGACCAACGCCCAGGTGCGCGACGTCATGCTGACCACGGCGCGTGATCTCGGTGCGCCGGGCATCGATGAGATCTACGGCTGGGGCCTGCTCGACCTGCGCAAGGCCATCGAAGGCTACGGCCTGCTGCGCGTCGACACCGACGTGGTCATGAACGAGAAGGCCGGCGGCTTGAAGGTCTGGGAAGGCGATGCGTGGGACGACTGGACCAATGACATCGGCGGCCCGGGCAAGCTGACCAAGTCCGGTATCGGCTGGCTGCGTCTGAGCGGTGACAACAGCTTCAACGGCGCCATCGTGCGCGACGGCGTGCTCGAACTGGACGGCGCCAACGCGCTGACCGCCTCGGTCGATGTGCAGGGCGGTCAGTTCCTGCTCAACGGCCGCCTGGTGTCCACCACGCTCAACAGCCTGGGTGGCAGCAGCCTGATCTCCACCACCGGCGTGCTCGAAGCGTCGGCACTCAACGTGACCGGCGGGTCGGTCACCTTCAACGGTCTGCAGCAGGATGCTGACACGACCGTCGGCAGCGGCGGCAGCTTCGTGCTCAATGGCCGGCTGGTCGACAGCACGCTGACCTCGGCCGGCACCACCGGCGTCAATGCCGGTGCACTGCTGGACGGGTCTGACCTGTTCGTCACCGCCGGCACGGTGTCGTTCAACGGCGTGCAGCAGGGCGGCTCGACCGTGGTCGGCGCCAAGGGCACGCTGAAGGGCGTGGGCACGCTGGGCAGCACCCGCGTCGAGGGCATCATCGCGCCGGGCAACTCGATCGGCACGTTGACCATCAACGGCGATTACGTGCAGACCGCCAGCGGCATCTACCAGGCCGAGCTGGCCCCGGGCAGCCGCAGCGATCTGCTGCGCGTCACCGGTACGGCCACGCTGGATGGCACCCTGAAGGCACTGCCGGAAGCCGGCGTGTACTACCTTGGTGAGCAGTTCAACTTCCTGCAGGCTGCCGGTGGCGTCAACGGGCAGTTCGCCACCACCGACTTCTCGGCCTTCTCGCCGTTCCTGACGTTCAGCCTGGGCTACAGCGCCAATGGCGTGCGCATCGACGTCGCCCGCGGCAACGCGCTGGCCAGCGCCGCGGTCACGCCGAACCAGATCGCCGTGGCCACCAGCGCCGATGGCCTGGCCATCAACCAGGGCCTGCCCAGGCCGCTGACCCAGCTGTTCCCGGCCCAGGTCGGTGCGGCGCTGGATGCGCTGAGTGGTGAGATCCATGCCGCCACGCCGATGGCGCTGGTGGAAAGCAGCCGTTACCTGCGTGATGCGGCGCTGAGCCGTGCCGTGGGCGTGCGTTCGCCGGGGGCCGCGGATGAGGCGGCCGGTGGCGGCGCGTGGGTGCAGGCGATCGGTGGCAGCGGCAAGCTCGACGGCGATGCCAATGCCGCGCGCACCGATTCCAACAGCAATGGTCTGCTGGTCGGTGCCGATCATGTGTTCGGTGGCGGTTGGCAGGTCGGCGGGCTGGTCGGTACCGGCCGGACCGACATCAAGCAGGCGGCCGGTCGCGGCGCCCGTTCGGAGATCGACAACACCCACTTCGGTGCCTACGTGGGCAACCAGTGGGGGGCGTTCGGTCTGCGCGCCGGTCTGGGTTATTCCCGTCATGACGTGGACAGCAAGCGTCAGCTGACGTTTGCCGGCTACCAGGACGCGCTGTCGGCCAAGTACGACGCCACCACCCGCCAGGGCTTCATCGAAGGCGCGTACCGCTTCGGTGGTCGCGAAGGTGGCCTGGAGCCGTACCTGCAGTTCGCGCGCGTTGAAGTGGACGTGGACGGGATCACCGAACAGGGCGGCGCTGCTGCACTGAACGGCCAGGTCGCCGACACCCGCACCAACGTGGCGACCGCCGGCGTTCGGTTCGACAAGGGCCTGAAGACCTCGTGGCAGCAGGAAAGCTGGCTGCATGTCCGCGGTGGCGTCGGCTACCGCCGTGCCTCGGGCGACCGCAGCCAGGTCGCCGAGCTGGCGTGGACCGGTGGCAGCAGCTTCGCGGTCAGCGGCGCGGCGATCGCCGACAACGCCGTGGTCGCCGAGCTCGGCCTGTCGGCCTGGTTGAGCCCGCGCAACCAGCTGGAGCTGGGCTACAACGGCACCTTCGGTGATGACGCCCGCGACCGCAGCGTCACCGCGCGCTGGTCCGTGCAGTTCTGATCCAGCGGTACCGGTAAACCGAAAAAGGCGGCCACTGGCCGCCTTTTTCTTGCGTATTCGTCGATCTCGCTCAAAATTGCAGCCTCAGCACGACCGCAGGCAATCCCCCATGAAAACCAAACAGGACATCGTAGAAAACTGGCTGCCGCGTTACACCGGCGTGCCCCTGGAGCAGTTCGGCCAGCACATCCTGCTGACCAATTTCGGTGGCTACCTGCATACGTTTTCCCAGCTCACCGGGGCGCCCATCCAGGGCGCGGACCGGCCGATGGCCAGCGTCACCAGCGATGACATCACCCTGATCAACTTCGGCATGGGCAGCCCGAACGCGGCGATCATCATGGACCTGCTGTCGGCGGTGATGCCCAAGGCGGTGCTGTTCCTGGGCAAGTGCGGGGGGCTCAAGCGCAAGAACCAGCTGGGCGACCTGATCCTGCCGATCGCCGCGATCCGCGGCGAGGGCACCTCCAGCGACTACCTGCCGCCGGAAGTCCCGGCCCTGCCGGCCTTTGCCCTGCAGCGGGCGGTCTCGACCATGGTCCGCGATCTCGGCCACGACTACTGGACCGGCACCGTCTACACCACCAACCGCCGGGTCTGGGAGCACGACGAGGCCTTCAAGGAAAAGCTGCGGGTGATGCGCTGCATGGCCATCGACATGGAGACGGCGACCCTGTTCGCGGCCGGTTTCGCGAACCATATCCCGATCGGGGCCTTGCTGTTGGTGTCCGACCAGCCGATGATTCCCGACGGCGTGAAGACCGAGGTCTCCGATGCCAAGGTCAGCTCCCAGTTCGTCGAGAACCATATCCAGATTGGTATCGAGGCGCTTAAGCTGATACGGCGCAACGGCAAGTCGGTCCGCCACCTGCGTTTTGACGAGTAACGGCAATGGAACGGATGGACGTCTTGGGGCGTGCCATCCACAGGGGTAGTGAATGGACGTGGCGGCACAAGTAGTGGAATTCTGGCGCGACGCCGGACCGCAGCAGTGGTTCGCGCGCGATGACGCGTTCGATGCGCGGTTTCGCCAGCAGTTCCAGGAAGAGCATTTCGCCGCCGCCCGCCGCGCGCGCGAGCACTGGCTCGGCAGCGCCGATGGCGCGCTGGCGCTGATGATCCTGCTCGACCAGTTCCCGCGCAACTGCTTCCGCGAGACGGCGCATTCCTACGCCACCGACGGCCTGGCGCGTCACTACGCCATGCGTGCGGTGGAGGAGGGCCTGGACCTGCAGCTGGTACCCAAGCTGCGGGCTTTCATCTACCTGCCGTTCGAGCACTCCGAGGACCCGCAGGACCAGGAGCGCTCGGTGGCGATGTTCGATGCGCTGGGCGACAAGGAGTACCTGCAGTACGCAGAGCTGCACCGCGACATCATCCGGCGCTTCGGCCGCTTCCCGCACCGCAACGCGGTGCTGGGGCGGATGCCGACGCCGGAGGAGCTGGATTACCTGGCCGAAGGTGGGTTTGCGGGATGACCCCCCCCGCTGCCACCAACAAAAAAACGCCGGCAATGCCGGCGTTTTTCTTGTCCCGCAACGCGCCGAAGATCAGTACTTCGGCACGCCGTTGTCCACCTCGTTCGACCAGGCATCGATGCCGCCGGTGATGTTGGAGACCTTGGTGAAGCCCAGGGCGCGGAACTGCTCTGCGGCCTGCGCGCTGCGGCCGCCGTGGTGGCACAGGAAGGCCAGCGCGGTGTCCTTGGGCAGGGCTTCCAGACGGGCGCGGTTGTCGCCGTCGAAGGTTTCGAACGGGGCGTTGATCGCCGCGATCGCACGCTCGTCGGCCGGGCGCACGTCGACCACGGTGATGCTGCCGGCACGCAGCTGGTCGTCGGCGTCGCGCACGCTCAGTTCCTGAACGGCCTTCGGCGCGTTCGGGTTGTCGATCGCCAGGCCCTTGCCGCGGATGTCGTCGACCCAGTCGATGGTGATGCCTTCGGCGCGGCGCGCGCTGGCCAGGTCGAACTGCACGCGCAGGCCGTTGGACTCGGCGGCGATCGCGTTGTCGTCGTGCGGGGCGAGCTGGAAGTTCGGCTGGAAGCGCGCGTCGATGCCCAGCTGCAGCGAGGCACCCGGGGAATCGGCCAGCGCGCCACGCAGCATTTCCACGGCGGCCGGGGTCACGGTGATGCGCGGCGGGGTGCGGTCCGGCGCGGCCAGGCCGAGCACGCTGCTCAGTTCACCGTTGCCGGCCATCTGCAGGATGATGTCGCTGCCGCCGACCAGCTCGCCGTCGATGTACAGCTGCGGGATGGTCGGCCACTCGCCGTAGGCCTTGATGCCTTCGCGGATTTCCGCGTCGGCCAGCACGTTGACGTGGTCGAACTCCACGCCGAGGTCCTGCAGGGCGCCGACGGCCTTGGCCGAGAAACCGCACTGCGGCATGCTCGGCTGACCCTTCATGAACAGCACGACGCGGTTGGCGTTGAGAATGGATTCGATGCGCGAGCGCAGGGCGGGTTCAAGGGACATGGCGGTCGGGGTCCGGATATGCGAACCGCGTATTCTACGCGGCATGGCATCATGGGGCATGACCGTACCGGAAACGTTGTATCGCATTCCCCGGCGCCCCTGGCGCTGGCTGCCGTGGCTGGTGCTGTCGCAGCTGCTGGTGGTGCTGGTCTGGGTCGCTTGGGGCTGGCGCTACGGCCTGCCGTTGATGGTGGCGACCCACGCCCTGTTCATGGTGCCGGTATTCCTGCCCAACAGCCGCTTCTATGCCCCGGTGCTCAGCCGCCTTCCCGGCGACGCCCGCAAGGTCTGGCTGACCATCGATGACGGCCCCTCGGCCGAGACCCCGGCGGTGCTCGACCTGCTGGACCGCTACGAGGCCAAGGCGACCTTTTTCCTGGTCGGTGAACGCGCGCAGGCGCGGCCGGAGCTGGTGCAGGCGATGCTGGCCCGCGGGCACAGCCTGGGCAACCACAGCCACCGCCACCCGCAGACCCGCTTCTGGCGGCTCGGGCGGCAGGCGATGGCGGCCGAGATCACACAGTGCCAGCAGGCCCTCACCGCGATCGCGGGTACCCCGCCACGCTGGTACCGCTCGGTGGTCGGGATGACCAACCCGTTCGTGGCCCCCGCGTTGAAGCAGTGGCAGCTGACCCGGGTCGGCTGGAGCGCGCGTGGCTTCGACGGGGTGGAGTGCAGACCCGAGCAGGTGGTCGAGCGGATCACGCGTGACCTGGCGCCAGGCAGCATCGTGCTGCTGCATGAGGGCGCGGCGCATGGCCACAACCTCGCCATCATCGAAGCGGTACTGCAGGCGGTGCAGGCGCGCGGGCTGCACGCGGGTCTGCCGGACTGACGCCCGGCCGTCGGCCGGCGCAGGCCGGGCTCAGCTCAGGGCGCCGATGATCATCAGCAGGACCACGCCGAGCATGCTGCCGACCGAGATCACCAGGCCGAGGATCGCGAACACGCGGCGGCGGTCCGTCTGAAATGCGCCGGCTACGCCCAGGCCGAAGGCCACCAGCTGCATCAGGGCGGTGCACATCAGGCCAAGCCCGACCAGGATCGCCGACATCGAGGTCTCCTCCATGCCACCCGGCGTGGTGGTCTCGATGATGCCGGCGATGACGATCAGGCCCAGCATCAACACGGCGCCGCACAGGGCGGTGATGAACGCGGCAATACCCATGCCGGAATGAGGGGGGTGCATCAGGGCTCCTTGTCGATGCGGTGAAACGGAGGAATCAGGGGGCGAGGGGCTGCGCGGCCGCGGCGTCCGACGGCGGATGCGAGGCATGCCATTGGTCGCGGATCCAGCCGCCGAGCGACAGCTGCGCGATCAACACGCCCAGCGTCACCAGCAGCGCGATGATCCCGAACAGGCGCCGCCGGCGCGGCTGCAGCACGCTGCCCAGGCCGAGCAGCAGGGCCAGGATGGCCAGTCCGATACTGCTGCCGAGCAGGGCGGCCAGCGACCACGGCAGCTCGCGCATGGCCGCATGTTCGGGCGCATGCGCGTAATGCATGCTCAGCAGCAGCATCACCAGGCCACAGGCACTGACGATCAGCGCGGCGATGCCCAGCGCGGAATGTCGGGTCTGTCGGGGCATGGGCGGCTCCTTGCCGGAAAGGGGGGCGCGAGTATGCGCGCGTGCGGCCGGTGGCGCGAGTCGTGGCGGCTAGGCGGCCGCGGGGCGCACGCCGACGATCAGCCAGTTGTTGAAGGGCGTGTTGCCATACAGCGGCGTCATCCGCAGGTGCAGGCCGGCGGCGTCCAGTGGCGCGCGCAGGCTCGCGGCGTCCGGGTAGTGGCAGGGGCGCGTGCCCATCCAGCCGACCAGGTGCGCGAGCATGTCGGTGATCCGCGTGGTGCGGTCGCGACCGCTCTGGTCGGCAAGCGTGGTACGGATCACCAGCCGCGCGCCGGGGGCCACGCGGGTGGCGGCGGCGTGCAGCAACTGCGTCTGTGCGGCTGCGGGCAGGTACTGCAGCACGTCGAGCAGGGCGACGTTGCCATGGTGGGCGGGCAGGGTGGCGCTGGCATCCACGCAGGAGAAGGTAGCCTGCGGCAACCCGGCGCGTGTGCTGGCGCGCTCGGCCCGCGCGATCTTGTCGGCGTCGATGTCCAGCCCGTGGTAGGCCAGTGCGCTGCCGTGCTGGCGCAGCACGTGGGCCAGCAGGCCCAGGCCGCAGCCGATATCCAGCAACGGGAGGGCAGGCGCCTCGTCCAGCGCGGCGAGCACGCCGGGATACAGCGGATCGCTGCCGAGTTTGCCGCGGCTGTAATAATAGTCGCGACGGTTGCCGAGCCGCTGCGCCGGCAGGAACGCCGTGGCGATCCGGCGGGCCTGCTCCCTGGCCAGCGGCAGCGTGGCCTCGCTCAGCGGGTCGGCTCCGCCCACAGCACGCGCGTCACGTCGAACGCGCGCTGGTGCCACAGCGTGTACATCGCCGCGGACGGATGCAGGCCATCCTCGGCCAGCATGACGGTCTCACCGCCCCATTGGCGGCTCAGGTCGGTGATGTCGACGAAGGCCACGTCGTGCTCGGCGCAGATTGCCGCGGCGGCGGCATTGTACGCATCCAGCTCATGACCGATCTGCCCGCGGTCGCGGCCGGACGCCACGGCGTACGGCGTCACGCCCCAATCCGGGATCGACAGCACCAGCACGCGCGGTGCACGGTCGCCGGCGAAGGCCAGCGCGCGCTGCAGCAGGGCGGTGAAGCGCGGGCGGTACTCGTCCACGCTGCGCCCACGGTATTGATCGTTGACCCCGATCAGCAGGCTCACCAGGTCGAACGGACCCTGTGGTGCGTCCGCATCGATGCCGGCCTCGAGCTCATCGGTGGTCCAGCCGGTGGTGGCGATGATCGTTGGATCGTCCAGCGCCACGCCGATATCGCGCAGGGCCGCAGCCAGTTGCATCGGCCAGCGCCCGGCGGGGTCAACGCCTTCGCCGATCGTGTAGGAATCGCCCAGGGCCAGATACGGCAGGCCCATCAGGCGACCGCGCTGCGCGGCTTGATCGGGACCACCTTCGTATTGGCTTCGGCGCGGCGTGCCAGGGCACGGTCGATGCGCGCGAACACATCGCGCATGACCTCCGGCTCGGGCAGCAGGGTCACGCGGAAGTGGTGGCGGTAAGGCACGTTGAAGCTCGAGCCCGGCACCACCAGCACGCCTTCCTCGTTCATCAGCTCCAGCGCGAAATCATGGTCATCGAAGCTGCGCGCAGCGGCCCCGACCACCGCCGGGAACGCGTACAGCGCGCCGGCCGGTGCCACCAGCGACAGATGCTCGCTGGCGTTGCAGGCCTCGATCACGGCGCGGCGGGTTTCATACAGGCGGCCACCGGGTGCGCACAGCGGCGAGATGGTGTCCGGCCCGTTCACGGCGGCATCGATGGCGTACTGGCCTGGCACGTTGGCGCACAGGCGCAACGCACTGAGCAGGTCCATCGCCGCGCGGAACTCGCCCAGCCGCTCGCCCGCGCCGGACAGCATCGCCCAGCCCACGCGCCAGCCGCAGGCGCGATGCACCTTGCTCAGGCCGCTGAAGGTGATGCACGGATGCTCGCCGGCCAGCGGCGCGACGGCATGGAACTGCGCGTCGTCATAGAGGATCTGGTCGTAGATCTCATCCACCATCAGCAGCAGGTTGTGCTTGGCCGCGATGGCGACGATGCGCTCCAGCAGCTCGCGCGAGTAGCTGGCGCCGCTGGGGTTGTTCGGGTTGATCAGCACGATCGCGCGGGTGCGCGAGGAGACCAGGGCCTCGATCTCGACCGGGTCGGGCTGGAAGCCGTTCTCCGGCGCGCAGCGGTAATACACCGGGCGACCATCGTTGAGGATGGTCGCGGCCGACCACAACGGATAGTCGGGTGAGGGCACCAGCACTTCGTCGCCCGGGTTGAGCAGGGCGCGCAGAGACAGGTCGATCAGCTCGCTCACGCCATTGCCGATGAATACCCGGTCCGGGTGCGCATCGGGTGCGCCGCGCCGGGCGTAGGCGGCGGCGATGGCTTCGCGCGCCTCCGGCAGGCCCTGCTGGTGGGTATACGGATCGGTGCGGCCCATGTCGTCGGCGATCGCGCGCTGCAGGTGCTCCGGCGCACGGAACCCGAAGTTGCCCGGGTTGCCGATGTTGAGCTTGATCAGCTTGCGGCCCTGGGCCTCCAGCTCCCGCGCTCGTCGCGCCAGTTCGCCCCGGATCTCGTAGCGGACTTCGGACAGGCGCTCGCGGGTGGCGAGCGGCTTCAGCGGGGGCGTGGACATGAACGGGCCGTCATTCAGGCATGGAAACCGCATGGTAGCGGAATTGTTGCGTTGCAGGGCAAGCGTTTCCGGCCGAATGCCCGGCCCTGCAAGGCAGTTGCAGATGAAAGGATTTCCGCGGGTGCGGACCGGCGTCGGCCTGTGCGGCGACGGCCGGTCGCCACACCCTTTAGAATGGGCACGATGAGCGAACCCACTGATTACCTTGCCCTGCAGACCATTGGCTGGCCCTGGCCGGGCGGCCCGGAGCTGCCGGCCTGGCAGGCCCTGTTCGAACAGTTCCCGCAGGCGCGCCCCGGCCGGGTGATCGAGCAGCATCGCACCGGGTACATCGTCTCCGATGCGCCGGAAGCGGCGATCAAGACCGAATCCCCGCCGGAGTGGCAGCGCCCGCGCTTCCCCAGCCACGAGCGCGCGGCGGTCGGCGACTGGGTGCTGCTGGACGGCATCAAGATCGTCGCCCTGCTGCCGCGACGCACCGCCATCAAGCGTGGCGCCGCCGGCGAGCATTACCACCAGCAGGTGATCGCGGCCAACATCGATACGGTGTTCATCGTCTGTGGCCTGGATGCCGACTTCAACCCGCGCCGGATCGAGCGCTACCTGCTGCTGGTCGGCGGGGGCGGTGCACAGCCGGTGGTGGTGCTGACCAAGGCCGACCAGACCGAATACAGCCAGGACGCCCTGGATGTGCTGGAAGAACTGGCGGCGCAGAACATTCCGCTGCTGGCGATCAACGGCAAGGACCCGGCCAGCGCCTCGGCCCTGCTGCCGTGGCTGGCCGCCGGCCAGACCGTGGTGCTGGTCGGTTCGTCCGGTGCCGGCAAGTCGACCCTGACCAATACGCTGCTCGGCCACGAGCGCATGAAGACCGCGGATGTGCGCGTCAACGACTCGCGCGGCCGCCACACCACCACCCATCGTGCCTTGATTCCGCTGCCGGCCGGCGCCTGCCTGATCGACACCCCCGGCATGCGCGAGCTGAAGCCGACCGGTGAAGAGGCCCTGAGCGAAGGCGGTTTCTCCGACGTGGAAGCGCTGTCGGCGCAATGCCGTTTCCGCGACTGCGCGCACCAGCGTGAGCCGGGCTGTGCGATCCGCGCGGCCATCGACGACGGCACGCTGGATGAAGAGCGCCTGCTCAACTACTTCAAGCTGAAGGAAGAAGTCGCCGCGGCCGCCGCCAAGCTGGCCGTGCGCCAGGCGCAGCAGGCCATCGAGCGCAAGCACGTCGGCAAGGGCGCCCAGTGGCGCCCGGGCGGGAAGGGCGGCCGGCGATAGCTTTTGCTACTGTCCGTCCATGGACACGCCAATGACCGTGGATCGTGACGTTGCCCACCACACCGCGCTCGATGCCCAACTGGTCGAGGCGGTGGGCGGGATCAAACTGCTCGGGCTGACCAGTTGGCCGGCCGCGTTGCAGGCGCCGTTCCTGGCCAGCGTCGCCCGGGGCCAGCCGGTCCTGCCGCAGGTCGACTACCCCCGGCTCGATTTCGCCGATACCCGCCATCGGCTGGCCGCGATCAGCGCCCAATGCGATCCCGACCATCCCATCGGCCTGTATGTGCAGCGCTCGGCGCACAGCTGGGACCAGGCCGCCGGTCTGCTCGAATCGCTGGGAACGCCCGACGTGGACCGCTACTCGGTGGAGCTGTTCGGCGCGCCCGAGCAGCCGCTGCCCGGCAACGGCCCCAGCACCCGCGATGCGGCCCGCCACTTCATCCAGATCGCGCAGGAGCTGGACCACGAACTGCTCGCGCCCGAAGAACAGGTGCCGGTCTCGGCCACGGCCCTGCAGCTGCAGCTGCAGAGCGATCTGGATGCCTTCTTCGAGTCGCGCATCATCACCGTGCAGCTGGATCCGGAGCTGATCTCCAAGGCCGCTGCCGGCCCCAACCGGATCCGCCTGCGCACCAGCGCCCGCTTCAGCGCCTACGATCGCGCGCAGCTGTTCCACCACGAGGCGCTGGTCCACTCACTGACCGCACTCAACGGCCGCGAACAGCCCCACCTGCCCAGCCTGGCGCTGTCGTCGCCGCGGGTCACCGCGACCCAGGAAGGGCTGGCCACGTTCGCCGAACAGATCACCGGCAGCATCGACATCGAGCGCCTCAAGCGCATCAGCCTGCGCACCGAAGCGATCGCGATGGCACGCGAGGGCGCCGATTTCATCGCGGTGTTCCGCTATTTCTGCGATGCCGGGCAGAACAACGAAGAGAGCTTCGCCTCCGCCCAGCGTGTGTTCCGCGGCGTGCCGCCGAGCGGCGGCGCCGCCTTCACCAAGGACACCGTGTATCTGCGCGGGCTGGTCTCGGTGCACACCTTCTTCCGGCACATGCTGGCCGAAGACCGCCTGCAGGTCTGCCGCTGGCTGTTCGCCGGCAAGATGTCGCTGACCGATGCGATCGCTTTCGCGCCGCTGTTCGAAGAGGGCATCCTGCGGCCGCCGCGCTGGCTGCCGCACTGGGTCAGCCGCGCGAATGGGTTGGCCGGCATGCTGGCGTTCTCGCTGTTCGCCAACCGCATCCGCATGGATCAGCTCGCCCCCGAGTAGTGCCGGCCGCTGGCCGGCTGCCTCGCGCACCCTCCGCGCGCATCCCACGCGTTCGTGAGCACTGCATCGCAATTCATCTGCGATCACTCTTACCGTCAACATCCTTTCATGTTCCGCTCGCATGCTGGTCATGCACCTGCATTGCGCAGGTCATTTTCCCCCATGTAACGGACGACCATGCTTACCCGACCCCTGACGATCGCGGTGGCGCTCGCGCTGTGCGCCGCCAACGCCCACGCCGCCGATGTAGACGCCACCGCCGCTGCCAATGTCGCGCTCAGCGCGCAGACACTCGATACCGTTTCGGTGATCGGCCAGGGCGAGACCCGCCAGGTGCAGCGCATCACGGCAGTGGACAAGGAGGTGCTGCCGCCGGGTACCAGTGGCCAGAAGATTCTTGATCGCCTGCCGGGCGTCTCCGTGCAGTCCAACGATGCCTTCGGCGCCAATGAAGAATCGCAGACGATCAGCCTGCGCGGCTTCGACAAGAGCCGCCTGGGCTATACGCTGGACGGCATCCCGCTGGGCGACAACAGCTACGGCAACTACAACGGCCTGAGCATCGCCCGCGCGTTGATCGCCGAGAACCTGGCCGGCGCCGAGCTGTCGCAGGGCATCGGCTCGCTGGGCGTGGCGTCCACCAGCAACCTCGGCGGCACCATCCAGTACTTCTCGCAGGACCCGTCCACCGAGTTCGGCGGCAAGGCCAGCGTCACCGTCGGCGATGACAACCAGCGCCGCGGTTACCTGCGGGTGGACACCGGCGACCTCAACGGCTTCTCGGCGTATGTCTCCGGCGTGCACCAGGATTCGGACATGTGGGCCGAGCCGAACCAGAACCAGACCACCCGCCAGTTCAATGCCAAGGCGATCTGGAACGTCGGCGACAATCGTTTCGGTGCCTTTGCCGCCACCTCGCGCGTGAGCCAGGCCAACTACGCCTATCTCTCCAAGAGCATGCTCGCGCGTGGCCTGGGCTGGGACTGGAACATCTACGCCCCGGACTGGGACCGCGCGGTCGCCGCCGCCTACTGTGCACCGGGCACCTACAACGCGCAGAAGTGTGCGTTCACCGGTGGCGTCAACAGCATCGACGATGCGTACTACCAGAGCCGCGCACTGCGCGACGACAACCTCTACTCGCTGGATGCCGACCTCGCGCTGGGCGACAACGCCCGCCTGAAGCTGCTCGGCTACCACCACGAGAACCGTGGCCAGGGCCACTGGTGGGCACCGGGCCAGCCATCCAACCCGGGCACCCCGGAGATGCTGCCGATTTCGATCCGCAGCACCAACTACACCATCAACCGCCAGGGCATCACCGCCGCACTGAGCTGGCAGTGGGGCATCCATTCGCTGGAAGCCGGCCTGTGGTACGAGCGCAACGACCACAATGTCGAGCGCAACTTCTACTACATCACCGGCCCGTTCCTCGATGATGGCTATCTCAACCATCCGGACCGTCGTCTGTTCGATCAGGACTTCGACATCCGCACGCGCCAGTTCTACGTGCAGGACCGCATGCGCTTCCTGGACGACCGCCTGACCGTGGACGTGGGCATCAAGAGCCCGAACACCCGCATGACTGCCAACGCCAAGCCGGGTACCGAAGCCAGCTACGCCTCGGGCACGCTGACCGCCAAGGAATCGGTGCTGCCGCAGGCCGGCATCGGCTTCAGGCTGAGCCCGAACCAGGAAGTGTTCGCCTCGTACTCGGAGAACATCGCTGCCTTCGTCGGCGGCGGCAGCGGTGGCCCGCTGCAGGTCTCGCCGGAATCCTTCGCGGCCAGCGCCGGGCTGGAGCCGGAGAAGTCGAAGACGCTGGAGGCCGGCTTCCGCACCTTCGGCGAGAAGTACCAGGCCTCGATCGCGGCCTACCACGTGATGTTCGACAACCGCCTGCTCTCGCTCAATCCGTGCACCAGCATCGAAGTGGGCACGCGCCCGGAGTGCATCACGCGCTTCATCAACGTGGGTTCGGTGAAGAGCCGTGGTGCGGAGCTGACCTTCATCCTCAAGCCGATCGATGGCCTGCAGTGGTACAACGCGCTCTCCTGGAACAAGACCACCTACGAGGACAACTACACCTCGGGCGGTGCGATCGTGCCGGTGGCCGGCAAGATCACGGTGGACACGCCCGAGCGCATGGCCTCCAGCGAGATCAGCTGGAACCGCGACGGTTTCTTCGCCAGCCTGCGCGCGAAGTACACGGGCAAGCGTTACTACACGTACACCAACGACCAGTCGGTGCCGGGCGTGACGACGTTCGATGCGGGCATGGGGTATTCGTTCGGGCCGGGCATGGGCCTGCGCGATATCAAGGTGTCGCTCAACGCGACCAACCTGACCAACAAGCGCTACGCCGGCCAGCTCAGTTCGTTCGCCCCGACCGATCCGACCGGCACCCGCTACGCGATCCACGCCAGCGCGCCGCGCCAGCTGTTCATGACGGTCGCTGCGGAGTTCTGACCGCCACCTGCAAGGGCAAGGGTAGCCACCGACCGTTGGTCGGTGGGCGCAACGCCTCCCAGATGGCTGGGCCAGGCGCGGGGTGTGTGGGTTCGCGGGACGCGCCGTAAACCCATCCATGGGGGCTCGTGAGCCGCATCCATGCGGCACAACGGTCCCGCCAACCCACACACCCCACGCCTCCGACATTTGGCTGGTGGCCATGGAGATGAAGAGCCGGTGCCGAGCGGAGCGGATCCGTGGTGGGCTGAACGCTCTAAGCCGAACAAGCCACGCACGCCAAGCGAGCCTGGCGAAGCAGGCAAGGCTCGCCAGAGCAGGCGAGGCAAGCAGGCAAGTCAAAGCAAGCGAAGCACACCGGCAAACAAGCACGCTAAAGCAAGCCAAAGCAAGCCAAAGCACGCCAAAGCACGCCAAAGCAACGGCGTCACCAAGAGCCTGCTCTTTCGTTGCGCACCAGTCCCCTGTCAAAGGGTGGGCACGGGTGGGTTGGCGGGACCATGTGTTGCCATGGATGGCAACACATGAGCTTACATGGACGTACTTGCAGCGGGTCCCGCCAACCCACCCGTGCCTGCCCAGCGCGACACGAACCTGCCCACCAGCTTTTTACCTACTGTCGCCGTTGCTGTTGCGCTAAAAAAGCCAAAAAAAGCCGCGACGCCTCTCAGCATCGCGGCTCACCCCGTGGGGGAGGTCACGCATCAAACGGGATGCGCAAAAACATCAGAACATGTGCAGACCACCATTCACCGCATAATCCGCACCGGTCACATACGCCGCATCGTCCGACGCCAACCACGCACACAGACTCGCCACCTCCTCCGGCTTGCCCAGACGACGGATCGGCACAGACCCCGCCAGACGATCCAGCACATCCGGCGGAAAACTGCTGATCGACTGACTCGCGATATACCCCGGCGAAATCGTATTGACCGTCACGCCCCGCGTCGCCACCTCATTGGCCAGCGCCCGGCTGAACCCATGCATCGCCGCCTTCGCCGTCGCGAAGTTCACCTGGCCGATCTGGCCCTTGTGCGCACTGACCGAACCGATGTTCACGATCCGGCCCCAGCCGCGCGTGCTCATCCCATCGATCACCTGCTTGGTGATGTTGAACAGCGCATGCAGATTCGAGCCCATCACCGCGTTCCAGTCGTCCGGACTCATCTGCCGGAACAACACATCGCGGCTGCCGCCGGCATTGTTCACCAGCACATCGATCTCGCCGACCTCGGCCTTCACCTTGGCGAAGGCGGCCACCGTCGAGGACCAGTCCGCGGCGTTGCCTTCCGATGCGATGAAATCAAAGCCGAGCTCGCGCTGCTCGCGCAGCCAGGCAGCCTTGCGCGGCGAATTCGGGGCGCAGCCGGCGACCACGGTGTGGCCGTTGCGGGCCAGCTTCTGGCAGATGGCAGTGCCGACACTGCCCATGGCGCTGGTGACGTAGGCGATGCGAAGAGTCATGGCGGAACGCTCCTTGGGAGACGGATCAGGACGCAAGCGGGTACAGGCCGAACAGCAGCCCACCGAACATCAGCAACAGCGAAATGGCGATGGCCCACTTCAGGGTGAACTTCTGGTGGTCGGCGAATTCCACCTTGGCCAAGCCGACCAGCAGATAGGTCGAGGGCACCAGCGGGCTGAGCAGATGCACCGGCTGGCCGGCCAACGAGGCGCGCGCCATTTCCACCGGGGTGATGCCGTAGTTGCCGGCGGCCTCGGACAGGATCGGCAGCACGCCGAAGTAGAAGGCATCGTTGGACATGAAGAAGGTGAACGGCATCGAGGCCAGGGCGGTGATCACCGCCAGGTACGGGCCCCAGCTGTCCGGGATGATCGCCAGGAAGCTGTGCGACATCGCCTCCACCATGCCGGTGTTGTTGAGGATGCCGGTGAAGATGCCGGCCGCGAAGATCAGCGACACCACCGACAGCACGTTGCCGGCATGGTTGACCACGCGGCGGCGCTGCTCGGCCAGGTTCGGGTAGTTGATCACCAGGGCGATCGCGAAGCCGACCATGAACAGCACCGGCATCGGCAGCACGCCCAGGATCAGTGCGGTCATCAGCGCGATGGTCAGGCCAAGGTTCACCCACAGCAGCTTCGGACGCTTGGTGTCCTCGGCATCTTCCACGGTCGGCAGCGTGTTGCCGTCATCGGAGACGCTGTTGTCCATCCAGCTGCCGCCCTGCGGCAGGGTCACCACGCCCAGGCGACGGCGCTCCTTCATGCCCAGGTACCAGGCCAGCACCAGCACGCCGGCACAGGCGATCACCATCGAGGGGATCAGCGGCACGAACACGTCGGCCGGGTCCACATGCAGCGCGGTGGCGGCGCGGGCGGTCGGGCCGCCCCACGGGGTCAGGTTCATCACGCCGCCGGCGAGGATGGTCACGCAGGTCATGTTCAACGCGTTCATGCCCAGCCGCTGATACAACGGCAGCATCGCCGAGACGGTGATCATGTAGGTGGTCGAGCCGTCGCCGTCGAGCGAGATCAGCATCGCCAGGATGGCGGTGCCGAGCACGATCTTCATCGGGTCTCCCTTGACGAAGCGCAGGATGATCCGCACCAGCGGATCGAACAGTCCCGCATCGATCATCACCCCGAAGTACAGGATGGCGAACATCAGCATCACGCCGGTCGGCGCGATCTTCTTGATGCCTTCCAGCATCATGTCGTCGATGCCGGCCGCGAAGCCGCCGATCAGCGCGAACAGGATCGGAATGGTGATGAGGGCGACCAGCGGCGAGAGCCGCTTGCTCATGATCAAGTACATGAATGTAATGACCATGCCAAAGCCGAGGATGCTCAGCATCATCTGCATTCTCCAGAAGCAACGGGGCGGAAAGAGGGGATCAGAAGTCGTACTGCAGGCGGCCGGTGACCGCGCGGGTGCGATCCACGGTGGCGTCGGCCAGGCGGTCGCGGTTGCGGCTTTCGATCAGGTTGAGCATGAAGCGCAGGTTCGGGCGCATGTACCAGTTGCCGCCCAGCGTCCACGCCTCGGTCTGGCCATCGCGCAGATCGGGCTGGCCGATCAGGTGCTGGTCGCCGCGCATCTGGTCATAGCGCAGCGCCAGCTCGAACGCACCGGCCCTGTGCTGGAAATCCTTGACCCGGCCGAAGCGCCCGGTCTTGCGGTCGTACACGCGCGATTCGCCGGTGACGAACCAGCTGACCAGGCCGTAGCCGGCCAGCACCTTGCCGCGCTGGCTGCCGTCGTCGAAGGTAGCGCCGCTGAATTCGCCCTGCCACGACAGTGGCCCGCGGACCTGGGCGTACTCCAGCGACCACTTGTTGACGTCGGTATCGCGGCCGGCCGAGAAGTCCACCAGGGTCAGGCGGCTGTTGTCGGAGAGGTGACCCGCCGGGCGCGGCCGGATCTTCAGCCCGGGCACGCCATCGGCGCCCGGGGTGTCGTAGCGCTCATGCGCCAGCGACACGCCCAGGTGCAGTACGTCGCCGGCGGTGGCGCCGGGCGCCCAGGTCGCGCGGCCACCGGCGGCACGGCCCTTGACCTGCCACGCATCGATGCTTTCCAGGCTGTAGGCGCTGGCGGCCCAGGTCATGTCGCCGCGTGCGGCCTGCCAGGAGGCCCCGAGGCGATACAGCGGCGCCAGCGTGGTGCCGGCATTGCCGCGCTCCAGGAAGGTGCCGTAGTTGGAACTGGTGCGGTCATCCAGCGAGAAGAACTGCTTGAACTGGCCCACGGTCAGCTTGCCGGCCTCGCCGAAGCTGCGGCTGACGAAGACATCCTTGGCTTTGACACGGTCGCCGGAGAAATCCGCTTCCATTTTGTAGTCGACGGCAAAGAACTTGCCGGACACGTCAAGCCACGCGCGGCGGATCTCGGTGTCGTCCTTGTTCGGGATGCCGCGGCTGTCGTTGTGGAAATCGGCGAAGTCCAGGTGCAGGCGGCCGCCGAGGCTGGCCGTGACCGGGCGGTCGTCATCGCGGTCGTCGGCGGCCCAGGCCGGCGCGGCCAACAACAGGGTGCAGGCGGCAGGCATGCACCAGCGCAAGGCGTTCAGTTCCATGGACCCTCCCAGGTACCGGATGTTCGGGGGTGACGCGATGGCGCAGCCTAGTGCCGGGATGCTGTCATCCACCTGTCAGCCATTGCTGCGCCGCAGCGAAACGCACGGATGCGGCTGCACGCGCTAGCATTCCCGCACCTTTCCCGATCCCGACCGATGCGCATCCTGCTGGTGGAAGACAACCCGGACCTGGCCGACGCGATCGTCCGTCGCATGCGCCGCAGCGGCCACGCCGTGGACTGGCAGAGCGACGGGCTGGCCGCGGCGAGCGTGCTGCGTTACCAGAGCTTCGATCTGGTCGTGCTCGATATCGGCCTGCCCAAACTGGATGGGCTGCGCGTGCTGGCCGGCATGCGCGAGCGCGGTGACAGCACCCCGGTGCTGATGCTGACCGCGCGCGACGGGATCGAGGACCGCGTGCAGGCGCTGGATGTCGGCGCGGACGATTACCTGGGAAAACCATTCGATTTCCGCGAATTCGAAGCGCGCTGCCGCGTGCTGCTGCGGCGCACCCGGGGACAGGCCAGCGAGGTGGTGCAGATCGGTGGGTTCCAGTTCGACAACGCCGCGCACCGGGTCAGCCTGGACGGCCAGCCGATCGAGCTGCCCAACCGTGAGTACCGCCTGCTCGAGATCCTGATGGGGCGGCTGGGGCAGGTGGTCGGCAAGGACGAGATCGGCAATGGCCTGTTCGGCTTCGATGACGAGGCCGGGCCCAACGCGATCGAGCTCTATGTCGGCCGTCTGCGCCGCAAGCTGGCCGACGCGCCGCTGCGGATCGTCACTGTGCGTGGCAGCGGCTACCTGCTTGAAGCACACGACGCCACGCCCGATGGCGGCGCCGATGGCGACTGAGGCCCGCGCGCCGACCTCGGTCCGGCGCACGCTGTGGCTGTACCTGGGTGGCCTGATGGCTCTGTTCGCCGTGGCGTTGTTCTTCGGTGCGCGCGACTACGGCCAGCGCGCCGCCAACCGTTCCTACGATCACCTGCTGGTGTCCTCGGCGCTGTCGATCATCGACTCGGTGGCGCTGGTGGATGCGCAGTGGCAGGTCGATCTGCCGTACGCCTCGCTGGACCTGCTGGCGATGGCGCCGGAGGACCGCGTGTTCTACCGCGTCTCCGATGCGCGCAACCAGACCGTGACCGGCTACGGCGATCTGCCCGCGCCGCCGCGCGCGCCGAGCGATCGCCCGCAGTTGTTCGACGCGCCCTACAGCGGGGAGACGGTGCGCTTCGTGGTGGTGTCGCGCCGGGTCTCCTCGCCGTCCGCCCAGGCCGAAGTGCGCGTGCAGGTGGGGCAGACGCGACGGGCGCGCGAGGCGCTGGCGCAGGACATGGTGACTCGCGCGCTGGTCGCGATCGTGGTGCTCTCGCTGTTGTCGCTGGCGCTGGTCGCGCTTGGCGTGCACCGCGCGCTGCGGCCGCTGGTGCGGGTCGAGCGCGAGCTGTCCAGGCGCGAGCCGTCCGACCTGCGGCCACTGGATGCCGCCACGCCGCAGGAGATGGACCAGATGGTCGGCGCGCTCAACCACTTCATGGGCCGGCTTTCGAGCAGCAATGAAACCCTGCGTGCCTTCATGGCCGAGGCCGCGCACCAGATGCGCACCCCCTTGGCGGCACTGCGTGCGCAGGCACAGCTGGCGCTGGACGATGAAGATCCGGAGGACATGCGGCGCAGCCTGCAGGCGATCGAGCGCAATGCCACCCACATGAGCCGCCTGCTCAACCAGCTGCTCAGCGATGCCAGCGTGATCCATCGCGCCAACCTGCAGCGCTTCGCCCTGGTCGACCTGGCCGAGATCGTGCACCAGGCCCTGCACGAGGCCTTGCCGCAGGCATTGCCCGCACCTCGCGTGCAGCTGGCGGTGACCAGCGATCCGGCGTGGGTCAACGGCGATGCACTGCTGCTGCGCGAAGCGATCAAGAACCTGATCGACAATGCGCTCAAATACGGCGGCGACGGCGTACTGCAGCTGGCGCTGACCACCGATGACAGCCACTGCGTGCTGACCATCGCCGACCACGGCCCGGGCATCGCACCGGCCGATGCCGAACGCGTGTTCGAGCGCTTCGCACGTGGCGAAGGCGCCGCGGCCGGCGGTGCCGGACTGGGTCTGGCGATCGTCAAGCGCGTGGTCGACAGTCATGGCGGCCACATCGATCTGGCCAACCGTGTGGGTGGCGGGCTGGTCGCCACCATCCGGCTGCCGAGGAGGCGCGCATGAAACGCTGGCATGGCCTGTTGCTGTTGCTGTTCACCACCACGGTCTTCGCTGATCCGGGCGATGTGCAGCGCTTCCCGGCGCAGGGCGCTCCCACCGCGCAGCTGCGCATCCACGGCTCGACCGACATCGAAGTCTTCGCCACGGTGATTGCCGATTACCAGCGGCTGCATCCCGGCACGGAGATCGTCTACGAAGACATCATCACGCAGGACATGTATGCGCGCTACCTGCGGGATCGCAGCGGTCCGGCTTCACCGGACATGCTGATCAGCAGTGGCATGGATCTGCAGGCCAAGCTGGTCAACGATGGCCATGCGCTGGCGCACCGCTCGGCGCAGACGGATGCGCTGCCCGGCTGGGCACAGTGGCGGCACGAAGCATTCGGGATCAGCTATGAGCCGGTCGCGATGGTCTACAACACCCGTACGCTGCCGGCGGCCCGGGTGCCGCACACGCGCCGGCAGCTGCTGGAGCTGCTGCGGGCGCCCGATGCGCCATTGTTGGGGCGGGTGGGAACCTACGATGTGCAGCGCAGCAGCGTCGGCTATCTGTTGGCGACCCAGGACGGCCAACGCGGCAGCATGGCCGGCGCCCTGCTCGGAGCGCTGGGCGACAACCGGGTGCAGCTGGAGGAGCGCACCGGCGTGCTGCTCGACAAGGTCAGCAGCGGCCAGCTCTCGCTGGTCTACAACGTGCTCGGCTCCTATGCGCAGGCCCGGATCGATGCGGGTGCGCCGCTGGGCATCATCGAACCGGAGGACTACACGCTGGTGATGCTGCGCACCGCGGTGATTCCGCGTGGTGGCCGGCATCCGGAAGAAGCCCGCCGCTTCCTCGACTATCTGCTCTCACCGCGCGGGCAGCAGGTGCTCTCCCGCGAGGCGCGGCTGATGCCGATCCTGCCGGCGGCGGGCCAGCGCCGTGGCGCTTCGCCGGAGCGCAGCTACCGTCCGATCCAGCTCGGCCCGGGCCTGCTGGTGTACCTGGACGGACTCAAGCGCCGCCAGTTCCTGGAAGCGTGGCGCGGCAGCATGCAGCAGGAGCGGTGAGGCCGCCAGCGGGCGGCCCGCGCATTCCATCTGCGCGGGAAGCGGTAGTGACGGCCGCTGGCCGTCAACCTCATTACAATCGACGCCATGAGTGACATCACCGTTCTGGTCGCCGACGACCATCCCCTGCTGCGTGCCGCTGTCGTGCATTCGCTGCGCCAGGCGCTGCCGCAGGTCAATGTGATCGAAGTGGCCAGTGCCGCGACGCTGGAAAGCGCGCTGGGCCAGCACCCGGAGATCGAGCTGGTCCTACTGGACCTGACCATGCCCGGCGCACGCGGGTTCTCCTCGCTGCTGCATGTGCGCGGATCGCACCCGGACATCCCGGTCGTGATCGTCTCGTCCAACGACCACCCGCGTGTGATCCGCCGCGCGCAGCAGTTCGGCGCCGCCGGCTTCATCCCCAAATCGGCGCCCGCCGAGACCATCGGCCAGGCCGTGGCCGCCGTGCTTGACGGCGGCGTGTGGTTCCCGGCCATGGCTGCGGAACGCTCCGAGTCCGATGCACTGCTGGCCGCGCGCCTGGCCCAGCTCACCCCGCAGCAGTTCCGCGTGCTGCTGAGCCTGGCCGACGGCCTGCTCAACAAGCAGATCGCCTACGAGCTGGGCCTGGCCGAGAACACGGTCAAGGTGCACGTCACCGCGATCCTGAAGAAGCTCGAGTGCCACAGCCGCACCCAGGCGGCAGTGCTGGTGAAAGCGCTGGAGCCGGAAGGGGATGCCGGCGGAGGGCTGTAGAGGCGCCCCCTCAGCTGCGATGTCGCACCAGCAGCTGTGTCATCAATGCCCGCAACGCCGGTGGGCGTACCGGCTTGGACAGGAAGCCCCAGCCATTCTCCATCGCCTGCGCCTTGAGCGCATCGTCGCGCTCGGCGGTGACCAGGATCACCGGTGGGCGTGCCTGCCACAGCGTGCACAGCGCTTCGTACAGGTCCGGGCCGTGCCACTGGCCCATGCGCACGTCCAGCAGCAGCAACTGCGGCGTGTTGAAGGCCGAGGCGATCTCCAGCGCCGGCTGCGGGCCATCGGCCAGTTCCACCGCACAGCCCCAGCGTTCCAGCAGCGCACGGGTAGCCGCGCAGACGCGCGGGTCGTCGTCGATGCTCCATACCCGGCAGCCGCGCAGCGGGCTGTCGTCGCCCGGCTCGGCGTTCGGCAACGGGGCGGCGGCGGGCAGGGGGACGTCGCCGGCGGCGCCCAGCGGTACGTCGACCGCGAACACGCTGCCGCTGCCCAGGGTGGAGCGCAGGTGGATGCGGTGCCCCAGCAGGCGGCCGATGCGCTCGACAATCGCCAGGCCCAGCCCGGCGCCGCGCTCCTGGTCCACGCCGTCATCCAGGCGGCGGAACTCTTCGAAGATTTCGCCCTGCAGGCTCTCGGGAATGCCCGGGCCCTGGTCGTGCACTTCGATGCGCAGCTGATCGCCCACGCGCCGGCAGCCAATGAGCACGCGCCCGCGCGGGGTATATCGCAGCGCATTGGACAGGAAGTTCTGCAGGATGCGGCGCAGCAGGGCTTCGTCGCTCACCACCACCGCGCGGGTGTCCACCCAGTCCAGCTTCAGACCACGGCCTTCGGCGGCAATGCCGAATTCGCGCGCCAGCGTTTCCAGCAGTGGCGACAGTGCGAATGCATGCACGTGGGTCTGCAACGTGCCGGACTCCAGCCGCGAGATGTCCAGCAGGCTGTTGAGAATGGAATCCTGCGCGGCCAGCGCGGCGTCGACATGCTCGCTCAGTTCCCGCGCATCGCCGCCCAGCTTGCCGCGTAGCACCGAGACGAACATGCGCGCCGCATTGAGCGGCTGCAGCAGGTCGTGCACCGCCGAGGCCACGAACCGTGATTTGTAGCGGTTGGCGCGCTCGGCCTCGCGCCGTGCTTCGTCCAGATCGCGGGTGCGCTCGGCCACGCGATGCTCCAGGGCATCGGCCAGCGAGCGCAGCTCGCGCGCGGTGTTCTTGTAGCTGGTGATGTCTGCGTAGCTGGTCACGAAGCCGCCGTCGGGCAGGGGATTGCCGCGTATTTCCAGCACGGTGCCGTCGTCCTTCTCGCTCTCGCGCATGTGCGGGCGGCCGCTGCGCAGATGGTTGAGGCGACGCTCGATCGCTTCTTCGATCGGCCCGGGCCCGAGCAGGCCACGGCGCGCGTTGAAGCGGAAAATCTCTTCGATCGGCCGCCCGACCTGGATCAGGCCGGACGGAAACCGGAACAGCTCCAGATAGCGCGCGTTCCACGCCACCAGCTTCTGCTCGTTGTCGATCACCACCACGCCCTGCGGCAGGTGCGCCAGGCTGCGGCTGAGGCCGCTGTCGGCCTGCTGGGCGGCCTGCAGCACGCCGTCCTGCGCGGTACGCAGCTCCTGTGCATGCTGTTTGAGCACGCTTTCCAGCTCGCGCCGGCTGCGCTGGCGATGGGCGGCAAGGCGCCGCCGCTGCTGGATGAACAACACCAGGAAGCCCAGTGCCAGCCACGCCGCACCGCCTCCGATGGCGGCACTGCGCCCGGCACTGGTGGCAGCGCCGGCATCGTGCAGCAGGTGCAGGTTCCACTGCTCCTCGGGCAGCGCCAGGGTCTGCCAGAGCATCTCGCCCGGCAGCACCGGATCGAGCAGGTGGACCATGCGGCCGCCATCGTCGAGCACGCTGCCGGTGCGTACCCGCAGCGGTTGCAGTGAGCGGTCGGCGTACTGGCGGCTGTCGAGCATCTCGCTGCGTTCGGCGGCGCCCAGCGGCCGCAGCAGCCGGTAGCGCCAGGCGTCGCGGTTGGCCAGGAACACCACATCGTGCTCGTCGCTGGCCAGCACCACGTCCGGGCTGGTCAGCCATTCCTGCTCCAGCGCGGCCAGTTCGATCTTGATCACCACCACGCCGATGCGCGCGCCGTCTTCCTCGATCGCCTGCGACAGGTAGTAGCCGGGCACGCCGGTGGTCATGCCGATTCCGTAGAAGCGGCCGTGGCCGGTGGCCAGTGCCTGGCGGTAGTAGGGACGGTAGCTGTAGTCCTCGCCGACGTTGCTGCTGGGCTGGTCCCAGTTGCTGGCGGCCACGGCCACGCCGTCACGCCCGACCAGGGTCAGGGTGGAGGCGCGGGTGACCTGGTTGGCGCGCTGCAGTTTCAGGTTCAGCCGCTGGCGGGCGGCGGCATCGGGGCGCCGCTGCAGCGCCCCACGCAGGTCCGGGTCCAGCGCCAGCACCTGCGGCAGCGTGCCGAAGCGGTCGATGCGCTGCTGCAGGCCCTGGGCGTACAGCTCCAGCTGACGCTGCACCTGGCCGCTCTCGGTGGCCAGCGCGCGGCGCCAGGCGTAGTGGCCGGCCGCGGCCGCGCACAGCACGGTGCCGCCGATCATCACCAGCAGGGTCAACAGCAGGGTGCGGTGGCGGCCGAGCCAGTACATGGGCGGCAGTCTACGATCGCGCGGCGGGCGGGGGGTGCACGCCCGCCGCGCCGGTTACGGTCGGCGGCGCAGGGCTCAGAAGTGCATCTGCGCGCGCAGTTCGAAGATTTCCGGCTGGCTGCGCACGCCACGACGGCTGGCATCGACCTTGACGTAGTTCGCCTGGAACTTGAAGTGCGAGGTCAGGTACCAGTTGGCGCCGAGGGTCCAGTCGTGCTGGCGACCGCCGAACACGTCGGCATCATCCAGATCGATGCGGCTGTAGCGGGTGACCAGCTCGACCGCACCGTAGTCGTGGGCCGGCTTGACGTTGGCCACGGCGCCGGCGTTGTACGGGCGCGATTCCCCGGTCAGGATCCAGCTGGCCATCGCGTACTGGCCGTTGCCGGTGTAGTCCGGCTTGCCGTCCCGGCTGACCGTGGTCTGCAGCGCTTCGCCCTGCAGCGAGAACGGTCCGCGGATCCAGATGCCTTCCAGGCCGGTGCGCACGATCTTGTCGGCGGTGGTCAGTGCGCCGGAGTCGACCAGGCGGATGTCAGTCAGGCCGGCTTCCGGGCGTGCGCGCAGGCGGGCGCTGGCCGGGTGCGAGACATCGCGGCCATCGCGGTACCCGCGCGGATTTTCCTGCGAATAGGCCAGGCCCAGGTGGATCACGTCGCCTGCGGCCTTGACCGGGGTCCACACGGCACGCACGGCCTGGGTGGTGCCGGGGTTGTCGCCCTGCAGGTCCTTGCCGCCATAGGCGCCGGCCTGCAGCAGGTACTGCGGGCGCTCCAGCACCCATTCGGCACCGGTGCGGCGGCCTTCGTAGAACGCCTGCACGGGCAGCGCGGTCTCCAGGAAGCTGCCGGCGCGCGAGGAGGTGCCCGCGTCCAGGCCGACCGGGGTCTTCATGTAGCCGAAGCGGAAGCGGCCGATGTCGCTGCCGAAGAAGGCCTTGCTTTCGAAGCGGACGAACACGTCCAGCCAGGTGTCGGCCTGGAAGTCGTAATAGACCATGGCGTCGTACACGCCCTTCTTCTTCAGGGTGGCGCCGAATTCCTTGCGGCGCACGGCGTCGGCGTCTTCAATGCCGCTGTTGCCGGAGAAGTCGTTGAGGTCGTAGGCGATGTTGGCAGTCGCTGCCAGCTCGGTACCGTCACTGAAGGTGGTCTTGGTCGGCCAGTTGTCCCAGTCGGCCGCGGTGGCGGCGAGCGGGGCGGTGGTCAGGGCCAGGGCGATGAACAGGGGCGTAGGGCGCATGGGCGGTAGCTGCTAGATAAGGGTGGGGCAGAACAACAACGGCCGCGGACGGCAAATCTGAGGGGCTGTCGCCCCCTGATCCGCGGCCGGGCCACCCGCCGCCGTGGGGGCGCGGTGCCGGGGCAGTGTAGGCAGTCCGGCCAGCTGAACCGGGGGGCTAGTACCAATAGGTTATCTGCGTTGGCGAGATGCGGGCGTAAAAAGGCCACGCCAGATGCCGCCCAGCGCGGCCGGCATCCATCGTGACACTGCCGGAGCTTCCCATGCACGTTCCCACCACCGCCCCGCTGGCGGCCAAGCCGCTGCCGTTCTACCGCCAACTGTATTTCCAGGTGGTGGTGGCGATCGTCCTCGGTGCGATCCTCGGCCATTACGAGCCGGCCTTCGCCGAATCGCTCAAGCCGCTCGGCGACGCCTTCATCAAGCTGGTGAAGATGATCATCGCCCCGGTGATCTTCCTGACCATCGTCACCGGCATCGCCGGCATGACCCACCTGCGCACCGTGGGCCGGGTGTTCGCCAAGTCGATGGCGTACTTCCTGTTCTTCTCCACGCTGGCCCTGGTGGTCGGCATGGTGGTGGCGCACGTGGTGCAGCCGGGCGCGGGCATGAACATCAACCCGGCCGACCTGGACCAGACCGCGGTCAACGGCTACGTGCAGAAATCGCATGAGCTGACCCTGGTCGGCTTCGCGATGGACATCATCCCGGCCACCCTGGTCAGTGCCTTCGTCGAGGGCAACATCCTGCAGGTGCTGTTCGTGGCGGTGCTGTTCGGCATCTCGCTGGCCCTGACCGGCGAGAAGGGCCGCCCGGTGCTGACCTTCCTCGAGGCGCTGACCGCGCCGGTGTTCCGCCTGGTCCATCTCCTGATGAAGGCGGCCCCGATCGGTGCGTTCGGCGCGATCGCCTTCACCATCGGCAAGTACGGGGTCGGCTCGCTGGTCAACCTGGCCTGGCTGGTCGGCTCGTTCTACCTGACCGCCTTCCTGTTCGTGGCGGTGATCCTGGGCGTGGTCTGCCGCCTGTGCGGGTTCTCGGTGTTCAAGCTGGCCCGCTACCTCAAGGCCGAGCTGCTGCTGGTGCTGGGCACCTCGTCCTCCGAATCGGCGCTGCCCTCGCTGATGGAGAAGATGGAAAAGGCCGGCTGCAGCAAGTCCGTAGTGGGCCTGGTGGTCCCGACCGGCTACTCGTTCAACCTGGACGGCACCAACATCTACATGACCCTGGCGGCGCTGTTCATCGCCCAGGCGACCAATACCGAGCTGACCCTGGGCCACCAGATCGCCCTGCTGCTGGTGGCGATGCTCAGCTCCAAGGGCGCGGCCGGCGTCACCGGGGCCGGCTTCATCACCCTGGCCGCCACCCTGGCCGTGGTGCCGGAAGTGCCGGTGGCCGGCATGGCACTGATCCTGGGCGTGGACCGTTTCATGAGCGAATGCCGCTCGCTGACCAACTTCATCGGCAATGCCGTGGCCACCGTGGTGGTCTCGCGCTGGGAAAACGCGCTGGATCGCGACCGCCTGGCGATGGTGCTCGACGGCCGCGAAGCCGAGCTGCCGCCGCTGGTCGTCGACGACCTGCCGTCGAGCCTGCCGGCCCCGGCGCACTGAGCCCGATGGCCTGATTGTGTGGTGCATGGTCGTGCCGTTCCTGCCGGGGCGGGACGGCCATGTTTTGTTTTGAAGGCCCGGTACGCGGTGCTGGATTATGTGCGGTTGCAGCATGACCGCGACAGCGTAGCGACAGGTCCGTCCACGCCAACGGGGGTATGATCCCCTGTTCCTCTCGCCCATTCATCTGCAGAAAGCGATGTCCAACGAAGATTTCAAACAGGCAGCCCTCGACTATCACCGGCTCTCGCCGCCCGGCAAGATCAAGGTCACCGCGACCAAGCCGATGTTGACCCAGCGCGATCTGTCGTTGGCGTACTCCCCGGGCGTGGCACACGCCTGCGAGGCGATCATGGCCGACCCGCAGCAGGCCAGTGAACTGACCGCCCGCGGCAACCTGGTCGCCGTGATCTCCAACGGCACCGCCGTGCTGGGCCTGGGCAACATCGGCCCGCTGGCCGGCAAGCCGGTGATGGAAGGCAAGGGCGTGCTGTTCCAGAAGTTCGCCGGCATCGATGTGTTCGACATCGAGATCGATGAGAACGACCCGGACAAGCTGGTCGACATCATCGCCTCGCTGGAACCGACGTTCGGTGGCATCAACCTGGAAGACATCAAGGCACCGGAGTGCTTCATCGTGGAGCGCAAGCTGCGCGAGCGGATGAACATCCCGGTGTTCCATGACGACCAGCACGGCACCGCGATCATCGTCGGCGCGGCCGTGCTCAACGCCATGCTGGTCACCGGCAAGAAGATCGAAGACGTGAAGCTGGCCACCACCGGCATGGGCGCCGCGGGTATTTCCTGCGTCAACATGCTGGTCTCGCTGGGCCTGAAGAAAGAGAACATCCTCGCCTTCGACCGCGATGGTGTGATCCACACCGGCCGCACGGACCTGGACCCGGAGAAGGCGCGTTACGCGCGTGATACCGACAAGCGCACGCTGGCCGAGATCGTCGACGGCGCGGACATCTTCCTGGGCCTCTCGGCACCGGGCATCCTGACCGCGGACATGGTCAAGACCATGGCCAAGGATCCGGTGATCTTCGCGCTGGCCAACCCGACCCCAGAAATCATGCCGGAAGTGGCCCGTTCGGTCCGCCCGGATGCGCTGATCGGTACCGGTCGTTCGGACTACCCGAACCAGATCAACAACGTGCTGTGCTTCCCGTACCTGTTCCGTGGTGCGCTGGACGTCGGTGCGACCGCGATCAACGAAGAAATGAAGATCGCCTGCGTGCACGCGATCGCCGCGATGGCGCGCCGCGAAGCCAGCGACCTGGGCTCGGCCTATGGCGATGAGACGCCGAGCTTCGGCCGCGACTACCTGATTCCGCGTCCGTTCGACCGCCGCCTGCTGGTGGAGCTGTCGGCCGCCGTGGCGCAGGCCGCGATGGATTCCGGCGTGGCCACCCGTCCGGTCGCCGACATGGGCGCGTACCGCGAGAAGCTGGCCCAGTTCGTCTACCGCACCAGCCTGATGATGAAGCCGGTCTACGACCGTGCGCGTTCGGACAAGCAGCGCGTGGTGTACGCCGAAGGCGAGGAAGAAGTGGTGCTGCGCGCGGTGCAGAACGTGGTCGACGAGGGCCTGGCGCAGCCGATCCTGATCGGCCGCCCGGACGTGATCGAATCGCGTATCGAGCGCCTGGGCCTGCGCATGAAGGCCGGTGTCGACTTCGACATCACCAACATCAACGACGACCCGCGCTTCAACGAGTACTGGCAGTACTACCACAACCTCACCGGCCGTCGCGGCGTGACCGTGGCCGCCGCCAAGAACCTGATGCGCTCGCGCCCGACGCTGATCGCGGCGGTGATGGTGGCGCGCGGCGAAGCCGACGCCATGCTGACCGGCGTGGTCGGCCGCTTCCACAAGAAGCTCGGCTACGTGCGCAGCGTGCTGCCGCTGGAAGCGAAGGTGACCTCCACCTCGGCGATGACCGGCGTGATCAACCAGCAGGGCGTGTTCTTCTTCGTGGATACCCACGTGCAGGAAGATCCGACCGCCGAGCAGATCACCGAAGCCACGCTGCAGGCGGCGTACCGCATGAAGCTGTTCGGCATCGAGCCGAAGGTGGCCCTGCTGTCGCACTCCAACTTCGGCAGCCACGACTCCAGGGACGCGCTGAAGATGCGTGCGGTCCGCGAGATGCTGCTCAAGCGCAACCCGCGCTTGAACGTGGATGGCGAGATGCAGGGTGATACCGCATGGGATGAAGCCCTGCGCCAGAAGCTGCTGCCCAACAGCACGCTGAAGGGCCGCGCCAACCTGTTCGTGCTGCCCAACCTGGAAGCGGCCAACATCGCCTACAACCTGGTGCGCGTGTTCACCGACGGCGTGGCGATCGGTCCGATCCTGATGGGCGTGGCCAAGCCGGTGCACATCCTGACCACCAGCGCGACCTCGCGCCGCGTGCTCAACATGACCGCCATCGCGGCCGTGGATGCGCAGATCCGCAAGCAACTGGAGGCGGAAAAGAACGCGTAAGGCGTTCTTTCCCCCTCTCAGTTGCCAGAACGCGCCCTTCGGGGCGCGTTCTCGTTTCGCGCAGCGAAACGGGTAGCTGCCGACCGTTGGTCGGCAGGCATCAGTGAAAGGGACCGGCGCGACGCGACGGTCCCTTTTTGCCTTTGGCCTGCGGCCGTTGTTGCACCTGCATCTGCCACACGCGCGCCGCGCAGCCGTCACCACCCTGCAACCTCCCAAGCGCCCAATACCCCCACGCGGCCCGGCCGTGGCGACGCTCCGGTGGGGACGTCGCCACCCTGGGCCCGACCATATCCTCCACGGTCAGCCACGGGAACGGTGTCATGCGCGATCCACGCACGAAGCGGTACTTCCAGCAGTTGTTCGCGTTGTACGCCGGCTTGGTCGGCGCGCGCTGACCCACGAAAGCGTACCGACCCACGATCGGTACCTGCCATCGCCCCGTGGGCACCGATGGCACCGGTAGTGCCGGCCGCTGGCCGGCTCCTCCCGGATGCCGGACCACCACTTGCAATCAGCGTGCCCGCACGTACTGTTCCCACAACGCCGGCAACGCCACGCCGCTGAGTGTTTCCCACAGCGCCGGCGTATAGCGCCCCTCGCGCAGCGCGCCATCAAGCGCCTTCACCAGCCCGGGATGCTGCGCCTCGCTCCAGGCCAGGAACGCACCGGTCACCCGATAGCCGGTATCGAAGTTCTGGTCCGGCTTGACCTGCGTCGGCAGCGCCCAGCCCGCCCCGGCGTTGTCCTTGCCGTAGCGGTCGCGGGCGTAATCGGCGATGCCTTCGACCAGCCAACCCGGCACGCGCGCGTTGGCGTATTCCGGGTAGCCCTGCACGATGTGCATCGCCTCGTGGGTGACCAGATCGATGTCGCCCGGGTGCGTGTGCAACCAGGCCGGGTTGATCGTGATCGTCGCCGCCTGCGCCTTCTCACCGACAAAAGCGATGCCGTCGTACGCCGGATCGATGACGATGCCGACCTGCGTCGGCGCGGCCGGATGGAAGTCGGCACGTTCGCGCAGATACGCGCCGAAGAAGGTCTCGATGATTCGCTCCCGCACCGGCGCAGCCAGCGCATCGCTGGCGTCGCGGTAGTGCAGGGTCACGCCGTCGCGGGTCTGCGTGGTCTCGAATGCCTGCGCATCGGCGACCCCGGCGGTGACGAGCAGGGCGGCCAGCAGGCCACGGGTGATCGGCAGGGCGGTCCTCATCGTGCCGTCGCCGGCGCGAGCAGCTCGACTTCCGCCAGTTGCAGGCGCCCCGGTGCACCGATGCGCAGCCGGTACTCGGCGTAGCGTCCCGGCTGGGCGATGCGGAACGGGCGGGTCTGCATCGCCCACGCGAATGCCTCGCCGCGGCGCTGGTCGACCTGCACCCAGCGGCCACCGGCGGTGCGCGCCTCCAGGGTCCATTCACCGCCACGGATGGGGCCATTGCCGCTGGTCAGCGTGTACATCGACGGCGTGCCGGCGGCGACGTTGCTGAAGGTGATCGTGCTCGAGCCGCCCAACGGCAGTGCCGTGGCCGCATCGTCATCGATCAGTGCCTCCGCCGCGCGACCATCGCCGAGCTGGGCGGTGGCCCCGCTGCCCAGCAGATCATGCAGCAGGGCCGGCTGCTGGCCGCGCGCGGTGAGCGAGCGCGGCGCATCGTCGGGACCGGTGCCCCAACGCGAGGGTTCCGGGCCCATGACGAAGTCCAGCGTGGCGCCCTTGGCGAGCAGGTCGTGCGGCAGCCATGTCCTGGTCCACGGTTTACCGTTGACCTTCAGCGACTGCACGTAGATGTTGCGGTCCGAGTTCTCCGGTGCGTTCACGGTCAACACCGCGCCGCCCTGCAGCTCGACGCGGGCGTGGCGGAACAGCGGCGAACCGATCACGTACTCCGGCGCGCCCATGCGCAGCGGGTAGATACCCAGCGAGGCGAACAGATACCACGCCGAAGTCTCGCCGTTGTCCTCATCGCCCGGGTAGCCCTGGCCGATCTCGCTGCCCAGGTACAGGCGCGACAGGATCTCGCGCACATGCTGCTGGGTCTTCCACGGCTGCCCGGCATACAGGTACATCCACGGGATGTGGTGCGCCGGCTGGTTGCTGTGTGCGTACATGCCCATGCGCACATCGCGCGCTTCGGTCATTTCATGGATGGTGCCGCCGTAGGAGCCGGAGAACGCAGCGTCTGCGGTTTCCGGCGTGGCGAAGAACGTGTCCAGCTTGGCCGCCAGCTGATCGCGGCCGCCGTACAGCGCCGCCAGGCCTTCGCCGTCGTGCGCGGCGGTGAAGGCAAACGTCCAGCCGTTGGATTCGGTGTAGTCATGGCCCCACACGCGCGGGTCGTAGTCCTTGGCCGCCAGCCGCCAGCTGCCATCCGGCTTGCGGCCCTGGAAGAACCCGGCGGCGGGGTCGAACAGCGTGGCGTAGGTGCCGGCGCGGTGACGGAAATAATCCGCCTCGGTCGCATAGCGCTCGCGCGCGGCCGGCGTATCGGCCTGTTTGGCCAGCGCCTCGGCCATGTTGGCCACGCCGAAATCGTTAAGCGCACCTTCCATTGTCCACGACATGCCTTCATGCACATCGGCGGTGGCGTAGCCGCGGAACGTGGAGCGGTCCATGCCCTTGCGCCCGACATGGCGATCGGGCGGGACCACGGTCGCGTTCTTCAGTGCGGCCGCATAGGCCTCCTGCGCGTCGAAGCCGCCGATGCCTTTCAACCACGCATCGGCGAAGGCCACGTCCGAACTGGTGCCCACCATCAGGTCGGCATAGCCGGGCGAGGACCAGCGGGCAACCCAGCCGCCGGCGCGGTACTGCTCCAGGAAGCCCTGCACCAGTGCGCCGGCATCGTCCTTGGTGAACAGTGCGTAGGCCGGCCAGGTGGTGCGGAAGGTATCCCAGAAGCCGTTGTTGACGTAGACCTTGCCATCGCGCACCGGCGCGAAGCTGCGCGTGGCGCTGCCGTCGGTGTTTTCATCCGAGGCACTGGCCTGGCTGGCGTACCGCCAGTCCGGCGCCGCCGCGGTGCCGGCGTTCTCGTGCCCGGAGTTCGGGTAGAGGTAGAGGCGGTACAGGTTGGAGTACAGGGTGGTTTTCTGGTCGTCGGTGGCATCGCCCACGTCGAAGCGGGCCAGGCGCTGGTCCCAGGCATCCTGCGCGCGCGCCGCCACGCGATCCACATCGTCGGTGGCGGCCAGTTCCAGCGCGAGGTTGTGGCGGGCCTGCTCGACCGAGATCAGCGAGGTGGCGATGCGCATCGCGACGCGGCGGTCGGTGCCGGCGTCGAACTTGATGTAGCCGGTCGGGCGGCCGGTCTTCACCGTCCCGCTGCTGCGCCACGGGCGGTCGAAGCTGGCCACCACGTACATGCGGGTGGCGCCGGTGGACAGGCCGCTGCGCGTGTCGGTGTAGCCGGAGAGCGTCTGCGTCGCCGCATCGAGGGTCAGCCCGCCGCGCGCGTCGACGTTGTCGAACAGCAGGTTGGCATCACCGCCTTCGGGGAACGCGAAGCGGAAGATCGCGGCGTGGTCGGTCGGTGCGATCGCGGCGGCGATGCCGTTGTCGAAGCGCACGTCATAGCGGTACGGGCGGGCCTGCTCGTTGTCGCGGGAAAACGTGAGGGCGCGTTTGCTGCGGTCGGCCTCGGGCACGCCCCGGCTCGCCGACGGCATCACCTGGAAGGTCTGGCGGTCGCCCATCCACGGGCTGGGCTGGTGGCTGAGCGCCAGCGCCTGCAGGCGGGGGCGGTTGGCGGCATCGTTCTGTTCGTTCCAGCGGTACAGCCAGGTCAGCGAGCCGGCATCGGTCACCGGCGTCCAGAAATTGAAGCCGTGCGGCACGGCCGTGGCCGGGAAATTGTTGCCGCGCGAAAAGGTACCGTTGGCCTGCGTGCCGCGGGTGGTCAGCACCCAGTCCGAGGGCCGCTGTGGCGTGCTGCGCGGCTGCGCTTCCAGGCGGACATCGTCGATCCAGCCGGCCACCGGTGCGCCGTCGGCGCTGGCGACCTCCAGCTCCAGCGCGACCACGCGGCGACCGCGCAGGGCCGGGACATCGCCCAGACGGACGGCTTTGCGTGCCCATTGCTGCGGGTACAGCGTCTTCGAGTCGCCCTGTGCCCGCGCACCCAGCGCAACGCCGTGGTGATCGCGCGCGGCACTGGCCGAGACGCGGGTGCCGTCATCGAGCACCAGGTCGAGCGAGACGTAGGTGGAGGCCACGGTGTCCTTGCCGACGATCTCGGGCAGCACCAGCCAGGAGAGGGTGGTATCGGCATCGATGGTCAGGTCGGTCTGGAACAGTGCGCGCCGCGCCGCGCCCCCGGCACTGGCGTAGTGCAGCGCGTGCAGCCCGCTGTAGCCGACGCCGGGCTTGGCGGCGTAGGGGGAGGTGGGGCCATTGCCGATCCGCACCTGCAGCGCGCCGTCGCTGGCGGCCGGCGCCGGTTGGCCCGGCTCGAAGGAGGTCTGCAGGCCCTGCGCGGCGGCCGGCAGGGCGATCGATGCGCAGGCCAGCGCCAGGGCGAGGGGAAGGGCGCGGCGGGCGGGGCGCAGGTCGGACAGGGTCATGCAAGGGTCTCCCGGGAAGGGCAGGCGGCAGGCAGGACCCGCATCGATGGCCACGGCGGACGGCGTCGCCCCAGCCATCGGCAGACGGCAGGAAAGAGGCGATGCATGTCCGGTGGGGGTCGGGCAGGCGATCGGGTCGATGATCGGTACCCGACTGATCCTGCATCACGACAACTGGCCCTGACAAGTGCAATTAGTTCGATCTAAATTCGGCAAATTCGTTTCATATCGAATTGTTGACAACGGATTTGGATCGATTTAAAAACAGCAGTGGTCCGTGTTGGCACTGCGTCCGGTCCCGCACCGGGGCATGCCGGGCACTGCGGCCCTCCCCGGCCGCCAGATGCTAGAATCGGCGGTCTCGCAACCCCCTTTGTGTGTCCACGCCATGAGCCATACCGCCACCGCGCCCGCCAATGCCGAGAAGCGTTACACCGTGCACCGCAGCGACCTGCCGCTGAGCTGCCCGACGCCGGAAATGGCGCTGTGGAACTCGCACCCGCGCGTGTACCTGCCGATCGAAGACGAGCCCAACTGCGAGGCCGCGTGCCCGTACTGCGGCGCCGTGTTCGTGCTCGCCGACTGATCTGCGGACCACACTGTGCGCCGACTGACCGTGGTGCAGCTGCTGCCGGCGCTGCACTCCGGCGGGGTCGAACGCTCCACCCTTGAGATCGCCTCCGCCCTGGTTGCCGCCGGCCACCGGGCCATTGTCGTGTCCGCCGGTGGGCGCCTGGTCGAGCCCCTGCTCGCCAGTGGCGCCGAACACCTGACCCTGGACATCGGCCGCAAATCGCCGCTGACGCTGCGTCACGTGCTGACCCTGCGCAACCTGTTCAACGAGGTGGGCGCGGACATCGTGCATGCGCGCTCGCGGCTGCCGGCCTGGCTGGGGCTGTATGCCGTGCGCAACCTGCCGGCCGCCACCCGCCCGCACTGGGTCACCACCGTGCACGGGCTCAACTCGCCCGGCCGCTACAGCGCGGTGATGACCAGCGGCGAGCGTGTCATCTGCGTGTCCAACAGCGTGCGTGAGTTCGTGCAGACGCATTACCCCGGCGTTCCGGCCGAGCGCCTGCAGGTGATACCGCGCGGTGTCGATGTCGCGCAGTTCCCGCGCGTGGGCCGCCAGGATCGGCGTGCGCGGCTGGCCGTGGCCGAGCAGCACCCCGCACTGGCCGGCGACGCGCCGTTGCTGTTGTTGCCTGGCCGTGGCACCCGCCTGAAAGGGCATCGCCACGCGCTGACGCTGCTCGCCGGGCTGCACGCTGCCGGTGTGCCGGCCAGGCTGTGGATGCCGGGCACGCGTGAGCCGGGCCGCGAATCCTATGTGGCCGAGCTGGAAGCGCAGGCGCGCAGCCTCGGCGTGTTCGATGCGGTGCTGATGACCGCGCCGACCTCGCGCATCGCGCAGGCCTATGCGGCCAGCGATCTGGTGCTGCAGCTCTCGGACAAGGCCGAAGCCTTTGGCCGCACCGTGGTCGAAGCACTGTCGGTGGGCCGCCCCGTGCTGGGCTGGAACCATGGCGGCGTCGGCGAGTTGTTGACTCAGCTGCAACCCTCCGGCGCGGTACCCTTGGGCGACGCCGATGCACTGCTGGTGCGCGCGCAGCAGTTGCTGCTGCAGCCGCCCTCACTGCCGACGCGGATCCCGTTTACCTTGCAGGCAATGCAGCGTGACACGCTCCAGCTCTATACCTCCCTCATCGGCTGAGCCCACCCTCGCACCGGGTTCGCCGGGCTCCCGCGCAGGCCGGTGGGCCCCGTGGTGGGTGATTGCGTTTGTCGCGTTGTGGCCGCTGCCCGGCATCGCCGAGGGCGTCCTCGTGCTTGGCGCGCTGTACGCGGCGGTACGCATGGTGCAGCTGCGCCTGCAGGGTAAACAGCGTCTGCTCAGCAGCCCCGCGTGGGCCCTGACCAGCATCCTGTTCCTGGGCTACTGGCTGCCGCAGGCATTTTCCACCTTCGATGCGATCGATCCCGGCACCGCATGGCGCAAAGCCGCCGCCGGCCTGCGCTATCTGCCCTTCATGTGGCTGGTCGCGATTGCCGTGGCGACGCCACAGCGACGTGCGCTGACCCTCGGTGGCCTGGCGCTGATCACCGGGCTGTGGACAGTGGATGCACTGGCCCAGGCAATCGTCGGCACCAGCCCCTTGTTCTGGTCGATGGACCAGCTCAAGTGGGCGTTCAGCGGGCACGGCCTGTGCGCGCCCGAAGAGATGGCCTTGGTCGATCGCCTCAGCGGCGTCCTCGGCCCGTGCAATCTCAAGTTCGGCCAGGTTCTGGCCAGTCTGTCGCCGTTCCTGCTGTTCGCCGCCTCACGTCGTGCCGGCATCCTCGGCTGGTCGCTGGTGGCGGCCGCGGTCGGTGTGGTGCTGGTATTGGCCGGCTCACGCGCGGCGTGGCTGACCTATGCGCTGGTGCTGGTGTTCTCCGGTTGGCGCCTGATCGGCGTGCGCGGGCTGTTGGCCTGCATCGCCGTCGGTGCGGTGGCGGCGGTCGTGCTGACCGTGAGCGTGCCGCAGGTCGGGGACCGCGTGGCGCGTACTGCCATGGCCTGGGAAGGCGAGAGTGATGGCGTCAACCAGGCGCTGTCCGGGCGCGCGCAGATCTGGTCGGCGGCCACCTGCATGATCGAAGCGCACCCGATCAACGGTGTCGGCGCGCGTGGGTTCCGCGATGCCTACCCGGGCTGCAACCCGGACCCGGCCGCGCAGGAAGTCTGGGGCGCGGGGCCGGCATTGCATGCGCACCAGATCCTGCTCGAGATCCTCTCCGAAACCGGGATCCTCGGCCTGTTGCTGTGGTTGGCGGCCGTGGCCCAGGCCTGGCGTGCGTGGCGCTTCGCACCGCCCGAGGCCCGCGAACGTGCGCGCCCGGCGATGCTGGCGCTGGCGGTGACGGTATTCCCGCTCAACACCCATCTGGCGTTCTACTCCACCTTCTGGGGCGGCCTCACGCTGCTGCTGGCCGCGCTGTATGCGGGCAGTCTGTTGGCACGCGACGACGGGTAGAGCCACGCCATGCGTGGCTGCTTGTGGCCCGGGTATGGGGACATACCGACGCACATGCGCGCCATCCACCGATGGGCTCCGCGCCCCGGTCAACGCACTCTCGTGCGATGGCCAGCCAACGCCTCCAACGCGGCCGATACTCGCATCCAGGGTATTGCTACGCGCTCACCACCACCACGCACGACAGGCGCAAGTGGTTCGAGGATCCCCTCAATGCAGAGGTAATCATCGACACGCTGCGCTACATGGATCGTTGCGGGGTCAGTTGCACGTTGGCTTGGGTGGTAATGCCGGACCACGTGCATTGGTTGATCCAACTGCGGCAAGACACCTTGGCTCGTTGCATGCTGCTGTTCAAATCACGCAGCAGCCGATTGTTGAATGAGCGTCTGCAGCGAAAGGGGAAGCTCTGGCAGCACGGGTACTTCGACCACGCCGTGAGAAATGAGGCATCCTTGCGCCGGCAGGCGCTGTACATCCTCGCCAACCCGATACGTGCGGGATTGGCCAGTGCGTTGGGGGAGTACCCGCACGCCTGGTCACGGTGGCCCATGGAAGCGTAGAGCCACCCCATGGGGGGCTGTTCGCGGTCTGGCACCCTGCAGCCACCCATGGGGTGGCTCTACCGAGGGGGGCGTGCAGCCACCCATGGAGTAGCTTTACCGGTAGTAATCGCTCCGCCCACCGGGCTGGCGCTTGAACCGTCGGTGGATCCACAGGTACTGGTCCGGCGCCTCGCGCACCATCGCTTCGATGGCCTGGTTGACGCGCGCGGTATCGGCCTCGACATCCTCGCTGGGGAAATTCTCCAGCGGTGCGCCGATCTTCAGGAAATACTTCCCGCCCTCGCGACGGTGGAAATACGGGATCACCGCACAGCCGGTCATCCGGGCCAGCTGGTGCGTGGCCGTGATGGTCGAAGCGGTGTGGCCGAAGAACGGCACGAACACGGTGTCCTTGCCGCGCATGTCCTGGTCCGGCGCATACCAGAGGAAGCCGCCCTTCTTGAGGTGCCGCACCGTCGCGCGGATGTCCTCGTTGGCGTACATCGCCTTGGCGTAGCGCAGGCGGCCGAACTTCACCGCCCACTCGTACACCGGGTTGCGGTGCTTGCGGTACATGCCGGACAGCTCGACGTGGTCGCACAGCAGGCGGCCACACATCTCCAGCGTCATGAAGTGGCCGGACACCAGCAGGACGCCGCGGCCCTCGGCCTGCATGCGGTGCAGGTGCTCCAGCCCTTCGATCTGCACCTGCGGGCGGATGCTGTCGATGCTGCCCCACCAGGCCCGCGCGAACTCGAAGATGCCCACGCCCAGGGCGTCGAAGGAGTCCCGCAGCAGGCGCTGGCGCCAGGCGTCGTCCTTCTCCGGGAAGCACAGCTTCAGGTTGACCTCGGCGGCGCGCCGGCGGCTGCTGGCCAGCCGGTAGGCGACCGTGCCGACACCCCGGCCGAGCGCGCGCTGCAGCATCCACGGCAGGCGGGCGATCGCGAAGGCGAACAGCATGAAGGCGAAGGTCGGCCAGTGGCGCGGGTTGCGCAGGGACGGCCGGGTGGCGGTGGAAGCATTATCGGACATGCCTCGATTCTAATGGATGCGCCCGGATGCGTCCCGGCGGGGCCCTCACGGCGGCGCGGCGTGTCTTCCCCGCGCCGCTCCCGTATCCTTTGCGCATGCGTAAAAGCCCTGTCGAATGGATCCTGCGCGGCCTGTACTCGGCCGTGCTGTACCTGCTGTTGCCGATCACCGTGTACCACCTGGTCTGGCGGGGCTTCCGGGTGCGCGAGTACTTCCAGCGCTGGGATGAGCGCTATGCCTCCTATCCGCACTCCAGCGGCCAGCCGCGGGTATGGCTGCACGCGGTCTCGGTGGGCGAGGTGAACGCCGCCGCGCCGCTGGTGAACGCCCTGCGCACGCTGCGTCCGGACATCCGCTGGGTGATCACCACCATCACCCCGACCGGCTCCGAGCGCGTCCGCGCGCTGTGGGGCGATGCGGTCGACCACGTGTATCTGCCTTACGACGTGCCGGGCAGCGTCGGTCGTTTCCTGGGCCACTTCAAGCCCAGCCTGGCCCTGATCCTGGAAACCGAACTGTGGCCGAACCTGCTGTTCGGCTGCCGCGACCGCCGGATTCCGGTCTACATCCTCAACGCCCGGCTGTCGGCGCGTTCGCTGCGCGGCTATCGCCTGCTGCGGCCGTTGATCGGTCGCGCGCTGCGCACCGTGACCTGCGTGGCCGCGCAGTCGGCCGACGATGCCGATCGCTTCATCCAGCTCGGCGCCCGTCCGGATCAGGTGCAGCCGCTGGGCAATCTGAAATTCGATATCGCCACGCCGAACGTGCAGGAGTTCATCGCGCGCTTCCACGACCTGGTCCCCGCCGAGCGCCCGGTCTGGATTGCCGCCAGCACGCACGAGGGCGAGGAGCAGGCCACCATCGATCTGCATCGCCGCCTGCGCGAAACGGTGCCGGGGCTGCTGCTGTTGTGGGCGCCACGGCATCCCGAGCGCTTCCCGCGGGTGGAAGCGCTGGCCCGCGAGCAGGGCTGGAAGGTCGCCACACGCCGCCAGCAGCAGTGGCCGCAGGCCGATACCGATGTATTCGTGATCGATACGCTCGGTGAGCTGATGTCGTTCTATGGCTGCGCACAGGTGGCCTTCGTCGGTGGCAGCCTGCAGGCCATCGGCGGGCACAACCTGCTGGAACCGGCGGCGATGGGCACCGCTGCGGTCACCGGGCCGCACCTGCACAACTTCGCCGAGATTTCCCGGCGCATGCGCGAAGCAGGGGCCGTGGTGATCGCGGAGGATGCCAACGGTGTCGGCGACGCGTTGCTGACCCTGCTGCGCGATCCCCAGGCGCGCGAAGACATGGCCCGCGCCGGCTGTGCCCTGGTAAGCAACGGCCGCGGCGCGTTGAAGCGCACCGTGGCCCTGATCGCGCCGCAGCTGCCGCCGCCGGTGGCCTGACCGGCGCAGGCCTGATCGCCCTGCCGGGCGACCCCACCTGACCACGCCTCAGCCCGCCGCGACCAGCAGGTCGCCCAGGAAGGCGTACGCAAAGCCGAAGTAGATGAACACCCCGATCAGATCCATGACCGAGGTGATCATCGGTGCCGACAGCGTGGCCGGGTCCGCGCCGATGCGGCGTGCGGCGAACGGCAGCAGCGCGCCGATGAGGCCGCCCAGCGCGGTGCACACCAGCATGCTCGAGCCCACCACCAGCAGAACGTCCATGCCCACGCCTTTGCTGAAGTACGCCAGGATCGCTTCGAGCAGGGCGATGGTGATGCCCAGCGTCGCGGCCACCGGCAGTTCGCGCTTGATGACGAAGCCCACGTCGCGCCAGCGCAGTTTCAGCTCGCCCAGCGCCATGCTGCGAATCACCAGCGTCGCCGACTGGCTGCCGGTGTTGCCGCCCATGTCCACGATCGGGGCGATGAAGGCGGCGAGCACGATCACCTGCGACAGCAGTTCCTCCTGCGCGGCGACAAAGGTGCTGGTGACGATGCCGAAGCAGGTCAGGATCGCCAGCCAGAACACACGCACGCGGAACATCTGCTTCAGCGGCGTACTGCGCACATCCAGATCATTGCCATGCGCACTCACCGTGCCGCCGAAGCGGGCCAGCTGCGAAGCATCCTGTTCCTTCTCGATGTCCATCGCATCGTCGACGGTGACGATGCCGATCATGCGATCGCCGCCGTTGGTCACCGGCAGGGCCAACAGATCGTAGCGGCGGATCAGCTCGGCGGCCTGCAGCCGTGGCCAGTGCGCCTGCGCGGACACCGGCTGCTTCTGCATGATCGAGGCGACCGTACTGTTCTCGTTGGCCAGTACCAGGTCGCGCAGCGCCACGGTACCACGCAGGCGCAGCGTGCGGTCGAGCACGAACAGGGTGTTCACCGTTTCGCTGTGCAGCGCGGTGGCGCGGATATGCGTGAGAGCCTGCGCCACGGTCATTTCCGGAGATACCCAGACATAGTCGGAGGTGGTCGCCGAGCCGACCGTGCCTTCGGGATAGGACGCCATCTTGAGGATGTCATCGCGTTCCGCCTTGGTCAGCGCGGGCAGCAGTTTCTGCTTGGCGTCATCCCCCAGCCGGTTGAACAGATCGGCGCGATCATCCGATGGCATGTGCTCGAACAACTGCACCACCGCCTCGCGCGTCATCGCGGCCAGCAGCTGATCCTGGCGGATCTCGGCGAAGTGCGCGAACAGCTCGGCGCGCGGCTGCGGGTCGAGCAGCATCAGCAATGGCAGTGTCTTCTCCACGCTCAGTGCATCGAATGCATCGACCAGATCGGAGGGGTGCGTGGTCGCGGCGATGCTGACGAAGCCAGCCGCGTCGAGGGAGAGCGAGAGGGTGCGGATCGAGAACAGGAGGTCTTCGCGGTTCATGGTGATGCTCCAACAGGCGGCGCAGTGCCGTAGCGATGCGCGGTAAACACGGATGCGGTTGTGTCAGTCGATGAGCTCAGCCGGCAGTCACGGCGCAGCGGCGAGAGTGATGCCGAGCGTGATCCAGTGGCCGTCGCGCTGGTGATGGACGCGTCCAGCGAGCAGGTCCACGCTGGCACCCCGCCAGAGCGCGTGGCGCACGCCGAACTGACTGCTGCGCTGGCGCGTGGCATCGCGCGCGGTTTCAGCCAGCAGCGACCACTGCGGGGCGGTGTTGATTTCCACGCCGATGCCCTCGGTGCGACCGCGTGCCGCGGCCATGCGCGCCCAGCCCAGGTTGACGTGCAGCAGGGTGCGGTCGTTGGCCCCGAGTGCGATGGTCAGCGGCGCATTGATGCCCCAGTCGTCGCCACGCAGGCGGTGCCAGTCGCTGCCGACACCGGCACTGAGCGCCATGCCCCAGCGGCGCTGGTCGATGTCGCGCAGGACGCGCTTGGCACCCAGCGCCCATTGCGTGTCGGAAGCAGCGCGTTGATGGCTGACACCGAGCGACCACTCGGTATCGCCGACGGTGCAGGCCGGTACGGCGGTCCACTCGGCCCCGGCATGGGTATGACGGCCCCAGCTTTCCAGCTGGCAGCGACCGGCATCGGTGATGGAGGCGTCGTCCACCATCAGGCTGGCGGCGGCGCGGGTGTCGAACGGAAGCATCGCCACGGCCACGAGCGGCAGGGCGAACAGACGGGAAGCGTGCATGGGCAATCTCCAGGCAATCGGAAACGCCAGCGGCACCCCTCTCTTGGGGTCGGATGGAACTGCGGTGCGGATGATGCGAGGCGGGCGAGCGTGTCAGCTGCGCCGGAAGGCCCCGTCCTGTGCGGACGGAACCGACCTTGGGGTCAGTGGGTCCGTCGGCTCAGGAGCAGCAACGAGATCGACTATGACTGTCCAAGGAGGGCGCCTCTGGAGGGAAAGGGAAGGTGGTGCGGGGCGGACCATAGTCGTCCCCCGCCAAAGGGTCAAGCCATTTTCCACGACAGGTGCCGGATGGTGGACCGGTTCACCGTGGAGAGTGTGCACGGGCAGGCATTGCACGCGGCATCCTGCGTGGCGTTGACCGCGTGTGCGCCGCGTGCAGTGTGTCGCGATCGGCATATTGCACGCAAAAAAAAACCACCCGCAAGCGGGTGGTTTTTCTGTCTCGCCGTGCGCCGTCGATCAGTTGACGGTGGTGCTCGGCGTGGCCGCCTTCTGCGTCAGCAGGCGGTTGATGTCCTGCAGTTCGGCGATGTCCAGCGTGCCGACGGCCTGGCCCAGCTGCAGGCGGTTCTGCAGGAAGGTGTAGCGGGCGTTGGCGTAGTCCAGCTGCGCGGAGAACAGGATGCGCTGGTTCTGGATCACGTCGAGCACGGTACGCGTACCGACTTCCAGGCCGACCTGCGAAGCGTCATAGGCGCTCTGCGCCGAGACCACCGCCAGGCGACGCGCTTCCACTTCGCTGATGCCCGCGACCAGGGTCTGGTAGGCATTGCGGGTGTTGCGGTCCAGGGCACGCTTCTGCTGCTCGTAACCGTCCTGGGCGATGTCGCGCTGGGCCAGGGCCTGGCGCACGCCGGACTGGGTGGCGCCACCGGAGAAGATCGGCACGTTCAAGGTCAGGCCGACGCTGTTGGTGCGACGGTCCGGGCTGAAGCTGTCAGCGCCGACCACATCACCCCAGCTGGCCGACTTGCCGGCGGTGGCACCGAGCGACAGGGTCGGGTAGTGCGCGCCGCGGGCGGCCGAGACGCCGGATTCGGCGGCGTTGACCTTCAGTTCCTGCGCCTTCAGCGCCGGGTTCTGCGCGACGGCTTCGGACACCAGCGTATCGATGGTGGCGTACTTGGCCGGCAGCTCCGGACGGAAATCGGCGGGCAGGGCGCGCAGGTCGGTGACCGGCTGGCCGGTCAGTTCGGTCAGCGCCTGATAGGCGTCGGCCAGCGTGTTCTGCGCGATGATCGTGTTGGCGCGTGCCTGGTCGTACTGGGCGCGGGCTTCGTGCACGTCGGTGATCGGGGCCAGGCCTACTTCCAGGCGCTTGTCGGCGAAGTCGAACTGCTTCTTCGCCGCCGCTTCGTTGGTCTGGGCGGCCGACAGCGATTCGATGCCCACCAGCACGTTGAAGTACGCCGCCGAGGTGCGCACGATCAGGTCGTCGTTGGCCGAATCCAGGGTGAAGTCGGCCGCCTGGCTCAGCTCGCGCTGCGAACGCAGGTTGGCGAACTGGGTGAAGTTGAAGACCGTCTGGCTGCCGTTGATCGTGTAGTTCCGGCTCTTGGTGGTGAACGAGCTGGAGGTCAGATCATGGTTCGGGTTGGTGCGGGTGCGGTTGAGCGAGGCCTCGCCGTTGAGCTGCGGCAGCAGGGCGGCACGCGCCTGCACGGCGCCTTCCTTGTCGTACAGGCGGGTCGACTCGGCAGCCGAGAGCTGCGGATCGCCATTGCGCGCCATTTCGTAGACCTGCAGCAGGTCGGCGGCAGAGGCGGTCATCGGCAGCAGGGCGGCGGCCAGCGCAAGGGCGAGGGATCGGCGGATCATTGCGGCTTCCTTGGACTCAGAGTTGGAACTGGGGTGCCGGGGCGGCACCGCGCAGGTAATCGATATCGGTTTCGAACAGCGATTCAGTGGTGCCGTCCGCCTTGACCAGCACCGCTTCCATGACCGGCGACAGGCCACGGATCACGAACAGTCGACCGCCGGGACGCAGCCACTGGGTGAAACGTGACGGGATGACATCCACCGCGCCGGTGACGCAGATCGCATCGAAGCGTCGCTCGGTGTCCCAGGTCAGGGCGTCGGCGGTTTCGATGCGGACGTTGTTGCCCAGGCCGGCCGCGTCCAGGCGCGCGCGCGCGGTCGTGGCCAGGTCGGCATCGATTTCCAGGCTCAGCACTTCGCGGGCCAGCTCGCCCATGCAGGCGCTCAGGTAGCCGCTGCCGGTGCCGATTTCCAGCACTTCATCACCCGGCTGCAGATCCAGCGCCTGCAGGGTGCGGCCTTCGATGACCGGCTTCATCATCTTCTGGCCGTTGCCCAGCGGCAGCTCGATATCGGCGTAGGCCAGGGCCCGGTGCGATTCAGCGACGAACGCCTCCCGCGGCAAGCGTGCCAGTACATCGAGCACGCGGATTTCCAGCACATCCCAGGGGCGGATCTGCTGTTCGACCATCAGTTCGCGGGCGTGGGAGTAATCGATCGTCATGAGGTTCTATATCCAGCGCAGTGGGCCGGCCATTTTACCGGTGCCGGGAGCCGGCGGCGCGCTGAGAGCATCGCTGCCGTCGCGCCGGGGTCGCAGTGCCGGAAGTCACCGCGACCTCCGGTCCATTCAGTTTAGTGCCGCCGGGCATACGCCCGCAGGAAAAAGTCGACGCTGGCGCTCACGTGGGCGTCGGCGTCGCACTCGGCCGGGGCCGGCCGCAACCCGCACATCATATGCGTATGCAGCTCGCCCTTGATCAAGGTCAGGAACTGGATCGCGGCGGTCGGGAAGTCGGTGATCTCCAGCTCGCCGCGGGCGGTACGGGCACGCAGGAAATCGGCCAGCGCATCGGTGGTCCGCTGCGGGCCGGCCAGCCAGAACATCTCGCGGATCCGGTCGTCGGTATCGGGCGACATCATCACCCGCTGCACGGCCACCGCCGCATCGGAGGTGATCAGGCCGAAAAAGGCGTGGCCGATGCCCATCAGCTGGTCGCGCAGCGGGCCTTCGATGTCGGTGACGAACAGCTCGTCAGGCAGCATCTCGGCGCACTTGGACTGCACAGCTTCGGTGAACAAGGTCTCTTTGTCGCCGAAATGGCTGTAAACGGTCAGTTTGGAGACGCCAGCCTGGGCCGCGATGCTGTCCATGCTCACGCCGTTGTAGCCTTGGTCGACGAACAGGGATTTCGCCGCCTCGAGGATGGCCGCACGCTTGCCCAGATCCTTCGGGCGCCCCGGTCCAGCGGCCTTGGCGGCCGGCTTGGAGGGCGATGTGGAGGAGGTCGGATCAGTCATCCAATCAATACTAGACCAATCGGTTCGATATTTATACTATACCGGCTGGTTCAATATTGAAGCGTTTGGAACAGAGCGTTTCCAGCCGCTTTTCCCGGGTTACTTTTCAGGTCCAGGACCTCATGAACAACATGCGATGGATGGGTGGTGGGTTGCTGGCGATCGCGCTGGCAGCATGTGGCAAGCAGGACGCCGAGCCGGTGGCGCCGATCCCGGTGCTGGTGGTCCACCCCGGGACCGTGGCCGGGCAGGAACTGGCCGCGTATCCCGGTGAGATCCGGGCCCGCCAGGAGAGCCCGCTGTCGTTCCGGGTCGGGGGCAACCTGATCAAGCGCCATGTCGATGCCGGCCAGCGCGTGCGCAAGGGGCAGCTGCTGGCCGAGCTGGATGCCGCCGACTACGCCTCCCAGGCCAGTGCCTCGCAGGCCCAGCTCGCTGCCGCCGAAGCCGATCTGATCCGCGCCCGCGATGATCAGAAGCGTTACGCGACACTTGCCGAGCAGCAGCTGGTCAGCCAGTCCGCGCTGGACAGCCAGACCGCCGCGTTCAAGGCCGCGCAGGGCCAGGCCAATGCCGCCCGCGCGAATCTGGCCGTGGCCCGCAACCAGGCCGAGTACGCGCAGCTGCGTGCGCCGGCCGACGGCGTGATCGCCAGCCGCCAGGCCGAAGCCGGGCAGGTGGTCAGCGCCGGGCAGACCGTGTTCACCCTGGCCGCTGATGGCGGCCGTGAAGTCGTGATCGCGCTGCCGGAAAGCACCATCCGCGATTACCAGGTCGGCCAGCCGGTGCAGGTGGAACTGTGGAACCGCCCGGGCCAGCTGCTGGCCGGCACGATCCGTGAGATCGCCCCGGCCGCCGATGCGCAGGCGCGGACCTACGCCACCCGCGTCAGCCTGGCGCCGGAAGCCTTGACCGAAGTAGAGCTGGGCCAGAGCGCACGCGTGTTCGCCGCGGCCGGCCGCCAGGGCACGCTGCAGCTGCCGCTGGCGGCGGTGCAGCGCGGCGCCGATGGACGCAGCAGCGTGTGGGTGGTCGATCCGGCCAAGCGCACCTTGAAAGCCACGCTGGTGACGGTCGGTGCGTACGCCGTGGAATCCGTTCCGGTGCTGAGCGGGGTGAACGCGAACGACTGGGTGGTGGCGGCCGGCGGCCATCTGCTGCGCGAGGGCCAGCCGGTGACGGCGGTGGACCGCCAGAACCGCCCGGTGCTGGCACCGGCGGCCAAGCCTGCCGCGCCTGCCACCGGCAAGGGGAACTGATCCCGTGCGCCGCTTCAATCTCTCCGAATGGGCGCTGGGCAACCGGCCACTGGTGCTGTTTGCGATGCTGGCCTTCGCGATCATCGGCGCGTGGTCGTACAAGCACCTGGGCCAGTCCGAGGATCCACCGTTCACCTTCAAAGTGATGGTGGTGCGCACGAATTGGCCCGGCGCGACCGCCGAACAGGTCTCACGCCAGGTCACCGAACCGATCGAGAAGGCACTGCTGAACACCGGGCAGTACGAGTTCATCCGCTCCTACTCGCGCCCGGGCGAATCGCAGGTGATCTTCGTGGCGCGCGACAGCCTGCGTTCCAAGGCGATTCCCGACCTGTGGTACCAGGTGCGCAAGCGCGTGGGCGACATCAAGCCGACCCTGCCGCGCGAAATCGTCGGACCGTTCTTCAACGACGAATTCGGCGACACCTTCGGCAACATCTACGCGTTGACCGGGCAGGGCTTCGACTACGCGGTGATGCGCGACTACGCCGATCGCATCCAGCTGGAACTGCAGCGCGTGCCGGATGTGGGCAAGATCGAACTGGAAGGCCTGCAGGACGAGAAGGTCTGGATCGAGCTGTCCAATACCAAGCTGGCCACCCTGGGCGTGTCGCTGCAGCAGGTGCAGCAGGCATTGGCCGACCAGAATGCCATTGCCGCCACCAGCTTCTTTGAAACGCCGACCGATCGTGTGCAGCTGCGCGTCACCGGCCAGTTCCAGAGCGTGGAGGAGATCCGCAGCTTCCCGATCCAGGCCGGCGACCGCACCGTGCACCTGGGCGACATCGCCGAGATCAAACGCGGTTTCGCCGATCCGGCGTCGCCGAAGATGCGCTTCATGGGTGAGGACGCGATCGGCATCGCCGTGGCGATGAAGGACGGCGGCGACATCCTCAAGCTGGGCAGTACCCTGGATGCCGAGTTCGAACGACTGCAGAAGACACTGCCGGCCGGCATGCAGCTGCGCAAGGTCTCCGACCAGCCGCATGCGGTGGAGGAGTCCGTCGGCGAGTTCGTGCAGGTGCTGACCGAAGCGGTGGTGATCGTGCTGCTGGTGAGCTTCTTCTCGCTTGGCCTGCGCACCGGCCTGGTGGTGGGCGTGACCATTCCGCTGGTGCTGGCGATGACGTTCTTCGTCATGCATTACTTCGGCATCGGCCTGCACAAGATTTCCCTCGGCGCGCTGGTGCTGGCGCTGGGCCTGCTGGTGGACGATGCGATCATCGCGGTGGAGATGATGGCCACCAAGATGGAGCAGGGCTACGACCGCCTGCGCGCGGCCAGCTTCGCGTGGGAATCGACCGCCTTCCCGATGCTGACCGGTACGCTGATCACCGCGGCCGGCTTCCTGCCGATCGCCACGGCCGCCTCGAGCACCGGCGAATACACCCGCTCGTTGTTCCAGGTGGTCACCATCGCGCTGGTGGTGTCGTGGATCGCCGCGGTGCTGTTCATCCCGTACCTGGGCGACAAGATGTTGCCGGACCTGTTCAATCCGCAGCCGCCGAAGCCGGACAGCCTGGCGGGGCGCTGGCATGCCCGTCGCCTGCGGTGGGCCGACCGCCATCCCGCGTTCGCGCGCTGGATCGCGCCGAAGGTCCATGCGCACGACCACGATCCGTACCAGCGTCCGTTCTACGTGCGCTTCCGCGGGTTCCTCGATGTGTGCCTCCGCCATCGCTGGTGGGTGATCGCTGCCACGGCCGCGCTGTTCGTGTTCTCGCTGCTGATCTTCCGCTTCGTGCCCCAGCAGTTCTTCCCGGATTCGACCCGCCCGGAACTGATGGTGGACATTGAACTGGCCGAGGGTGCCTCGTTGCAGGCGACCCAGGCGCAGGCGACCAAGCTGGAAAAGCTGCTCAAGGACCGCGCGGGCATCAGCAACTATGTGGCCTACGTCGGCACCGGCTCGCCGCGTTTCTACCTGCCGTTGGACCAGCAGCTGCCGGCCACCAACTTCTCGCAGTTCGTGGTGCTGACCGAGAATGCAACAGCACGTGAGGCGACCCGCGACTGGCTGCTCAAGGACGTGATTCCGCAGTTCCCGGACGTGCAGATGCGCGTGACCCGCCTGGAGAACGGCCCGCCGGTCGGCTACCCGGTGCAGATGCGCATCTCCGGCGAGCATATCGCGCAGGTGCAGGCCATTGCCCGGCAGGTGGAAGCCAAGGTGCGCGCAAACCCGCACGTGATGAACGTCAACCTGGACTGGAGCGAGCCGAGCAAAGTGGTACGGCTGGTGATCGACCAGGACCGTGCACGCGCACTGGGCGTGAGCAGCGCGCAGGTGAGCCAGCTGCTGGGCACCTCGTTGTCGGGCATGAGCGTGAGCACCTACCGGGAGGGCAACCGCCTGATCGAGATGCTGCTGCGTGGCCCGGACAACGAACGCGTGCGGCTGGACATGCTGGGCAGCCTGGCCATTCCGACCGCCAGCGGCACCTCGGTGACGCTGTCGCAGGTGGCGCGCCTGGAGTACGTGTTCGAGGACGGCATCATCTGGCACCGCAACCGCCTGCCGACGGTGACCGTGCGCGCCGACATTGCCGACGCGAAGCAGCCGCTGGACGTGGTGCAGCAGATCCTGCCGACACTGGAGGGCATCCGTGCCGAGCTGCCGTCCGGCTACCTGCTTGAAACCGGCGGCACGGTGGAGGATTCCACCCGTGGCCAGGATTCGATCAAGGCCGGCATGCCGCTGTTCCTGATCGTGGTGGCGACCTTGCTGATGCTGCAGCTGCGCAGCTTCTCGCGTGCGGCGATGGTGCTGGTCACCGCGCCGCTGGGCATCATCGGCGCGACCCTGTTCCTGCTGCTGTTCCGCGCGCCGTTCGGCTTCGTAGCGCTGCTGGGGACGATCGCGCTGGCCGGCATGATCATGCGCAACTCGGTGATCCTGATCGATCAGATCCAGCAGGACATCGATGCCGGGCATGACCGCTGGCACGCGATCATCGATGCCACCGTGCGCCGCTTCCGCCCGATCGTGCTGACCGCGCTGGCCGCGGTGCTGGCGATGATCCCGCTGTCGCGCAGTGCGTTCTACGGCTCGATGGCGATCTCGATCATGGGCGGCCTGATCGTCGGCACCGTGCTGACCCTGGTGTTCCTGCCGGCGCTGTATGCCGCGTGGTTCCGGGTGAGGCCGGACGAGGCGAAGACCAGCGAAGGCTGAGGGACGATGAAGCCGGCCGATGGCCGGCTTCATTCTTTCGGCGCGACGTGACTGCCTGCCGTCTTCGCGATAGTTGCAAGCGTAAAATGCACATCGGATTCTCTTCGGTCGCGCATGATGCTGCTACGTTTTTTCTCTCCGCTCGCTGCTGCCGCGGCCGTCGCCGTGTCGATGGCCGGTGCGCCGCCAGCGCAGGCGAACACCGCTGCCAGCTTCCAGCGCGATCTCGTCGCGCTCCTGGAATGCCGTGCCTCACCGGCGGCAATGCAGGCGGTGACGACGGCGCTGCGTGGCGCACGGTACGGCACGCCGCAGGAGCGTCCGGCCCATCTGCAGGGTTGGGGCTTCAGTGGTGACGGGGACGACACGACGACGTTCATCGACATGCCGGACGCGTTGACGGTGCACGGCATCACAACGCATCGCGTGGTGGCGGATGACACGGGCTTCTCGATTCCCGTCGATGCCGGCCAGCGTGCGCGCATCGTCAGCGGGAATGGGCTGCGGCTGCGGTCAAGCAGCCTGCGTGAGCCGTTCCAGGTCTGGTCGCCACCCGAGGCATCCGGCGATGCGTCATTGCCTGCCGCACTCGTGGTGCGCAGCGATGGAAAGGGCTATCGGGTGGGGTGTGACTATCCCGGTCCGATGCGCGAGGCGCGTGTCCCCCCCCGATTGCGCGAGACTGCCTCGGCCAGTGATGTTGGCGCCGCGCTCGAATGTCGGGCGGACGACGCTGCCATGCAGCGCATCGCGAACACGTGGGAGCGTGTTTCGGAACTGTCGCCGGTGGCTTGGCCGGACAATGTCAGCGCGGTGGCCGAGCGTGAGTACGGTGTCGGCGGACAGACGATGTCTCTCCTCGCCGTCACGCTGGACCACCCTGTGATGCTGCAGGGGCTGCCCGTGCAGTCGCTCGGCATCGCCCAAGGGGGTTATTTCGCGGACATGGGCGATGCGCCGCTGAAGGCGGTGCTCGGTGCCACTGGACTGGGCGCGGCGGATCGTCAGGCGGAAGGGTACTGGATGCGCGAAGGAACGCGGGAGGCATCCTCCGGATACACGCGCGTGCGGGCATTCAGCGTGATACCCACCGACAGCGGTGCCGTGCTGGCCGGCTGCATGACGAGCGAGGTCCGCTCGGCGGACTGATCGCTGCGCCCGTTCATCGGTCTGCCCTCAGTACACGCCCTGGGCCAGCATCGCATCGGCCACTTTGACGAAACCCGCGATGTTGGCGCCGTCCACATAGTTCACGCTGCCGTCGGCGCGCTTGCCGTGGCGCACGCAGTTGGCGTGGATGTCCTTCATGATCCCGTGCAGGCGCTCGTCGACATCGGCGTGATGCCAGGACAGGCGCTGCGCGTTCTGGCTCATTTCCAGCCCCGAGGTGGCCACGCCGCCGGCATTGCTGGCCTTGCCCGGTGCGTACAGGGTGCCGGACGCGAGGAAGACGTCCACCGCCTCCAGCGTGGAGGGCATGTTGGCGCCTTCGGCCACGCACCGCACACCGTTGTCGACCAGGGCGCGGGCATCATCTTCGTCCAGTTCATTCTGGGTGGCGCAGGGCAGGGCGATCTCGGCCGGGATGTGCCAGGGACGCTTGCCGTCCAGGTACTCGAAGCGTTTGTCGTCGGCCAGCTCGGCCAAGCAACCACGGCGCTCGTTGCGCAGTTCCACCACCTCCTGCAGCGCCGCGTCATCGAAGCCATCGCGGGCGTACAGCGTGCCGCCGGAATCGGAGAGCGTGAGCACTTTCGCGCCCAGCTCGATGGCCTTGATCGCGGCATGCTGGGCGACGTTGCCGGCGCCGGAAATCAGCACCTTCGCGCCATCGGTATCGCGACGGGCATGGTGCAGCATCTGCTCGACGAAGTAGACGGTGCCGAAGCCGGTCGCTTCCGGACGCATCAGGCTGCCACCGTAGGAGAGGCCCTTGCCGGTGAACACGCAGGAGGCATGGTTGGTGATCTTCTTCATCATGCCGGTCATGTAGCCGACCTCGCGCGCGCCGACGCCGATGTCGCCGGCCGGCACGTCGGTATCGGCACCGAGGTGGCGGTGCAGTTCCAGCATCAAGGCCTGGCAGAAGCGCATCACTTCGGTGTCGCTGCGGCCCTTGGGATTGAAGTCCGCGCCGCCCTTGCCACCGCCCATCGGCAGGGTCGTCAGCGCGTTCTTCAGGGTCTGCTCGAAGGCAAGGAACTTCAGGATCGATTGGTTGACCGACGGATGGAAGCGCATGCCGCCCTTGAACGGGCCGATCGCCGAACTGTGCTGCACGCGCCAGCCGCGATTCACATGGGTCCTGCCAGCGTCATCAGCCCAGGCCACGCGGAACTGGATCACCCGCTCCGGCTCCACCAGCCGCTCCAGCAGCCCTTGTTCGAAGTAGCGGGGATGACGCTCCAGGAACGGCCACAGGCTCTGGATCACTTCTTTCACGGCCTGCAGGAATTCCGGCTGATGCGGATCGCGCTGGGCCACGTGGTTGAGAAATTCGGCAGCGGAACGAGGGTTCAAAGGCTTTCCTTGTTGGGGGCCAGCCGCTGGCAGCGACGTGGCCGACGGGACAGGGAGGCCGTGCGGGATGTACAGACAGGAACGCGGCCCCAGGCCGCGTTCGTACGGTCACTGCAGCTTGGCAAGGACCGCGTCGGTGGCTGCGGCGGTACTCACCGCAAAACCCTTGGCGGCGAGATCGGCGGTGAATACGCCGTCATCCAGCACGGCATATACCGCTGCCTCGACCGTAGCAGCCTCTTCGTCCAGCCCCAGTGAATGGCGCAGCAGCATCGCCGCGCTGAAGATGGTGGCGTAGGGATTGGCGATGCCCTTGCCGGCGATGTCCGGCGCGGAGCCGTGGATAGGCTCGTAGATGCCGACCGCACCCGGTTCGCCCAGCGAGGCAGATGGCAGCAGGCCGAGCGAGCCGGCCAGCATCGAGGCTTCGTCGGTGAGGATGTCGCCGAACATGTTCTCGGTCACGATCACGTCGTACTCGCGCGGCTTGGCCAGCAGGTGCATGGCCATCGAATCGACCAGCTGGTGCTCCAGCGCGATCTCCGGGAACTCTTCGCGGCCGATCCGCGCGGCGACGTCGCGCCACAGGCGCGAGGTTTCCAGCACGTTGGCCTTGTCCACAGAGGTGAGCTTGCCGCGGCGGGTCTGTGCCAGCCGGAACGCGGTGCGCATGACGCGCTCGATTTCGCCCACGCTGTAGCTGCACAGGTCGCTGGCGGTATCGGCGGTGCGGGTCTTCTCACCGAAATAGATGCCGCCGGTCAGTTCGCGCACGACGACGAAGTCCACGCCTTCCAGCAGTTCGGCCTTGATCGGCGAGGCGCCGAGCGCGGCCGCGTGCGTGCGCACCGGGCGCAGGTTGGCGTACAGCCCCAGCGCCTTGCGGATCGCCAGCAGGCCTTGTTCCGGCCGCACCTTCGCATTGGGATCGGACCACTTCGGCCCGCCCACCGCACCGAGCAGGATGGCGTCTGCCTTGCGACACGCATCCAGCGTGGTGGCCGGCAGCGGTTCACCGTGGCGATCGATGGCGATGCCACCGATGTCGTGTTCCTGGAACCCGAAGGTGTGCCCGAAACGGGTGGCGACGGCCTCCAGCACCGCCACGGCGGCGGCGGCGACTTCCGGACCGATGCCGTCACCCGGCAATACGACAATCTCAGCGTGCATGTTCACTCTCGTAACGTTCAATGTCAGGGGTACGGCCCAACAGATACCCCAATTGGTCCACGCCTTCCAGCAGGCAGGTCTGCGAGAAGCCGTCCAGCGGGAAGGCATACACGCGTCCATCGGGCGTGCGCAGTTCGCGCGCGGCCACATCGATGGTCAGTGCGTCATCCGGGCGCTGCATCAGCGTCTGCACATCGGCTTCGTCCAGCACGATCGGCAGCAGGCCGTTCTTCAGCGAATTGCCGCGGAAGATGTCGGCGATCTCGCTGCTGACGATGGCGCGCAGGCCCAGGTCGGTCAGTGCCCACGGTGCATGCTCACGCGAGGAGCCGCAGCCGAAGTTGCGGCCGGCCAGCAGGATGCTGCGGCCGGCGTTGTGCGGCTGGTTGAAGGCGAACGCCGGGTTCGGCACGCCCTCGCTCTGCCAGCGCCAATCATTGAAGGCGTACTTGCCCAGGCCGACGCGCTCGGTGGTGGACAGAAAGCGCGCCGGAATGATCTGGTCGGTATCGATGTTGGTCTCGCGCAGCACCACGCTGGTCGAGGTCAGGGTACGGAAGCCGCTCATCAGGCCACCTCCAGCGTGGCATACAGTTCGCGTGGGTCGGCCACGCGGCCGTTCACCGCGGCCCAGGCGGCCGTCATCGGCGAGGCCAGCAGGGTGCGCGAGCCGGGCCCTTGGCGGCCTTCGAAATTGCGGTTGCTGGTGCTGACCGCCAGTTGCCCCGGCGCGACCAGATCGCCGTTCATGGCGATGCACATCGAGCAGCCCGGCTCGCGCCATTCGGCACCGGCCGCGCGCACGACCACATCGATGCCTTCGGCTTCGGCCTGGCGCTTGACGATTTCCGAGCCCGGCACCACCAGCATGCGTACGCTCGGGGCGACGCGGCGGCCCTGCAGCACCTGCGCCACTTCGCGCATGTCGCTCAGGCGGCCGTTGGTGCAGGAACCGACGAAGACCACATCCACCGGCGTGCCGGCCAGGGTCTGCCCGGCGTGGAAGTGCATGTAGTCCAGTCCCTTCTGCGCGGCAGCGTCGTTGGCCGCCGGAATCGGCTGGTCCACGGCGATGGCGGTGCCGGGGTGGGTGCCCCAGGTCAGGGTCGGGCGGATGTCGGCGGCATCGATGTGGACCTCCACGTCGAAGCGCGCACCGGCATCGCTGCGCAGCTGCGACCACGCGTTGACGGCGGCATCGAAGTCGGCGCCCTTGGGACCACGCGGGGTGGCGGCCACCCAGTCGAAGGTGATCTGGTCGGGGGCGACCATGCCGGCTCGCGCGCCAGCTTCGATGGACATGTTGCACAACGTCATGCGCTGCTCCATGTCCATCGCTTCGATCGCGCTGCCGCGGAACTCCAGCACATGACCGGTGCCACCGTTGACGCCGATCACGCCGATGATGTGCAGCACCACATCCTTGGCACCGACGCCCTGGGCCAGCACGCCATCGACCGTGATCGCCATGGTCCTGGCTTTGCGTTGCAGCAGGCACTGGGTGGCCAGCACATGGCCGACCTCGCTGGTGCCGATACCGAAGGCCAGCGCGCCGAACGCCCCATGCGTGGAGGTGTGGCTGTCGCCGCAGACGATGGTCATGCCCGGCTGGGTGAAGCCCTGCTCGGGGGCGATCACGTGCACGATGCCGCGGCTGGCCGACTGCAGGTCGAACAGTTCGATGCCATGTTCCGCGCAGTTGGCCGCCAGCATCGCCACCTGTGCTTCGGAGGCGGCGCTGGCGTAGGGCAGCTTGCCGTCGGCACCGGCCGGCAGGGTCGGGGTGGAGTGGTCCATCGTCGCCTTGGTCCGGTCCGGCCGGCGCGGGGAGAGGCCGCGCTCGCGCAGTTCGGTGAAGGCCTGCGGGGAGGTCACTTCATGGATCAGGTGCAGGTCGATGTACAGCACGGCGGGCGCGCTGTCGGTCTCGGGAACGACGACGTGGGCATCCCACAGTTTGTCGTACAGGGTGCGGGGAGCTGGGGTCATGGACTGGCCTTGCTGCGGTTCGGGGTGCTTCATGGGTGCTCAGGCCGCGGCGGTCGCCGCGGGCTGTTCGGTCGTCGCGTTGCGCTGGCGCAGCAGGCGGTTGGCCACTTCCAGCCACGCCAGCGCGGAGGCTTCGATGATGTCGCGGCTGGTGCCGGTGCCTTCGTACTCCACGCCCTCGTGGCGCACGCTCAGGTTGGCTTCGCCGCGCGCATCGGCGCCGATGCCCACACTGTGCACGTGGTAGCTGTCCAGCATCAACTGCACGCCGGTGGCGGCCGACAGTGCACCGAACAACGCATCGACCGGACCATCGCCCTGCGCCGTCTCGGCAACGCGGTTGCCCTCCGGGTCGGACAGCTCGACCAGCGCATTGGCGCGGCTGCCGACATCGCTGATCGTCATCGAGGCCAGGCGGTAGCCGTTCTGGGTGGCGCTGCCCTGCATCAGGGTCTGCAGGTCGGCATCGGTCACCACGCGCTGCTGCTCGCACAGCGCCTTGAACTGCTCGAAGACCAGCTTCAGTTCTTCCTCTTCCAGCCAGAAGCCCAGCGCACGCAGGCGCTGGTCGACCGCAGCGCGGCCACTGTGGCGGCCCAGCACCATCTGCGAGGACTCCCAGCCCACATCTTCCGGGCGCATGATTTCGTAGGTGCCACGGTGGCGCAGCATGCCGTGCTGGTGGATGCCCGACTCATGCGCGAAGGCGTTGGCGCCGACGATCGCCTTGTTGCGCTGGACCGGCATGCCGACCAGGCGCTGCAGCAGCTGCGAGGTGCCGACGATGCGCGGCGTATTGATCCGCGTGTCTTCTTCGTAGAAGGCGTTGCGTACCTTCAGCACCATGGCGATCTCTTCCAGCGAGCAGTTGCCGGCGCGTTCGCCGATGCCGTTGATGGTGCATTCGACCTGGCGCGCGCCGCCTTCGATGGCGGCCAGCGAGTTGGCCACGGCCAGGCCCAGATCGTTGTGGCAGTGCGCGCTGAAGATGATGCGGTCGCTGTCCGGCACGCCGGCGATCACGCGCTGGAACATCCCGCGGATCTCTTCCGGCGTGGTGAAGCCCACGGTGTCGGGCAGGTTGATGGTGGTCGCGCCGGCGGCCACGGCCACGCGGGCTACCTCGATCAGGAAGTCCTCCTCGGTGCGCGTGGCGTCTTCCGCGGAAAACTCGACGTCATCCACATAGCCACGGGCCAGGCTGACGTGCCTGTGCACCGATTCCAGCACCTGCTCGCGGCTCATGCGCAGCTTGTGCTCGCGATGCAGCGGGCTGGTCGACAGGAAGACATGCAGGCGCGCGTTCGCCGCGGCCTCCAGCGCCTTGGCCGAGGTTTCGATGTCGGCGGCCAGGCAGCGTGACAGCACGGCCAGGGTCGGGCGGCGCACTTCGCGGGCGATCATGGCCATTGCTTCGCGGTCGGACTGGGAGCTGGCCGGGAAGCCGGTTTCCATGACGTCCACGCCCAGTTCGTCCAGTGCGCGGGCCATCACCAGCTTCTGCTGCGGGCTCATGCTGCAGCCCGGCGATTGCTCGCCATCGCGCAGGGTGGTGTCGAAAATTCTAATGCGGGGGGAGTTGGGCATGGTCACCAGGAGGTCTCCTCGACAGCAATGTCGGATGGAATGGCAGAGGTAGGAATCGAAACGGATATCGGGGGTGTCGCGAGCACGGTTGGTAGGGGCGGGCGTGTTCGCTCGCTGGCGCGGCGGCGCGGTTTGCGCGGGGGACGGGGACGGATGTCGGCCAGCAGCTGGGCCAGTACCAGCGCATCGATGTTGCCGCCGGAGACCACGGCGCACTTGCGCTTGCCGGCGACACGGCGGCCGGCAGCCAGCGCCAGCGCACCAGCCCCTTCGGCGATCACGTGTTCTTCCAGCGCCAGCCGCACCAGGGTTTCGCGCAGCTCGGCTTCACGCACGATCACCACGTCGTCCAGCAGCGCGCTGCACAGCCGGCGGGTCAGGAAGCCGGGGATCTTTACCTTGACGCCGTCGGCCAGGGTGGCGACCGGGGCGATCTCGCGTACGTCGCCGCGCATGGCGCGGGCCATCGAATCGACGCCCTCGACCTGAGCACCGACGATGCGCACGCCCTGCGATTTCAGCGCCAGCGCCACGCCGGACGCCAATCCACCGCCGCCGATCGGCACGATCACCACGTCCGGTGCGTGCGGCGCCAGCTCGATGCCCAGGGTGCCCTGGCCGGCGATCACGTCGGGGTCGTCGAAGGCGGACAGGAAGCGGTAACCGTGCTGGTCGGCCAGCGCGCGGGCGAAGGCGTAGGCCTCGTCGTAGCTCTCCCCGTGCTGGCGGACAGTCGCGCCCCAATGCGCCACGCCGGCGATCTTGGTGGCCGGTGCGCCGTGCGGCATCACCGTGATCGCCGGAATGTTCAGGCGGTAGGCGGCCCAGGCCACGCCCTGGGCGTGGTTGCCGGCCGAGGCGCAGATGACCGGGCGGTCATCGCCGCGTTCACGGCCGGCCAGCAGGGCGTTCAGTGCGCCGCGTACCTTGTAGGAGCCGGTGCGCTGCAGGTTCTCCAGCTTCAGCCAGACGCCGAAGCGCTCGGCGTAATGCAGCGGCGTCGGCGGCAGGAAGCGGCGCAGCCGCGCCTGCGCGGCCAGCACATCGGCGACGCTTACGTCGCCTACATCCGGTTCCTGCGGGGTACGGCTAGCCGGCATCACGCACCCGGCCATGGTGATCGTCGCGGAGCGGCGCGCGCTGCCACGGCGCACGCTGCGACGCACGACCGAGAAGACACCTCCGTACCGGCACCGATGCAACGGTGCGGGCGTTCATGCGGATACTCCGGGTTCCAGCGCGCTGATGCGCACCGAGACACAGTCGTAGATCTTCTCGATCTGGCGGCGCAGCGTTTCCGGTGGACGGGTGCTGTCCACCACCAGCTGCAGGTGCCAGCGGCCGTCATCGGCGGCATTCGGCGCACCGGCGATCGCGCGCGGCGCGAAGCCGCGGCGTTCGGCCATGCCGATCACGCGCAGCAGCGCGCCTTCGGCGGGGGTCAGCACCAGGTCAAGCCGGTATTGCATTGGGGAACTCCTGGGACTGATGGGCGGGGTTGCTTTCCAGCATCGTGCTGTTGGCGTTGTTGGGCGGCACCAGCGGCCACACGTTGGCACGCGCATCGATGGCGACATGCAGCAGCGCCGGGCCGGGCTGGGCCAGCATCGCGGCCAGGCCACCTTCGACATCGTCACGCGCTTCGATGCGCGTGGCCGGAATGCCGAACACCTGGGCCAGCGCGGCGAAGTCCGGGTTGTCGGACAGATCGATCTCGCTGTACCGCTCGGCGAAGAACAGCTCCTGCCACTGGCGGACCATGCCCAGCGAGCTGTTGTCCAGCAGCACGATCTTCACCGGCAGGCGGCAGCGGGCGATGGTGACCAGCTCCTGCACGTTCATCATGAAACTACCGTCGCCGGAGACCAGCACCACGGTGCGGTCGGGGCAGGCGAACTGCGCGCCCATCGCCGCCGGCAGGCCGAAGCCCATGGTGCCCAGCGCGCCGCTGGTCAGGTGGTTGCGCGGGTGGTTGAAGCGGCAATGCTGGGCGACCCACATCTGATGCTGGCCGACATCGCAGGCGATGATGGCGTCGCTCGGCGCCAGCTCGCTCAGGCGCTTCAGCAGCGCCGGAGCGTAGATGTGCTTGCCCGGTGCGTCGTAGCGCGGGGCGAAGCGTTCACGATGGCCCTGGCAGCGCTGGCGCCACGCATCCTGCGCGGCCGGTACCGTGGCGGCCGCGGTCAGCGCACGCAATGCCGTGCCGACGTTGCCCGGCACCGCGATGTCGGCAGTACGCAGCTTGGAGATCTCGTACGCATCGGCATCGATATGCACGACGCGCGCAAACGGGGCGAACTCGTTCAACTTGCCGGTGGCGCGGTCATCGAACCGCGCGCCGACCACGACCAGCAGATCGCTTTCCTGCACGGCCATGTTGGCTGCGCGGGTGCCGTGCATGCCCAGCATGCCCAGGTAGTGCGGATGCTGCGGCGGCAGCGCGCCCAGCCCACGCAGGGTCAGCACGGTCGGAATACGGGTCGCCTCGACGAAGGCGCGGAAGTCCTCCACCGCATCGCCCAGCGCCACCCCACCACCGGCATAGATCACCGGCTTCTCTGCCTCGGCGATCGCGGCGATGGTCTGCGCGATGGCCTCGTCCTGCGGTGCCGGCGGTGCGACCACGGTGGAGGGCACGTGGTCGGGCAGATGCGACGCATCGGCCACCTGCACGTCCTTGGGCAGATCGATCAGCACCGGACCGGGACGGCCCTCGCGGGCGATACGGAACGCGTCGGCGACCACCTGCGGCAGGTCTTCGACGCGGCGCACCAGCCAGCTGTGCTTGACGATCGGCAGGGTCAGCCCGAACACGTCCAGTTCCTGGAACGCGTCGGTGCCCAGCAGCGGGGTGGCGACCTGGCCGGTGATGCAGACCATCGGCACCGAATCCAGCATCGCGTCGGCGATGCCGGTGACCAGGTTGGAGGCGCCCGGGCCGGAGGTGGCGACGCAGACGCCGACCCGGCCACTGGCGCGGGCGAAGCCGTTGGCGGCCAGGGCCGCGCCCTGCTCGTGGCGGACCAGGATGTGCTTCAGCCCGGAATCCACCAGGGCGTCATAGAACGGCATGATGGTGCCGCCCGGATAGCCGAACAGCGTATGCACGCCCTCGGCTTCCAGGGCCTGCGTCAACCAGCGTGCGCCGTTGCGGGGCGCGGTGCTGTGGGCGGAGGTATTCATGCGGTGACCTTTACGAAAGCGGGTGGGAGAGCCGCGCGTTTTACGCGGCTTGACTTTGCAACCAGACCATCTTGGCGCGCAGTTCCTTGCCTACCTTCTCGATCGGGTGCTCCAGGTCGGCCTGCTTGAATTTGTTGTAGTTCGGCAGGCCCGCTTCGTACTCGGCGACCCAGTTCTTGGTGAAGGTGCCGTTCTGGATATCGGTCAGCACGTCCTTCATGCGCGCCTTGGTGCCGGCGTCGATCACGCGCGGGCCGCTGACGTAGTCGCCGTACTGCGCGGTCTCGGAGATGAATTCCAGCATGCGGGTGATGCCGCCTTCGTAGAACAGGTCGACGATCAGCTTCAGTTCGTGCAGCACTTCGTAGTAAGCGATCTCCGGCTGGTAGCCGGCTTCGACCAGGGTTTCGAAACCGGCCTGCACCAGGGCCGAGGCACCGCCGCACAGTACGGCCTGTTCGCCGAACAGATCGGTTTCGGTCTCTTCCTTGAAGGTGGTCTGGATCAGGTTGGCGCGGGCGCCACCCAGGCCACCGGCGTAGGCCAGGGCGAACTCGGCGGCCTTGCCGCTCTTGTCCTGGTAGACCGCCCAGATGCACGGCACGCCGCGGCCGATCTCGTACTCGCGACGGACCAGCGCACCCGGGCCCTTCGGCGCGACCAGCACCACGTCCAGATCCTCGCGCGGTTTGATCATGTCGAAATGCACGTTCAGGCCATGCGCGAACAGCAGCACAGCGCCCTGTTTCATGTTCGGCGCGAGCACGTCTTCGTAGAGCTTCTTCTGCACCATGTCCGGGGTCAGCACGGCGACCAGGTCTGCGTCCTTGACCGCTTCGGCCGGGGCTTTGACGGTGAAGCCGTCGGCCTGGGCCTTGACCTCGGTCGGACCGCCCGGGCGCAGCCCGACGACGACATCGAAGCCGGATTCACGCAGATTCAGCGCGTGCGCGCGGCCTTGGCTGCCGTAGCCGACAACAGCGATCTTGATCTGGGGCAGGTCGTTGGTGCTCATGGGGGAGGTCCTTTGGAGGCAAGAAAAAAGAGGGCCGACGGTCAGCGACGCGTCGGCCCATCAGGGGAAGGGGGGGCGCCGGCCTGGCCGCGACCACACGCGAACGCACCCGCCGTGGGGGCGGTGGGCATCGGCTGGCTCGAGGTGGGCTGGCGGGTCATGGTGGAAGGCAACTCGGAGGGGAGGATGGAAATCGAAGGGTTCTGAAACGAAAAAACCCGCACCTGGTCGGGTGCGGGTTTTGATGGATACCTGGCAGTCTTGCTTACACGCCGGTCCGTCCCGCACCTGTTGGTTGGGTAATAAGTACGAGGACGAGAAGCGAATGGACGGAGGCCGCGCCGTGGTCGGCGTGCTCGGTGGATTCGCGGGTGGCTGTGCGCTGCAACATGAGATCGAGAAAACCACACGGGTTTTGGCGGTGTCAACCCTGGGAACGCAATTTCCATCAGTTTCGCCTGCATCCACCGCAAGGCCCCGTCCCGCAAGGATGGTTGCGGCTGAAAGCGTTCCGGTGAACCGGAATTCAGCATTTTGGCGCGCCGTACTGCGCGGATTCGAGGTCTGGTTTCCTCGGTACATGACCATGGTGGGATGTCATCCGGAGGCATCTGCCGCCACCATCGGGGGGCTACCACCCATCAGGAACCACCCCGTGTCCTCACGCCTTGCCCGCGGCCTGCTCGCCGCCGCCGTCCTGTGTACGCTGCCTGCCGCCGCGATCGCCGCCGACCGGATCACCGGCCACACCTTCGCCACCCGCTCGGAGGTAATTGCCCCGCACGCGATGGCCGCCACCTCCCAGCCCCTGGCCACCCAGATCGCGCTGGACGTGATGAAGTCCGGCGGCTCGGCGGTCGATGCCGCGATCGCCGCCAATGCCGCGCTCGGCTTGATGGAGCCGACCGGCAACGGCGTCGGCGGTGACCTGTTCGCGATCGTGTGGGACCCCAGGACGCAGAAGCTCTACGGTTACAACGGCTCGGGCCGCTCGCCGAAGTCGCTGACCCTGGCCGAGTTCCAGCGCCGCGGGCTCAAGGAGATCCCGGCCACGGGTCCGCTGCCGGTCTCGGTGCCCGGCGCGGTCGACGGCTGGTTCGCCCTGCACGAACGCTTCGGCCGCAAGCCGATGGCCGACAACCTCGCCCCGGCGATCCGCTACGCCCGCGAAGGCCATCCGGTCGCCGAGGTCATCGCCTACTACTGGGACCGCTCGGTCCCGCGGCTGTCCAGGTATCCCGGCTTCACCGAGCAGTTCACGATCGATGGCCATGCCCCGCGCAAGGGCGAGCTGTGGAAGAACCCGAACCTGGCGCATACCCTCGAGCAGATCGCCCAGGGCGGCCGCGACGCCTTCTACAAGGGTGACATCGCCCGCACCATCGGCACCTACTTCAAGGCCAACGGCGGTTACCTGAGCTACGACGACCTGGCCAGCCATCATGGCGAGTGGGTCGAGCCTGTGAGCAGCAATTACCGCGGCTACGATGTGTGGGAGCTGCCGCCGAACAGCCAGGGCATCGCCGCGCTGCAGATCCTCAACGTGCTGGAAGGCTACGACTTCTCGAAGATTCCCTTCGGTTCACCTGAACATGTGCATCTGTTCGTGGAGGCCAAGAAGCTGGCCTTCGCCGACCGTGCGCGCTTCTACACCGACCCGGCCTTCCATCCGGCGCCGGTCGATAGACTGATTTCCAAGGGTTACGCCGCCGAGCGCCGCAAACTGATTTCGATGGACAAGGCCCTGAGCGAAGTGCAGCCGGGCACGCCGAAGCAGCTGAAGGAGGGCGACACGATCTACCTGACGGTCGCCGATGCGGACGGCATGATGGTCTCGCTGATCCAGTCCAATTACCGCGGCATGGGCAGCGGCATGGCGCCGCCGGGCCTGGGCTTCATCCTGCAGGACCGTGGCGAGATGTTCGTGCTGCAGAAGGATCACCCGAATGGGTACGCTCCGGGCAAGCGGCCGTTCCAGACGATCATCCCGGGTTTCGTCACCAAGGATGGCAAGCCGTGGATGAGCTTCGGGGTGATGGGCGGTGCGATGCAGCCGCAGGGGCATGCGCAGATCGTGATGAACATGGTCGATTTCGGGATGAATCTGCAGGAAGCGGGGGATGCGCCGCGCATCCAGCACGAGGGGTCGACGGAGCCGACCGGGCAGGCGACGGCGATGAGCGACGGGGGCGAGGTGAATCTGGAAACCGGCTTCCCGTATGAGACGGTGCGCGCGCTGATGCGCAAGGGCCACCGGGTGGTGTTCGCGGATGGTCCGTACGGCGGGTATCAGGCGATCCTGCGTGATCCGGAGACCGGGGTGTACTACGGCGCTTCGGAGAGCCGCAAGGATGGGCAGGCGGCGGGGTACTGATTTCTTGTGCTCCGTAGAGCCGGCCGCTGGTCGGTCGGCAGAAGCGCAGGGCAGTGCGCAGGGCAGAAGCGCGGGGGCAGAAGCGTAGAGCAGGGCGCGTTCGGACTGCGGATAGTGGGCCGGCCTGGGTGGGTTTGCGGGACACGCCGTGAATCCATCCATGGAGGCTCATGTCGCCGCATCCATGCGGCTCATGGTCCCGCCAACCCACCCAGGCCGGCCCACCCACAATGGGTCGGTGCGCATGGCAAAAGCGCACACGGCCGAAGCGGTAGAGCCACGCCATGCGTGGCTGCTCTTCCCAGGCAATGATCCGACGTAGAGCCACGCCATGCGTGGCTGCTCTTCCCCGGACAAATGATCCGACGTAGAGCCACGCCATGCGTGGCTGCTCTTCCCGGGCAAATGATCCGACGTAGGGCCACGCCATGCGTGGCTGCATTGCCTCAACCAGGATCCAAGGCGTCAGATGCACGCTGCTGCGCCGAGCTTCGCCCGGCGGCTCTCCCCGACACCACCTTGAAACCGTGAGCGGGACGGGGCGGGTGGGTTGTCGGGACCATGAGCGCCATGGATGGCGCGACATGAGCCTCCAAGGACGGATTCACGGCGTGTCCCGCCAACCCACCCGTCCCGACCCGCCCACCGATAGCCCGGAAGGCGGGACGCTCTAGGCGTTCCGCTCAGGGCGCCCGAGCCGCCTCATCGCGCGTCTCTTCCTGCGCCGCGATCTCCCGCTCGATCCACTCGTCCATCAACCGCCGCGCACGCTGCGCACGGCGCCGCTGCAACGCATGCTCCATGTCCAGCACCCGGTACAACGACCACATCACCGCCAGCATCAACAACGCGAACGGCAACGCCGCGATCGTGATCATCCCCTGCAGCGCATTGAGTCCACCGGCCAACAACAGCACGCCCGCGATCAACGCAATCGCCACGCCCCACACCATCCGGCGCGCCAACGGCGGATCGCCGGCCTCCTCCGTCGACATCGTTGCCAGCACCAGCACCGCCGAATCGGCCGAGGTCACGAAGAAGATGATCAACAGCACCAGTGCGACAACCGACAACATCATGGGCATCGGCAGGCTGTCGAACATCGTGAACAACACCGTCTCATAGCCATTGCCCAGCGCCTGCGCCAGGTCCACGTGGCCGAAGATCTGCGACCACAGCGCCGTGCCGCCGAATACCGAGAACCACAGAAAGCCCAGCACGCTCGGTGCGATCACCACGCCCAGCACGAACTCGCGGATGCTGCGCCCTCGCGACACGCGCGCGATGAACGAGCCCACGAACGGCGCCCACGCGATCCACCAGGCCCAGTAGAAGATCGTCCAGTCCGCCACCCAGGTACTGCCCGAGAACGGTGACATCCGCAGGCTCATCGTCACCAGCGAATTGAGGTACGAACCGATCGTCGTGGTGAAGGTGTCGAAGATGAAGCCGGTCGGTCCCAGCACCAGGATCAGCGCCAGCAGCAATGCTGCCAGGCCGAGATTGAAGTTGGACAGCCACTTGATGCCGCGGTGGACACCGCTGGTGGTGGAGGCCATGTACAGCACGAACGCCACCGCGATGATGGTCAGCTGCACCGGCACCGAGGCCTGGATGCCGAATACGCGCTCGAGACCGGCGGCGATCTGGATCGTGCCGAAGCCCAGCGTCGTTGCCACACCGATCGCCGTGGCGACCACCGCGGCGACGTTGACGACCGTCCCCATCCAGCCACGGTGATGCGCGCCGATGATCGGCTGCAGCAGATCGCTGATCAGCCCGCGGCCATTGCGGTTGAACTGGAACCACGCCATCGCCAGGCCGATCAGGGCATAGATCGCCCACGGATGCAGGCCCCAATGGAAGAACGCATAGCGCATCGATGCGCGCGCCGCCTCCATGCTCTGCGGCGCCAACCCTTCCGGCGGTTTCACGAAGTGCGAGATCGGTTCGGCCGCGCCCCAGAACACCAGGCCGATGCCCATGCCCGCGGCGAACAGCATCGACATCCAGCTCGCATTGGAAAAGTCGGGCTCGGCATCTTCGCCGCCGATGCGCAGCGAACCGAAGCGGCCGAAGGCCAGGTACATCAGGAACGACAGGGTGATGAACACCACCAGCAGGTACAACCAGCCGGTGCTGCGGATGATGGTGGACAGGCCGCTCTGGACGACCTCGTTGAAGGGGCCCGGCGCGAGGCCGGCGATCAGCACCAGCAGTGCAACCAGTGCGATGGAAATGCGGAACACCATGAAGGCGTGTCTCCGATCAGTAGGGGCGAGCCGAGGCTTGCAATCTCCAGCGGCACAGCGGCAACGACTGGGGCGGATCAAGCCGGTCGAGGCCGGTCAGTACGGACGTCAATGGCGTCGAGCAGTGCGTGGTGCGCGCACGATCCGGGGTTTTCACCCCGGTATCGCACCGCATACCGCGCCGCAGCATGGTAGTGCATCGGGTGTCGGCGCTTTGTTCACATCCACCCCGCACTCACCGGCGCGCGCTTTCGCCGGTGTGCCCCGCGCGCTTGCCTTTGTGGTCTAATTCGCCCCGAAGCGGGGGTACCGCGGCCCAGTGGCCAAGGTTGAGACAGTCCCTTCGAACCTGATCCGGTTGATACCGGCGTAGGGAAGCTTCGCATCTGCAGATGCATTGCGCCGTAGGGCCGCCGCGCCCGGAGACCGCCCGCAATCCGTCCGTCGAGCGCCGCCGTTTCGTCCCTCCCATGCGAATCCCTCGCATAGAACCGCACAGTCCCTGTGCGGGGATTGAACCTAGGACGATGCCTCGATGAACGCACAGCTCTCCGCCCTGCAGCAACAGGCCCAGCAACTTTCCGAATCGGTCACCCGGCCGATTCCCGGCTCGCACAAGATCCACGTGCAGGGCTCGCGCAGCGATCTGCAGGTGCCGATGCGCGAGATCACGCTGACCCGCACGCCCACCTTGTTCGGTGGCGAAGAGAATGCGCCGGTCACCGTCTACGACACCTCCGGCCCGTATACCGATCCGGCGGTTGCCATCGACCTTTCGGCCGGTCTGCCCGCACTGCGCGCCGCCTGGGTGGCCGAGCGTGGCGATACCGAAGTGCTGGAGGGTCTGAGCTCGGCGTTCGGCCGCTCGCGCGAAACCGATGCCCGGCTCGATGCGGTGCGGTTCCCGTCGCGCCTGCAACCGCGACGCGCGTTGGCCGGCGCCAACGTCACCCAGATGCACTACGCACGCCGCGGCATCATCACGCCGGAGATGGAGTTCGTGGCGATCCGCGAGAACCAGCGCCTGGAGGCGATCCGCGATGCCGCGCTGCTGAAGCAGCACCCCGGCGAGTCCTTCGGCGCCTCGATCCCGAGGATCATCACGCCCGAATTCGTCCGTGACGAGATCGCCCGCGGCCGCGCGGTGCTGCCCAACAACATCAACCACCCGGAAAGCGAGCCGATGATCATCGGCCGCAACTTCCTGACCAAGATCAACGCCAACATCGGCAACAGCGCGGTGTCCTCCGGCATCGCCGAGGAAGTGGAGAAGCTGGTCTGGGCGATCCGCTGGGGCGGCGACACCGTGATGGACCTGTCCACCGGCAAGCACATCCATGAAACGCGCGAATGGATCCTGCGCAACTCGCCGGTGGCGATCGGTACCGTGCCGATCTACCAGGCTCTGGAGAAGGTCGATGGCCGCGCCGAAGAACTGAACTGGGCGATCTTCCGCGACACCCTGATCGAGCAGGCCGAGCAGGGCGTGGATTACTTCACCATCCACGCCGGCGTGCTGCTGCGTTATGTGCCGCTGACCGCCAAGCGCGTGACCGGCATCGTCTCGCGCGGTGGCTCGATCATGGCCAAGTGGTGCCTGGCACACCACAAGGAGAACTTCCTCTATACGCACTTCGAGGACATCTGCGAGATCATGAAGGCCTACGACGTGACCTTCTCGCTGGGCGACGGCCTGCGCCCGGGCTGCATCGCCGATGCCAACGATGCCGCGCAGTTCGGCGAACTGGAAACCCTGGGCGAGCTGACCAGGATCGCGTGGAAACATGACGTGCAGACCATGATCGAGGGGCCCGGCCACGTGCCGATGCAGCTGATCAAGGAGAACATGGACAAACAGCTGCGCGAGTGCGGTGAAGCGCCGTTCTACACCCTCGGCCCGCTGACCACGGATATCGCGCCGGGCTACGACCACATCACCAGCGCGATCGGCGCGGCGATGATCGGCTGGTACGGCACCGCCATGCTCTGCTACGTGACGCCGAAGGAACACCTCGGCCTGCCCAACCGCCAGGACGTGCGCGACGGCATCATGGCCTACCGCATTGCCGCGCACGCCTCGGATCTGGCCAAGGGCCATCCCGGCGCGCAGGTGCGCGACAACGCATTGAGCAAGGCGCGTTTCGAGTTCCGCTGGGAGGACCAGTTCCACCTTGGGCTGGATCCGGAGAAGGCCAAGGAATTCCACGACGAGACGCTGCCCAAGGATGCGCACAAGCTCGCCCATTTCTGCTCGATGTGCGGCCCGCACTTCTGCTCGATGAAGATCACCCAGGACGTGCGCGACTATGCGGCGGGGCAGGGGTTGGATACGCACCAGGCGCTGGAAGCCGGCATGGCGGAGAAGTCCGCCCAGTTCCGCGATCTGGGCGCCGAGGTGTATCGCCAGGAGTGAGGCGGCGGCCGGGGCGGTGCGCGCCGCCCCGGCCATCATCCAGTGCCCCCGCGATTCCGGCTAAGCTCGGCGCGACCAGGCAGGGGTGGGGACAACGATGGCGATAGCACGCAGCACCAAATGGTTGGCGATCGCGCGCCGGCATCCCTCGGCGTGGCTGCTGGCGGTGCAGCTGCTGGGCGTGCTGCTGTACCCGGCGATGGACGAGGCCGGCGCAAGCCGCGCGCTGTTCGGTGCGTTCGGGATCGCGGTGCTCGGCCTGGCCCTGTGGGTGGTACGCCGCAGCCCGTTGGGAATGTGGGTGGCGCTGGTGCTGGCGATCCCCTCGGTGGTGTTCTCGATCTCGGGCGCGCTGTTGGGACGCCCGGCGCTGGTCACTACCGCCCAGCTGCTCGAATGCCTGCTGTACTTCTATACCGCCGGCAGCCTGATCGCCTACATGCTGCAGGACCACAAGGTTACCCGTGACGAGCTGTTCGCCGCAGGGGCTACCTTCACGCTGCTGGCCTGGGCATTCGCCTTTGCTTTCGCGGTCTGCCAGCAGTGGTACCCGGGCAGCTTCGTGGCCACCAGCGAGAGCGAACTGCGCACCTGGATGGAGTTGCTTTATCTGAGCTTCAGCTTGCTGTCCGGCGTCGGACTGAGCGACGTGGTGCCGATTCACGCGCAGGCACGGGCGCTGGTGATGCTGGAACAGTTCGCGGGCGTGATGTATGTAGCGCTGGTGGTTTCGCGCCTGGTCGGACTCACGATGATCCGCCGCATACAAAGCTGAATCGCGCATAAAAAATTCGCGCCCGAAGGCGCGAATGCTGAATCAATTTATGTGGATTCGTCGGCGAGAGAGAGCCTGGTGTTGGCCACACGCACAGGTGCGGTTAACCCACATAGGCTAGTATTCGCGCGCTTCAGTGTTTTTGCGCTTTGCGCTGATGCCTTGTGCGGAATCTGGCGGTTCGTTCGGTCGTTGTCGATTGTGATGAATGCTGCGTTCCCGTAGTCCTGCATTCACTCGTGTCACCGGAATGATCATCAACGACAGTGAGCGAACGTCAGCCGATGTAGTCCGAATCGGCGATTGCACCGTCATTCTTTCCTCCCGGGAAGTGATGGTGGTGGGCGTGCGTCGCCCGCGCCGGTTGACGCCCAAGGCGCTCGGCGTATTGAAGGCATTGATGCGCTCACCGGGCGCCGTGGTGACCCGCGACGAACTGTTCGCCGAGGTCTGGCCGGATACGCTGCCCACCAACGACGTGCTGACCCAGGCCGTCACCCAGCTGCGCAAGGCCTTTGCCACCGACGAAGAGGCCGGTACGGCCTATATCGAAACCATCGCCAAGACCGGCTATCGCCTGCTCGTGCCCGTGAGTGCGGTCGAGGAAGTGCGGGGCCTGGCGGTGGACGGCGTCGACCCCGATGCGCTGGATGAGGCCACGCTGCTGCCTCCGGCTACCGCGCCGTCGCGCAGGCGCATTGACGGCCCGCTGCGTCGTCAGTGGCGCCGCACCCGGCGCTACATCCTGCTCGCCATCGGCGTGGCGATGTTGATCGCCCTGCTGGTCATGGCGGCCCTGCTGGTACAGCGCGAGCGGCCCACGACGGCCGTGGACGCCGCGATCGAGGACGGCACCCGGGTGATCGGCAGCCCGCAGCGGCCGTACCGGCTGATCACCGCCACCTCGGGCTTCGAGACGTATCCCACGCTGTCCCCGGATGGTTCGCAGGTCGCCTATGAGGCCGATACGCCGGCACGTCAGGGCAGTGTCATCAAGGTGCAGACCTCCGGCAACGCGCCGGCACGCGTCCTGATGGACACGCCGGCCACATATTCAGACCGGTTCCCGAACTGGTCGCCCAACGGGCGCGACATCGCGTTCGCGCGGTTCGGTCCGGGCGGCAGCTGCGAGGTCATCATCGCCAGCGCCACCGGCGGTGCGCTGCGTCATGTCACCCGCTGCGATGGCACCGAGCTGCTCAGCTTCGACTGGACCCCGGACGGTCGTGGCCTGCTGTTCGGCTCACTGTCGGGCAAGTACGCGCATCGCGGCATCCGGACCCTGAACATCGCCAGCGGCAGCTGGACCGCCCTCGACTACACGATCGATGCGGACAGCTTCGAGTACGCGCCGCGCTATTCGCCCGACGGGCGCTGGATCGTGTTCGTGCGCAATCCGCAGGTCGGCGATCTGTGGCGGATCCCGGCAGAGGGCGGTACGCCGGAACAGCTCACCAATGATTCCGCCGAAATCCGCGGCTGGGCCTGGCGCAGCGACAGCCGCCACATCGTGTTCGGCCGCCGCGTGGACAGCGAAGCGCGGCTGTATGAACTGGACACGCGCACGCGTACGCTGCGCGACCTGGGGCTCGACGATGCCCAGGCGCCAGCGTTGTCGCGCAGCAACAACATGCTGGCCTTCATGCACCGCCGTGCGCAGTTCGGGCTGTTCAAAGTGCCGATCAACGCCGACGGCCCGGGCGCGCCCGAACGCCTGTTCGCCTCGGGCGGGCGCGATGCACAGCCGATGATCGCGCCGGACGGCCGGCAGCTGGTCTTCAGCTCCAACCGCTCCGGCAGCTATGCGCTGTGGTGGGCGGACCTGCAGCGGCCTGAATCGCTGCGGCCGATCGAAGGCCTGCGCCCGGAAACCCGCCAGATTCCGGACTGGTCGCGCGATGCCCGCCATCTGCTGGTGCTGGGGCGTGATGAACACGCCAATCCGGCCATCTTCGAGGTTTCCCCGCGCGACGAGCAGACCGTGCGCCTGGCGGTGCCGGTGGCGCAGCCGCTGCAGGCCCTGTACGGGCAGCGGCCGGAACAGCTGCTGGTGGTCGAGCGCGATCGCGACGAACGCATGCGTCTGTCGCTGTTCGATCGCACCGCCACGCCCTGGCGCCTGCTCGGCAGTATCGAGGGCGTCTCCCAGGCGCGCTATGACGTGGCGGGCGAACGCGTGCTGTTCACCCGCCTGTCGGCCAGTGGCCTGTGGTCCGCCGATGCCGCGCTGACGCCGCAGAGCATCCGCCAGGTGCGCAGCGACCAGCCCTCGCGGTGGCGGTACCGCGCGTGGACGGTCTCCGGCACCGGGCAGATCGATTACCTCTCCAACCGCGCCGACTGCGCCACCGTGTTCGCCCGCCTCAGCGCGACCTCGGGCGACGGCGCGCACTGCCTGGACGCGGATCGGCTGGGCACCGGCAATGGATTCAGCGCAAGTCCGGACGGCAGTGCGGTCTATGTGGCCCTTGCCGTCGCCGATGGGTCCGACATTGGGGTCATGAGCCTGCCTGAAGCGACCTCGTCGTTCTTCCCGGCCTTCTCCAACCTTCTGTTTATGAAGGGAAAAGACCCTTCGTAAGTTCTTCGTGAGGTTGTCGTGGCGAATTCGGATCAATCTCGCCAAGACGTCCTGAGGGCAGTGGCCTGATTTGGCAAAACTGCACGCCAGCAAAGGCAAACTCACGGTGCAGTCATGCGTCAGCTCTCCCTGGCCGATCGCGGTCAATCTCTTTCCCTGGACAAGGCCATCGACGATGGCGCGTTGCCGAACTGCCTGGGCGTTGCCCGGCTGGGCAGCCTGCAGACCGCCGGCACGACGTTCACGGTCTGGATGCAGGTGCGTGGCAGCGCATGGGTGGAATCCAAGGAGGGCAAGTTCCGTCTGCGCCAGCGTGAGTGGATCGCCTTCGAGAAGGACTCCAAGCCGATGGTGCAGGCCGGGCGTGATGGCCTGTGCATCGGGTTGAGCCTGTCGCCGGATGCGCTGCGCGCGCTGGGCGAACTGGCCGACTGCAATCTCTACGCGGGCCGCGGCACGATGACGCGTGGCGAAATGCGCGTGGCGATGCGCCTGTGGCGTGACGCACTGACCAGCGACCGGCCGATGCAGGGCCTGCGCCCGGCGTTGCTGCACCTGGCGGCGCTGCAGCAGGGCATGGCCACCGGCGTGCAGCGTTGCCCGGGCCGTTCGCGCAGCCGCAAGCGGCAGGTGTTCGGGCGCATGCAGCGTGCGCGCCTCTATCTGGAGGGAAACAGCCACCGCGTGGTGCGCATCGGTGAACTGGCCGAGCTCACCAACTTCTCCAGCTGGTACCTGTCCAAGACCTTCCAGAGCCTGTACGCGGAGAGCCCGCAGTCGCTCTCGGCGCGCCTGCGCCTGGAGCGTGCAGCCGATCTCCTGCGTGATACCGACATGATGGTGGGCGAGGTGGCCGCAGCCAGCGGGTTTGACAACTGTTGCAGCTTCGCACGGGCGTTTCGGGCCCGTTTCGGGTTGTCCGCGTCACGCTACCGTGAGGCAGGTGCGAACCTGTCGCCAGAGTCGGCAAAGTCTTTGGTTGCATCACGCAAATAATTAGCTGCAACGCAATCGTAACTTTCCGAGGCGGTTTAACACGCTACTAACGTACCTCGGAGAGATAAATGAATTTTCGTACTCCTGCAGTGCGGCTGGGCCTTCTGCCCGCCGGCATTGCGCTCGCGCTCGTGCCGAGCTTTGCCTCGGCGCAGGAAGCTGCTGCCGGCACCACTGACCTGGACCGTATTTCGGTCACCGGCTCGCGCATCCGCGGCGCCAACATGGAGACCCAGCAGCCGATCCTGACGATGACCCGTGAAGCCCTGGAAAAGCAGGGTTACACCTCCGTCGCCGACGTGCTGCAGAACATGACGTCGGCCGGTTCCCCGGCCATCTCGCGTTCGGAATCGCTGGCCTCGGGCGAGGACGTGGGCGGCTACTACGTCGACATCCGCAACCTCGGCGCGCAGCGTACGCTGGTGCTGATGAATGGCAAGCGCCTGGGCGCATCCACCTCGGGCCTGCAGGACCTGAGCCAGATCCCGATGGCCGCCATCGAGCGCATCGAGATCCTGAAGGACGGTGCCTCGTCGATCTACGGCTCCGACGCCATCGCCGGCGTTGTCAACGTGATCACCCGCAAGCGCGTGGAAGGCGGCGAAGCCAGCGTCTACTTCGGCCAGTACGGCAAGGGCGACGGTTCGACCAAGCAGTACTCCTTCACCCTGGGTTCGGAAGGCGAGCGTGGTGGCATCACCATGGCCGCCGAGTACTACAAGGCCGATCCGGTCTGGGCGAACGATCGCTTCTTCAGCCGTGACGGCAATGCCGGTCCGAACTACCCGGGCTCGGGCAACAGCCCGATCAACCAGAACGGCGCGTTCTGCGAGCCCTGCCTGACGCCGGACCTGGAAGAAGGCCAGCCGGGCTACGTCGGTTCGGCCGACCAGCGCTGGTTCACCCTGCGCGAAGGTGGCGACCCGACCAATCGTGCCGACTACCGCGCCGAAACCTCGGCTGATCGCGTCAATGCCAACCAGCAGATGATGGTTCAGACCGGTATCGAGCGTAAGTCCGTGTACGTCAACGGCAACTACGACCTGACCGATTCGATCACCTTCAACGCGGACGTGCTCTACAACGAGCGCACCACGGACCAGCAGATCGCCGGCTACCCGTACCAGTCGCAGGCCTTCGGCACCCAGCTGTCGGCTGACAGTGCGTTCAACCCGACCGGCACCGACCTGGACTTCCGTCGTCGCCTGTGGGAAATGCCGCGTACCACCGAAAGCCAGCTGAAGACCCTGCGCTTTGCGCCGACCGTCAGCGGCTTCTTCGAGTTCGGCGGCAAGACCTGGGATTGGGACGTCGGCGCGCTGTGGAACCGCAACGAATCGACCAAGACCGGCCATGGCGACATGAGCCTGATCGCGGCTCGCCAGGCGCTGGGTGCTTCCTACATCGACGGCAATGGTGTTGCGCAGTGCGGCTCGCCGGGTGATGCAGTCTCCGGCTGCCGCCCGTGGAACCCGCTGCTGCCGTACGGCGTGGCCGGTCAGGGCTCGCTGGCCGATCCGGCCACGCAGGCCTTCCTGTTCCCGTACTTCACCGACACTGGCTACACCAAGACCACCAGCTACACCGCCAACCTGTCCGGCTCGCTGTTCGAGCTGCCGGCCGGCGAAGTGGGTATCGCGATGGGCGTGGAGCACCGTGAAGAAGAAGGCCGTTTCTCGCCGGACGCGTTCGCGCAGTCGGGTCAGTCGACCGGCCTGGGCGCTCAGACCACCCAGGGCAAGTACGAGCTGGACGAGGTCTACCTGGAACTGAACGTGCCGATCCTGTCGGATATGCCGTTCGCCAAGGAACTGACGTTGAACGCTGCCAGCCGTTACTCGGACTACAGCAACTTCGGCGACACCATCAACTCCAAGTTCGGCTTCACCTGGCGTCCGCTGGATGAACTGCTGGTGCGTGGTACCTACGCCCAGGGCTTCCGTGCTCCGTCGATCAACGATCTGTACGGCGGCCTGAACAGCAGCTTCGAGTCGTACACCGATCCGTGCGGCATCACCGCGCCGGGCAGCGTCAACGGCAACGCTTCGTGCTCTGCTGCTGGCGTGCCGGTGGGTTACACCCAGGTGGGCCAGGGCCTGACCCCGTGCACCGCGACCCCGTGCGCGACGCCGGACCAGTTCATCTCCGGCTCCAACGAAAACCTGAAGCCGGAAACCTCGAAGAGCACCACCTTCGGCATGGTCTGGAGCCCGCGTTGGGTGCAGGGCCTGGACATCTCGCTGGATTGGTACAAGTACGAAATCAGCGACATGATCATCGCTGACAGCGTCGACCGTATCCTGCGCGAGTGCTACGTGGCCGGTGACGCATCGCGTTGCGCCAGCCATACCCGTGCAGCCGATGGTCACATCAACTCGATGAACTACGGCCTGGCCAACCTGGGCCGCATGGAAACCGAAGGCTACGACCTGGGCATCAAGTACCGCCTGCCGGAACTGTCGATCGGTCAGTTCGCCATCGATTGGCAGACCAGCTACCTGTCCAAGTACGACGAAGAAACCCAGAATGGTGAAGGCAACACGGTCATGGAAGGCAAGGTTGGCGACGCCGGCCTGTTCCGCGTCCGTTCCAACGTCGGCATCACCTGGTCGCGTGGCGACTTCGGCGTGTCCTACATGGCCCGTTACTACTCGGGCATGAAGGAAGACTGCGTCGCTGCACGTCCGTGCACCCTGCCGGACCGTTACGTCAACGGCGATGCAATGCCGGTCCGCAAGACGGGTTCGAACACGTTCCACGACCTGCAGGTCAGCTACAACGCGCCGTGGGATGCCACGATCGCGCTGGGTGCGAACAACCTGTTCGACAAGCAGGGCCCGATCATGTTCACGCAGCCGAACTCGAGCTTCGCCTACTACGGCGGCTTCGACATCGGTCGCTTCCTGTACATGAAGTACACCCAGCGCTTCTGATCCATCGAAGCATTGGTGCGAAAAAAAGGAGGGCGGACCGCAAGGTCCGCCCTCTTTGCGTTGTGGGGTAGGGAAAATCTGAGTTTCAGCGAAGGGTGATCCGCCTCACGTTTCGAGCGGAAATGCAGTTGATACCGTCAATTGGTCCAATCGTGGACGATTGAGAGATCGATATGAAAATGACGCTCGCTCAGAAGCTCGCCGCCGTGTTCCTCGGCACCATCGCCCTTTCCGGCAGCGCATCGGCCGGCCTCATCGTGTGCCAGGGCGGTCGCTACTGTGAACAGCTGCGCCTGGAGTGCATCGCGTCGGGCCAGCATCTGCCGGCGTATTGCGAGGCACTGTGGCGCGACTGCGTGCTGGACGCCTGTCCGCAGCGCTGAAACGACGATGGCGCGCCACAGGGCGCGCCATCCTTTGAGAACGCTTTACCCCACACTCAGGCGTCGCTGGCGACCAGCCCATCAGCCCATTGGCGTGATCGCGCCACTGCGGCAGCGTTGATCGGCTGTCACCTGTCCATGAAGTATCCCCGACGCTTCTGATCCATCCAGTCACTTGTGCAGAACGACAGAGGGCGGGCCGCTGGGTCCGCCCTCTCTTCATTAGTCCTCCCCCACGAGTCCCACACCAATTGCAGATTTTTCTGCAGTTCAACTCAAGAAGTTCCGTCATTCCAAGGCGGCGACCTCCGATGTAATCGCTGCATTCCGATCGCTAGCGTGTACATCAGGCAGTGGCGCGGCCGGTGCATCCAGCGTGGGGGCTTGGAATGGAAGGGAATCGCAGCAGGTCGACGTGTCGCCGCCGCAAGAGTGGTGGGGAAGGTGGGGCGCAGATGTCGTGGTGGCAGGTGTCATGCAGCGCCTTGCTGGCGCTGTTTGCCGTGGACCATGCACACGGGTTGACACCATTGATGCCCTATCAGGAACATGCGAAGAAAATTCGATCAGCGCAGGAAGTCGCGCCGCTGACTTCCGACCTGTTCGGGGATTCCATCAGCCAGTACAACGGTTCGACCGAATTCTCCATCGTCGATGTTGACCTGCCAGGCAACAATGGCCTGCCGGTTCAAGTGAAGCGCCGCTTCAAGATCGAGCCGCGCTCGGACCTGGAGAACTTCGGCGGCTTTGGTGTGTGGGATCTGGATATTCCCTACATCCATGGAACCTTCGACGGTCAGACGAAATGGAACGAATGGAGTTCGCCCAGTCCTGATCGCCGGCGCTGCACGCCGGGCAGATGGGGGCCACCGATTCCCTATCCGCCGTTTGATATCGGCGACTTCTATTCGGGCATCCGCATCCACTTGCCTGGCGTGGGCGATCGGGATCTGTTGGGGGTCGACTTCCGCAATCCCCATCGTCCCACCGACGGGGCCAGCTATCCGTATGTCGCGCAGGATTTCACCAGCGTCACCTGCGTTTCCGGGACCACCAACGGCTACCCCGGCGAAGGCTTTGTGGTGGTCACCTCCGACGGAACGCGCTACACCCTCAATGCCGGTCGCGAGCGTGGCGGCGGCAGGCTCTCCAAATACCTGGTGAGTTCGATCGGTGCGAACCTGCGCACTCGCGGCCGCACCCAGGTTTTCCTGATGGCCAGTCGGGTCGAAGACCGCCATGGCAACTGGGTCAACTACCACTACAACGACGATCGACTGGTCACCATCGAATCCAGCGATGGGCGTCGCATCGACCTGGGTTACAGCGGGAACACCATCACGCAGGTCACCGCGCATGGGCGGACATGGCGCTACGAGTACGCGCCGGTCACGTTCGGTCTGAACCTGCAGAATCATTTACTGACCCGGGTCACACGTCCGGATGGCTCCGCGTGGAAGTACGGGTACGAAGACACGGATGGGTGCACGGGGGTGGGCATGGGCTGTCCCGGCATGCTCGGGCCGGAGTATCACCAGCTGGACGTCAATACCATCAATGATCGCAACTGTCCGGAGCCGTTTCCGGCAGAAGATCGCTTCACCTTTACTGCGACGCATCCCTCGGGCGCAACCGGTCGCTTCCGCTTTGGATACCACCGTCGGCATCGCACTGCTGTGCCGTTCGGAAGTTGCGTTGGCAGCCCGATCCCGTTGTCGCCGCTGTTCGAATACACCCTGCAGATTCCGGACTATTTCGATCTCTACGCGATCCAGGACAAAACCCTGGCTGGCCCTGGAGTGGCTGAACAGACATGGTCGTACGGGTCCAGTGGACCCCAATGCCGTCATGGCAACAACTGTCCCGACCGCAAGACCACACGTATCTGGCAGCCGGACGGCTCGATCTCCGAGCAGATATTCGGCATCCGTTATGGCGTCAATGACGGCAAGCTGCTGGAATCGCGCACCTTGGCTGCGGACGGGAAGGTGCTTCGCTCCGAGGTGACCACTTACGTCAGCAACGAAGAAGCACCCGCACAGCCCTTCCCGGATATCTATGGCACCAGCCACTACGGTCCCGATGATCCGATGGCGGTGCGATTGCGACCGGCCCGGAAGACAACGATCCAGCAGGACGGGGCCACCTTCCAGCACACGGTGAGCGCCTTCGATGCGTTTGCCCGTCCCATCCAGGTGACCAAGGCCAGCAGTCTGGACTACGGAAAATACCTGCGCAGGGAGACCACCACCTATCACGACAACACGGCGAGGTGGACATTGGGTCAGGTCCGCACGCTGACCCAGACCAGTCCGTCCCCGGAAGTGCAGGTCTCGCAGACCGATTACGACACGGCCGACCGGCCTTGGCGGCAGTATCGGTTCGGCCTGTTGCAGCAAAGCCTCGGCTACCACGCCGACGGAACGGTAGCGAGTGTGCAGGACGGCAACGGCAATACCACCACGCTGTCGGGGTGGAAGCGTGGTGTCCCGCAGTCGATCCGGCACGCCGATGGCACCGTGCAGGCAGCAAGCGTGGACGACCACGGCTGGATCCGTTCGGTGGTCGATGAGAATGGCCATGCCACCCGCTACGACTACGACGCAGCCGGCCGCCTGACGCGGGTTGACCATCCCACCAACGACAGTGTCGCTTGGCAGCCAACGCTGTCCCGTTTCAACGTGTCCGACACGGCCAGATACGGCCTGCCCGCCGGCCACTGGCAGCAGACGGTCAGTACGGGGGCTGGTCGCCAGGTCACCTACTTCGATGCTTTATGGCGGCCGGTGGTCGAGGAACGATTCGATGCCGCCGATCCAGACGGTACCGCGAGCCAGACCGTGCACCGTTACGACCTGCTCGGGCGCAAGGTGTTCCAGTCCTATCCACTGCGTGGGCTGGGATCGCACGCCGATGCCATTGGTGGCACCCGAGCGGCCTTCGATGCGCTGGGCCGGGTCATTCGCCAGGAGCAGGACAGCGAGCTTGGCCCGCTGGTCACCACCACCGAGTACCTGGCAGGTTTCAAACAGCGGCAGACCAATCCGCGTGGCCGTTCCACCACCACCAGCTACCAGGCCTACGACCAGCCCGAAACACAATGGCCGGTATCGATCGCTCATCCCGAGAGCGCGTACACCGATATTTCCCGGGATCCATTCGGTCTGCCGGTTTCGATACGCCGCCGCAGTGCCGCCGGTACCGTGGCAGTGACCCGGCGCTACGTCTATGACCCGTATCGGCGCCTGTGCAAGAGCATCGAGCCGGAGAGCGCGTCCACCGTGATGGACTATGACGCGTCCGGAAACATGCTCTGGCTGGCGGCCGGGTTGAGCCTGAGCGACCCGGCGCAATGCAATGCCGCCGAGGCGGCCAGTTCGGGGCGTGCCGTGCATCGCCGCTACGACGTCCGCAATCGATTGACCGCCATGCTGTTCCCGGACGGCAACGGTGACCAGCAGTGGAGCTACTGGCCGGATGGGCAGGTCCGCGCCATCACCACACAGAACGACGCCATCGCGGTCACCAACACCTACGGTTACAACAAGCGGCGGATGTTGACCGATGAAAGCGTGGCCGAGACCGATGGGGTGAGCTGGGCCATTGGCTACGGCTACACGGATACGGGGGCGCTGGCCGAGCACGTCTATCCATCGGGTCTCCGCATCGCATACGCCCCCAATGCGCTGGGGCAGCCGACCCGGGCGGGTGCGTTTGCGACCGACGTGCGCTACTTCCCCAACGGTGCCATGGCGCGCTTCACGTATGGCAATGGCGTAGTGCACACACTGCAGCAGAATGCGCGCGGCTTGCCCGAACGGAGTCGCGATGCCGGTGTCGAGGCAGTGCTGGATGACAGCTACGACTACGACGGCAATGGCAATGTTGCCGCCATCAGCGACGGGCTGCCGGGCAGCCGCGGCAATCGGGACATGCAGTACGACGGTCTGGACCGGCTGACCGCAACCACCTCGCCGATGTTCGATGAGGCGCGCTATCGCTACGACGTACTGGACAATCTTCGGGCGGTCCAGATTGCCGGCCGCGATCACGCCTATCACTACGATGCGCGCAACCGCCTGACCAACGTCCAGCAGGCAGAGGGCGGGGCGACCGTCATCGGCCTGAAATACGACACCCAAGGCAATCTGGCGACCAGGAACGGGCAGGCCTATCGGTTCGATATGGGCAACCGACTGCGCGAAGCCGTGGATCAGGAGCGCTACCGGTACGACGGCCATGGGCGTCGTATCCAGGCCGACCACCCCACGCTCGGAAGCATTACCTCGATGTACGGGCAGGATGGAGTGCTGCGGGCCCAGCACAACACGCGTCAGGCGCGTTCCATCGACTACGTCCTGCTCAACGGCAGCCAGGTCACCCAGGTCGAAGGCACGATCGTGCCTGCGGCGCCCACGCTGACGCTTCCTGGCTACAGCACTGATGGAAGCTACGGTGTCCAGTGGAGTGCGGTCACCGGTGCGGCGAGCTACGAGTTGCAGGAATCCGAGTCGAGTGCGCCCTGGCAGGTGGTCTTCACCGGCAGCGGGCGTGAGCATCCGGTCACTGGCAAAACGCAAGGCCACTACCGGTATCAGGTCCGCAGCTGCAATGCCGCCGGGTGCGGCCGCTGGAGCACAAAGGCCGCCCTCTTCGTCCGCCGTCCTCCCAGTCCTCCCTCCGCGATCACCGTGCCGGCCATCGGTGTCAGCGGCAACTACCGGATCCGCTGGCAACCGCCGATGCCACGCGAGACGGGGCCGACCCGTTATGTGCTGCAGGAGGTCCGCGCCGGCGGCGCGTGGACCGATCAGTACGATGGCATCGCGCTGGAGCATGCGTTCACTGGCAAGCCGGCCGGCACCTACCGCTACCGCGTGATGGCGTGCAATCCCTATGGCTGTAGCAGCCACCTGGAGGGCGACAACCCGCTGCAGGTGATCTATCCGCCACCGGTTCCGGGTGGCTTGACCGGCCCGGCCGAGAGTCTTACCGGCGGCGTCACGCTACGGTGGTCGGCCAGCACAGGTGCCTCCCACTACCAGTTGGAAGAAGCGCTCAACGGGGGCAGCTGGACCCAGGTGCACAACGCCCCCACCACCCGGGTCACCCTCAAAGGTCGTCAGACCGGCACGTATCGGTATCGGGCCGTCGCCTGCAACAACGTCGGATGCAGTAAGCCCTCCGCCGTCCACGCAGTGGTCATCATCGTGCCGCCGCCTGTCGCCCCGAAGTTGAGTGTCCCCACCCGCAACACAACAGGGCGTTTCAGCGTGACGTGGGGGGCGTTAGCGCATGTCACGCACTACCAGTTGCAGGAGCGCCGCGATGGGATTTCCAGCCTGATCCACGACGGCCGCGAACGCTCCAAGGCGTTGGCCGGAAAAAGATCGGGTGCCTGGGGCTATCGCGTGCGTGGCTGCAACCGCGCTGGTTGTGGCCCGTACTCCGCGCAGGCCGCCGTGCGGGTGCTGCGGACGCCGGACGTGCCGAGCATAACCCTGTCGACCAAACTGCAGACCAGTCATTCGCCGATCAAGATCGCCTGCAGTGTCAGCTGGACACCGATTGCGTATGCGAGCCGCTACCAGCTGTACGCCTACGCCAATGGGCAGCTGTACCAGCAGCAGTACGACGGGCCGAACACCTCCGCCGGCGGCCTGTGGCTGAACAATCAGCCGCCCTACTCGAAACAATGCGCGACGGGACATGTAGTGCGTGCGTGCAATGCCACCGGCTGTTCGGCCTGGTCCGCACCGGTCACGCAACGCGTGGACATCATTCCCACCGACCCCGGCAGCGGCATTCCGATCCGTTTCAGGAAACAGCCATGAACGCGCGCTGGAAGGCCCTCGTCGCGTGCCTGGTGCTGATGCTTGCCAACCGTGCAGCGCAGGCATCGGCGCAGGAAACGGTCAAATACATCCACACCGACGCACTGGGTTCCATCGTTGCGGTTACGAATGCCAACGGCCAGGTGATCGAGCGCCGCGCGTATGAACCCTACGGTGCGCAGTTGCTCCCGGACATGCAGGACGGCCCTGGTTATACCGGGCATGTGCAGGATGCGGCTACTGGCTTGGTTTATATGCAGCAGCGTTACTACGATCCGCAGATCGGGCGATTTCTAAGCGTGGATCCGGTTACCGCATATGAGAACCCGAACCATCATCTCAATCGCTATCGATACGCTAATGACAATCCGTATAGATTCATTGATCCGGACGGTCGCTGCCCCAAGGTAACAGGCTCTCATATATGCAACGGTGCCAGCACTGGCTCAAGGTTGGTAACCATCGCCGGGCCGGCGAGCGTTCGTGCTGGTGATCAAGTGCCAACACCTGGGCTGACGGATCGGCCAATTCAAGGCAATCTAAACAGCCGAGACTTAAAAACGGCAACTGCTGATGGTGGATTTGATCCGACTGGGTCGCGGAAACTGCGTAGTAATGGTGCTCGAAGACACCAAGGAGTTGATATCGCCGCAGATACCGGAGCGCCTGTAGTGGCGGCAGCAGGTGGGATTCCAGTGAACCGAAATTCTCCAGCCGGATATGGCATCTACATCGATATAGATCACGGGGGTGGACTGAGTACTCGCTATGCTCATCTTCAATCATCGATGGTGGAAAATGGTCAGTATGTTCGAGGAGGGGAGAAGGTTGGAGAGGTCGGGAGGACTGGGAACCTCTCTCCTACTACTCAGTCTCACCTTCACTTCGAAGTTCGGCAGGACAACGTTCCACAGGATCCAAACTATTGGTTTCGATATGATTACTAGACATCTGATGAAGTCCAGTTTAATTTTGGTTCTCCTTTGGATCGCCTTGCCGGGATACCCGAAGGTTGGGGAGGCGATCGCCAGTGAGGAGAGGCTTGCACCGATGGAAATGGGCGGGGTTGCTATCGGCATGAAGCGGAAGGAAGTGCTGTCGTTGCTGGGCAAGCCTGCAAGTCAACGGGTCTTTGAGAATTTCATTGTGCTGGAAGTCGTATATCCCGACTTGGCTATAGGCTTCGATGAGAGTGACGCTGTGTCGGAGCTTCAGGCACGAACATCGAAAGTCTGTTTGCTGAAGAGAATATGTCGAGGAATGGCATTATCGGAGATGCAGTCCGAGCTTCGAAGGCATGGCTACATCTTCAATGTGATTGGCGATGTTCTTTACGTTAATGGAGATGGATGTTGGGGGGAGGCGCGTCTATCAGGTGGTAAGGCGCAGTCAGTTCGCGTTCTGTGTTCTCCGTGAATGACGCGAACGGCGTGGTTGTTACGAGATGAGTTCATGAGAGTTTCCCGCGCAATTCTCCTGTCTGTTACGTCGGCACGTTGAGTTCCGTACATGCCAGCGGAACCAAATTTGGGCGACACCAAGTGAGCGAATTCCTGGCGTAAAACCATTGGTGATCGCTACTCCACAGCGTGTTCTGACCATAAGGAAGTGGGGCTTGAGTGTGGCTGGGAACTACCTGTCCTCGTTGGCGAAAGGAGGGGCCCTCCATCGTCTTCGATCTGGAAAGGATCCCCGAAGACTGGCGATGAGAGCTCCTTGGTCCGTGCGAGGGCCGTCTCGATCAACTTGGCCAGGTAACCTCCACCGGCACGCGGCGAGCGGCGTGTATGTAGAAGCACTCTTCCACAGGGAGCGAAAGAGCGACGGCCTCGCCCGCCTTCGCCCCCCCGTCAACAAAAAAGGCGGACCCCACCGGGCCCGCCTCTCATCACTGCAACGCCGCCCGGCACCCGCCGGCTTACGACTCCGCAGCCACCAACCCCATCAGCCCATTGGCGTGATCGCGCCACTGCGGCAGCTTGTTGAGCACGCCAGCGCGCTGCAGGTATTCCTCGTCGACCGGGTCGCCATTGATCAGCGCCAGCGCCACGTGCACCGCGCCGGTCACCCAGAAGCTGCGGGTGTTCGAGCGTTGCGGCTGCAGGTGGAAGGCCACGGCCTCGATGATCGGCATCGGCAGGCCCCACAGTCCCAGTAGATAGGCACCCGCCTCGGCGTGGCCCGGGCGATCGTCGGCCGCGTCGTCCGGGGTGCGCTCGTTGCGCACACCCGGCAGCAGCAGGCCGATGTCCGCCAGCAGGGCGGCGGTCGCGCCGAGTTCCGCGCTGGAGTCGGGCAGCAGCTTGGCGGCCAGGCGCGAAGCCAGCAGCGCGCGCTGCTGCAGTGAGTTGCGCTCGGCCCCGGACAGCGGCTGGGCGGAAAACACTTCGCTGGCCAGTACCAGGTCGCGCAGCGTCGACAGCCCCAGGCGGGTCACCGCCGTGCGCAGGTCGGAGATGATCCGGCCATTGTTGAAGAAGGCGGAGTTGGACAACTGCAGCACCTTGGCCGCGATGGCCGGGTCGGCCGCGACCAGCTTGGCCACGTCGGCGGTGTTGGTGTCGTCGTCGTGTTCCAGCGCCTGGGTGAGGGTCAGGTACAGATGCGGCGGGGAGGGCAGCTTCTCGATCCGGCCGATGGCGCTGCGCAGGCGCGCGCTGTCGAGCAGCTCGCGCAGCTCTTCCAGGCTGGTCAGGGCCTCGAGCAGTACTTCCGGGGCCAGCGGCATCGGAAGGAAGCGATGGGCCACGCCGATCAGGCGTGCCGGCGGCGGGCGGTTGCCGTGCTCGGCATCCACCAGCGCGATGCGGATGGTCTCAGGGCGCAGCGTGCGGATCTGGCCGAGCAGCGTGGTGGCGTTGAGATCGGGCAACTGCGGGCACACGATCACCGCATCCACCGGCGAACCGGCGACGATGCCCATGGCGCTCTGGCCATCGGTAGCGGTCAGTGGTTGCCACTCTTCCCCAAGATCGGCAATGAATTCCAACAGCTCAGCCGACAGGCTGGCTTCGTCCCCAACAAGCAGAATGCGCACGACACGGTCCCCTGGCTGACCACGGTGAAACGCACCGTGGACGGTGTGAAGAGACGCAATGTACCCAATCCGGCACGAATAGTGATGTGCCGCATTGAAAAAACGTGATGCGCATCGCTCCGGCAGCGCTGTGCCGGAGCGACGGGGTCACTCTCAGGCGATGTTGCCGAGGTAGCGCTGGTGCGCTTCGACCAGGATCTTCTTGGCTTCGGCGGCGCCGCCCCACCCGTCGAGCTTGACCCACTTGCCCTTTTCCAGGTCCTTGTAGTGCTCGAAGAAGTGGCCGATGCGCTCCAGCCAGTGGCTGGACACCTGCTCGATGTCCTCGACGTGGGCATACCCACTGAACACCTTGGAGATCGGCACGGCCAGGATCTTCTCGTCGCTGCCGGCTTCATCGCTCATCTTGAGCACGCCGACCGGACGGCAACGCACCACCGAGCCCGGGACCAGCGGCAGCGGCAGCACCACCAGCACGTCGGCCGGATCGCCGTCGCCACACAGGGTGCTCGGCACGTAGCCGTAGTTGCACGGGTAGCGCATCGGGGTGGAGAGGATGCGGTCGACGAAGATCGCGCCGGTTTCCTTGTCCACTTCGTACTTCACCGGCTCGGAATCCTTCGGGATCTCGATGATGACGTTGATTTCTTCCGGCGGGTTCTTGCCCGGCGAAACGAGTTCCAGACCCATGGGTGTGCTCCAGCTGAGAGGGGGTAGGGCGCAAAGTCCGCCATTTTATGCCTTTGCCGGCCGCCGTGCAGCGGCGGGCGGCGCAAAGGGTGTTTCACCGACCCTGCCGCGGGCGGGAGAGCCGGCACCACTGCCTGAAATCCCCACCCAGCGGCGCGGTTGGCGCCGATGTCCCCGCCCGGCGCGGCCGCCGATCATGGCAGCCAACCCGTCTGGAGCCTGGTGATGATGCTGATGAACCCGCTGGCGACCGTGTCGCTGGCCCTGGGACTGCTGCTGGCAACCGGCGCCTGTGGCGCCTCCGGCCGGCAGGACGCCTATGTCGACCTGGTCGACTTCCCGCACCAGGAGGCCAACTGGGATCGCTTCTATGCCCTCGAAGACCACCTGATCCGCGCCTTCCACGATATCTGTGGCGACACCTACTGCGAGGGCGCGTACAGCAACCACATCGCGCTGCAGTTCCGCTGCTCGGTCCATGCGGCCAGCGGCACGGTCCACGCCTGCAGCCTGGTGATCGGCGCCGGCAACCTCGAGGTGGACGGCGGCACCGGCCAGGTGGTCCCCGACAGCCGGACCTGGGCCTGCCCCACGCCATTGGGGGCCAATACGCCGGTGGAGGCGCTGCATGCAGTCCTGGCGCTGGGCGACCCGTTGCGCAGACCGCTGCCCGGTTCGGGCCGATCCATGCACGACGCCCTGATCGACTGCCTCAACTGACCGGTTGGGCGTCCCTCTCACTCCGTACAGGAAGACTGCCGATGAAGAACTTCATTCCGCGCGTGCTGCTGGCGCTTGCCTGCTGTACTGCTGTCGCCACCGGCCACGCTGCCGGGCCCTACGTCGATGCCCGGGTGTACCCCACCCAGTCCGAAGGCTGGGAACGCTTCCGTGCAGTGGAAGCGCAGCTGGTGCGCGGTTTCGATGACATCTGTGGCGATACCTTCTGCGAAGGCGAGTACCACAACCTGCAGGCGTTGCGTTTCCGCTGTTCGGTGGAGGCCGCCACGGGGCGGGTGGGGGAATGCCTGTGGACGTTTACCGGCAGCACTGCACGCGTGGACACCGCCACCGGCCGCATCGCGGTCGACGCACGGACCTGGGCCTGCCGGGCACCGCTGCAGGACGACACGCTGCTGCCGGTGTTGCTGCAGACCCTGGAGGCGGGCGAGGCACTGCATGTCGCGTTGCCGGGAACCTCGGACAGCATCTATGACGGGCTGACCGAGTGCCTGTAGTGCCACGCGCTCAAACGTGACGCATTCTCATTTGGGGAGTAACATGCCGCGCCTTACGGATGGCCGCCCTCCGGCGGTCCCGCTTCGTGCATCGGCCTCATGTCCTCCAACGCCTCCACCCTTACCGAGCTGTTGATCCGCGAGCGCCCGGCGCTGCTGCGTCTGGTCCAGCGCATCCTGGGCAGTGACGGCGGCGCAGAGGATGTGATCCAGTCGATCTGGTTCAAGGCCCGCAGCGTGGACGGCGGCCAGTCGATCAGCAATCCCCGCGCCTACCTGTATCGGTTGGCGGCGAACCTGGCGACCGATCATGGCCGTGAGCGGACCCGGCGCTCGCGGCTGCTGGCCGACCATTATCTGTGGGGGCCGGACGAAGTGCTCTCGACCGAAGAGCGGGCGATGGCGCAGGACGAACTGCAACGCGTGCTGGAGGCGGCCGAGCATCTTCCCGAGCCCACCCGTACCATCTTCCGTCTCAACCGGTTGCAGGGCATGACCCAGGTCGAGGTCGCCAGACGCCAGGGCGTGTCGGTGACAACCGTCGAGAACCACGTGCGCAGCGCGCTGCAGCGGCTGGCCTGGGCACGCAGCGGGCGCTGAGCGTCATGCACGCGGGCTTGGGGAAGCCCGTTTCCCATCCGTCTTGATCATAATGCCGTCCCTTCCGGCATCTTCGTCGTCCGCGCGCGACCGCGCGACCCCCGCCAGCCATGAGCCCGCAAGAACCACCTCCGATGTCCCGACCCTTGCCGCCGTCCGATCCTGCTGCCGTCCAGGCCCGTGCCTGGATTGCCTGGCTGGCCTCCGGGGCGGTCGAGCCGACGCAGATGCAGGCATTCGAGCAGTGGCTGGCCGAGCCGGACAATCGCCGCACCTTCGAATACGAGCGCCAGCTGTGGCGCAGCCTCGGGCCGCGCCCGGCATCGGCCCCGGCCGGGACACGGTCGCGGCGTCGTGCGCGCTGGCCCGTCGCGGCGGTGGCCACCGCGGCGCTGCTCGCACTGACCTGGGTGGCACCGGAGGCGTGGCTGCGGCTGCAGGCGGATCACCGAAGCGGGACGGGCATCCAGTCCGTGGCGCTGCCCGATGGCAGCCGCGCCGTGCTCGATGCCGACAGCGCGATCGCGGTCCGCTACGACGGCCAGGTGCGCCGCATCGCGCTGCTGCGCGGGCAGGCCTGGTTCCAGGTGACGCCTGATCCGGCGCGTCCGTTCCAGGTGGATGCGCAGGGCGGCGTGATCGAAGACATCTCCACGGCGTTCGCGGTTGCGCGCGAAGACGATCACGTGGAGACGATCGTCGAGCAGGGACGGGTTCGCGTCGCGGCGGCCGACCGCACTGGCTGGACCTACCTGGATGCCGGCCAGCGCGCGCGTTTCGCCGCGGGCGAGCGGGTGACGCGGCAGGAGGACGTGGCGCTGGACCGGATCGCGGCCTGGCGTGAGGGTGAACTGCTGATCGAGGCGGCCGGAGTCGAGGATGCGGTCCGGCGCATCGCGCGCTATCGGCCCGGCGCTACGTTCGTGCGCGGGGATCTGTCGACCCTGCCGTCGGTCAATGCGGCCTTCCGCATCGACCGGCCAGAGCAGGCCCTGGACGCGCTGGCGGTGAGCGCTGGACTGACCGTCACCCGGCTGCCGATGGGCGTGGCGATCGTCGCACCGGCCACGACCACGACCACGACTACGACGGAGTAATACCGCACGCGGTGCCGTCATGGCATCCGCGCGCCAGGCAGGTCACGCACGCGCATTGGTCTTGGGGCTGCGCCCCGTTCGTTCGTCTTATCGGCATAACGTACCCGCCGCCGCCACGTACGTCCGCTGCATCCGCACCTGCGTGCGGGTGACCCGCCTCTGCGGCACTGATCCTCTGACAGGTTTTTCCATGCGCATTTACACCCGCGCGGGCCATCGTCCGCGCCCGTCACGTCTCTGCATCGCCCTGCTCACTGCCGGCCTGGCGGCCGCGCCCGCACTGCCGGCACTGGCCCAGTCCGGCCCGACGTCCGCTGCGGCGACCCTGCGTTTCGACATTCCCGCCCAGCCGCTTTCCGATGCGCTGCGCGCCTACATGCGCCAGTCCGGGGTGCAGGTCGCCTATCCGGCCGCGCTGGCCGAGGGGGTGATCTCCAGCCCGGTGACCGGGCAGATGGACGCGCCGGCGGCGTTGCTGCGCCTGCTGCAGGGCAGTGGGCTGAGCATGCGCCCGGTAGGCCCCGACGCGGTGACCCTGGAGCGCGCGGCGGTGGCGGCTGGTGACGATGGCCTGATCGTCACCGACGCGCTGAGCGTGGCCGGTGACCGCATCGACGGCGGCAGCGATGCCGAACGCGCGCTGGATGTGTACCGCACCGCTGGCTCCAGCGCCTACATCGCGCGCGCCACCATCGAACGCTTCCGCGGTACCTCCACTGCGGACATCGTCAAGGGCGTCGCCGGCGTCACCGCGGGTGATCCCCGTACCGCCAACGCGCTGGACGTAAACATCCGCGGCATCCAGGGCCAGAGCCGCATCCCGGTGATCATCGATGGCGGGCAGTCGACCATGGACACCTACCGCGGTTACGCGGGCCAGTCGCAGCGCACGTATCTCGATCCGGACCTGATCTCCAACATCACCATCACCAAGGGCCCGAGCCTGGGCGTCAACGCCTCCGGCGGCATCGGTGGCGTGGTCGAGATGGAAACGCTGAAGATCGAGGACGTGCTGCGCGACGGCCGCGATGCCGGCCTGCGCGTGCGCACCGGCATGGCCAATGCCAGCGCCAACAACGTACCCGCCTACGACGCCGCACCGCGTACCGACCGCAGCGCGCTGGGCAGCCAGTTCTTCAACATCGCCACCGCCAGGCACTGGGATCGTTTTGACCTCGTGGCGGCCTACGCATGGCGCGAGAACGGCAACTATTTCTCGGGCAAGCACGGCTACGCCGATTTCCCGCAGACCCGGCGCACCCTGGCGCTGTTGAATCCGCCGGACACCGAGGTGTTCAACACCTCCTCGCGCTCGGAGTCGTTCCTGCTGAAGGGCACCTGGCGCATCGACGACAACCAGACGCTGGAAGCCGGCTATCGCCGCTATGAAGGCACCGCCGGCGAGATCATGGCCTCGCAGATCATCCGCGTGGACCGCGACCGCGTGCCGCAGTGGGATCCGGGCCATGTCGACATGGATGCCTACAACCTGCGCTACCGCTTCAACCCGGACAACGAGCTGATCGATCTGAAGGCCAACCTCTGGTACACCGACGCCGACAGCCTGATGTACAACGGCCTGACCGGGATCACGCCGTGGTACTTCGATCGCCGCACCGAGTGGTACGACGGTCCGTCGTTCAACACCGATCCGGGTTACAAGGATGCTTACCGCAACGAGCTGACCCAGACCCGGCTCGGCTTCGACGTGGGCAACACCACGCACCTGGAGTCCGGTGCCGGCCTGTTCACGCTGGACTACGGCCTGTCCTTCAGCGACGAGGACGTCGGCCCCGGCCCGCACTCGCCGGCGATGCACGACGACCTGGTCAACAACCGCTTCCTGCGCAACGCCGAGCGCAAGGAATACAGCGCGGTGGCCTCGGTCAAATGGCAACCGGACGAGCATTGGGAAGTGGTGCTCGGCGGGCGCTACAACCGCGTCAACGTGCATGACCGCAACCGCCTGGCCACGCCGGATAGCTACGGCGTGATCGGTCAGTACCGCTACACCCAGCTGCTGGATGGCAACCCGAACCTGCCGGCATGGCGGGCCAAGCGCATCGCCATGCTGAACTGGTATCCGGATGCCAATGGCCAGTTCACCGAGGCCTCGCTGCTGGCTTCGCCGTACGAGAAGGGCACGGTCGGCGACATCACCGGCTGGAACTTCTACGATGCGGATGACGCCGAAGATCTGCGCGTGCCGGTCAGCTGGACCTGGTCGCAGCCGATCCGTCGCCGAGACAGTGCCTTCATGCCCAGCGCCAGCGTTGCCTACCGCTTCGACGAAGACACGATGGTGTATGTGAAGTACGCCGAAGGCGTGAAGCTGCCCAGCCTGTTCGAAACCACGCTGGGCCTGTTCACTGCGGCCAAGCCGACCGGTGAGCTCAAGCCGGAGCGGGCAGGGACCTGGGAAATCGGCGCGAGCACGGTGAGGCACGGCCTGTTCACCGAGGGCGACCAGGCCGGGTTCAAGCTGGCCTACTTCAATACGCGCATCGATGATCTGATCACCCGTGACTACCGCACCCTGTCGGCCGGCCTGATCCGCAACGTGGACCGCTTCAAGGTCTCCGGCGTGGAGTTCCAGTCCAGCTATGACAGCGGCACGGTGTTCGCCGATCTGTCCGCGCATTACTACATCGAGGCCAAGACCTGTGCGCCGGACATCGCCGCCGAGCGCCGCGCCTACGGTATCCAGCGGAAGATCGAGGAACTGAAGAACACGCCGGACTGTGTCGATGGTGGCTTCGAAGGGTCGTACAGCAACACCCAGAACCCGCCGCGCTACAACGTCAACCTGACCCTGGGTTCGCGGCTGTTCGACCAGCGCCTGAGCTTTGGCACCCGGGTGATCCACAACGCCGGCCCGATCAGCAAGCTGGACAAGGAATGGAACGTCGGCCTGTCGGCGATCCAGCAGCTGTACCGCCCGGCGACCATCGTCGACCTGTTCGCCAGCTGGCAGGCCAGCGAGCAGTTCGCGGTGGACCTCAACGTGGACAACCTGACCGATCGCTACTATCTCGATCCGCTGGCGCTGGGTGTGATGCCCGCACCGGGCCGGACCGTGCGGCTGGCGCTGACCTACCGCTACTGATGCCCGGACACGACAGGGGCCGGCATTGCCGGCCCCTGCGTGCATCCGGCCGGCACACACCGTGCCCGGCCGCTGTCAGCATCGCGCGACCGATCAGCCGGCGTTGGCCTGCTGGGTCGCATCGGCGTGCAGGGCTTCGCTGAGCTCATCGACCACGATCGCCCATTCCGCATCCGAGCGCAGCTGCTCGGTGAGGAACTGGCGCTGTCCGTCGTTCCAGTACGGCGCTTCGATCAGGCGGATGTCGTTGGAGAGCTGGTGGTCGCGGATGAAGGCCGCGATCGCCGCCTCGCTGGCGTCCAGCCCGAGCTGCAGGAACAGGTTGGTCATGCGCGGTTCGGTCGTGATCATCGTGTCATTCCAGTGGCAGGGCGTGGTCCGTATTATCGGGGCAACGCCGTGACGGTGGCATGTGACGGACGCAACACAGGTCCTCGCGACACGGGCTTGGGGTTGCACCCGTGCCAGACGTCTTCAACAGAGAACCGCGCCCACTTCCCCTGCAAGCACTGCCATGATCGTCATCGATACTCCCGAAGCCACCCGCAGCCAACGCCTCAAGGCCGCCACCCGCGACAGCCATGGCGCGCTGGACAAGCGCATCATGGCCGGCGACATCTTCGCCAGCCGCGACCTGTTCGCAAAATTCCTGCGCGTGCAGTACCGCTTCCACCGCGATATCGATGCGCTCTACGGCAACCCCGCGCTGGACGCGCTGCTGCCCGATCTGGACGAGCGCCGCCGTCTGCCGCTGATCGCCCGCGATCTGGCCGACCTGGAACAGACCCTGCCGCTGCCGGCGTCGACGCGCCTGGATGGCGATCTGCCGCTGCCGGCCGCGCTGGGCTGGCTGTACGTCGCCGAAGGCTCCAACCTGGGCGGCACCGTGCTGTACAAGATGGCCGCCAGGCTCGGTCTGGACAGCGACTTTGGCGCGCGCCATCTGGCCGCGCATCCGGATGGCGCGGCCCGCCACTGGCGCGAGTTCACTGCCGCGCTGGATGGTGTGGCGCTGACCGCCGCGCAGGAGCAGCAGGTGATCGATGCGGCCGATGCAGCCTTCCGCAGCGTGCACGGTCATGTCGAGGAAGAATTCGCATGATCGCCGCCCGCGCCACGCCCGCGGTGCCGGACCCCCACGGCCGCCCGTGATGCGCTGGCTCTGGTTCGGCCTGGGCTGGATCATGGTGGCGCTGGGCGTCATCGGCGCCCTGCTGCCGGTGATGCCGACCACGATCTTCCTGATCCTGGCCGTCGGCTGTTTCGCGCGCAGCTCGCCGAAGTTCGAACGCCGGCTGCTCGAGCATCCCCGTTACGGGCCCCCGCTGCGCCTGTGGCGCGAGCAGGGCGCGATCAGCCGCAAGGGCAAGGCCTTCGCCGGGGCCGGCATGGCGTTCGGCTTCGTCATGTTCTGCTGGGGCGCGCATCCGTCCTGGCCGCTGCTGCTTGGCGTCGGGGTGTTCTTCGCGGCCAGCTCGGCGTATGTGCTGTCGCGGCCCGCGCCACGGCCGCCCGGCGTGCCGCTTCCCCCGTCGGAGCGCTGAACGCGGTGCCCCGCCTGCGCGGATCCGCACCGCATCACCCCGATACTTCTCCGCCTCCCTATTGCCTCCTCTTGCCTCCGGCGCCGCCCCGCGCCGCGACGCCCCTGACAGACGACCCTGCTGATGACCCTCCCGATCGATGTTCCTGCCGCCGTGGCGGCATTGCCGCATGACCTGACCCCGTGGGGCATGTACCAGGCCGCCGATGGCGTGGTGCAGGCCGTGATGATCGGGCTGGCACTCGCCTCGATCGCCACCTGGACGGTGCTGGTCGCCAAGACCTGGGAGCTGGGCCGGCAGCGCACGCGGCTGCGCCAGGCCCGCGCGCTGCTGCTGCAGTCGGCGCACCTGCCGGCGCCCCGGACGCATGCGCTGCTCGACGAGGGCGTGGCTCACACGCTGATCGACGCGGCCCGCACCGAGCTGCGCCTGTCGGAAGACGCGCACGATCCGGTCGGCATCAAGGAGCGCGTCGCCTCGCGGCTGGAACGCATCGAACTGGCGCATGCGCGGCAGCTGCGCACCGGGGTCGGCCTGCTCGCCAGCATCGGCGCGATCGCGCCGTTCGTCGGCCTGTTCGGCACGGTGTGGGGGATCATGAACAGTTTCATCGGCATCGCCCACGCCAACACCACCAACCTGGCCGTGGTCGCCCCGGGCATCGCCGAGGCGTTGCTCGCGACCGCCTTGGGCCTTGTCGCGGCGATTCCCGCCGTGGTGATCTACAACCACTTCACCCGCGTGCTGGGCGGCCTCCGCGGCCTGCTGGGCGATCTGTCCGCCGGGGTGCAGCAACTGGTCTCGCGCGATCTGGACCGGCGCGGCAACGCCCCTGCCGTGCGCGACGCGGGCTGAGGAGCGGCCATGGCCATCAAGACCGCCCGCCACGACGACGACGCGCTGGAAGAAAGCCACGAGATCAACGTCACCCCCTTCATCGATGTGATGCTGGTGCTGCTGATCATCTTCATGGTCGCCGCGCCGCTGGCCACGGTGGATACGCCGGTGGACCTGCCGGCCAGCACTGCAACGCCGCAGCCGCGCGATGGGGAACCGGTGTTCCTCTCGGTGCAGGCCGATCTGTCGCTGAGCATCAATGACGTGCCGGTCGGCACGGACGGGCTGAACGCCACGCTGGAGCGGCTGACCGCCGGTGATCACGAGCAGCGCATCTACCTGCGCGCCGACCAGACGGTGCCTTATGGCGAGCTGATGCAGACCATGAACGCGCTGCGCGCCGCCGGGTATCGCCGGATCGCACTGGTTGGCGTTGAGCAGCGCAGCGAATGAGCCGCGACACCCCCGCATCGCTGCGCTGGGCGGGCAGCCTGGCCCTGGTGCTGGCCGCGCATGCGCTGCTGATCGGCGGCGCGGTGTGGTGGCAGCAGCGTGCGCCGGTACTCGTCAGTGATATGCCGGTGGAAGCGGTGATGGTGGAGCTGGCGCCGGTCCCGGAGGCGCCGACCGCGCCACCGAAGGAGATGCCGCCCGGGCCGTTGCAGCAGGAGCAGCATCGGCCCGAGCCCACGCCGGTGCCCAAGGTCGATCTCCCGCCGGACGACACGCCGGATGCGCAGGACGTCCTGCGTCGCGAGACACCCCGCGAAGAAGAACCGACCGACCAAAACAACGTGGCGCAGACGCTCGCACCACCGGATGTGTCGGCGCGCCCGTCCGAGCGCTACGCCGCCACGCAGACCGTTGCCGGCCGCCAGGGCCCTGCGGCCGTCACCTGGCAGGGCCTGCTGCTGGGCCATCTGGAACAGTACCGCCGCTACCCGCGCCAGGCCGAGCGGCTGCGCCAGCAGGGCGTGGCCTATGTGCGCTTCTCGGTGGACCGGCAGGGCAACGCCTCCAACATCCGGCTGGGACAGAGCAGCGGCCATGCGCTGCTGGATGAGGAAACCCTGGCCACGGTGCGCCGCGGCAGCCCGTTGCCACCGCCGCCCGCGGAGATCACCGGCGACCCGGTGGAGGTGATGGTGCCGGTGACGTTCTTCCTCCGGCGGCGTTGAGGCATGGCGACCCGCACGCGCTGCACGGACGCGCTGGCATGAGGCCAGCGCGTCCGTCATTCCTCAGAGCAGCGGCACCAGCAGCAGGGCCACGATGTTGATGATCTTGATCAGCGGATTGATCGCCGGGCCGGCGGTGTCCTTGTAGGGATCGCCGACGGTATCGCCGGTTACCGCGGCCTTGTGCGCCTCGCTGCCCTTGCCGCCGAAGTGGCCATCCTCGATGTACTTCTTGGCGTTGTCCCACGCGCCGCCGCCGGTGGTCATCGAGATCGCCACGAACAGGCCGGTGACGATGGTGCCGATCAGCAGGCCGCCGAGTGCACGTGGCCCGAGCAGCAGCCCGACCACCACCGGTACCGCGACCGGCAGCAATGACGGGATGATCATTTCGCGGATCGCCGAGCGGGTCAGCAGGTCCACCGCACGGTCGTACTGCGGTTTGCCGGTGCCGTCCATGATCCCGGGAATCTCGCGGAACTGGCGGCGTACTTCCTCCACCACCGCACCCGCCGCGCGTCCCACCGCTTCCATCGCCATCGCGCCGAACAGATAGGGAATCAGGCCGCCGATCAGCAGGCCGATGATCACCTCATGGTTGGACAGGTCGAAGGCGAAGACCTCGCCGGGATTGGCGGCCTGAAGGTTGTGCGTGTAATCGGCGAACAGCACCAGCGCGGCCAGGGCGGCCGAGCCGATCGCATAGCCCTTGGTCACCGCCTTGGTGGTGTTGCCGACCGCATCCAGCGGATCGGTGATGTCGCGGATTTCCGGCGGCAGTTCGGCCATCTCGGCGATGCCACCGGCGTTGTCGGTGATCGGGCCGTAGGCATCCAGCGCCACGATCATGCCGGCCATCGAGAGCATCGCGGTCGCGGCGATGGCGATGCCGTACAGGCCACCGAAATAGTGCGCCAGCCAGATCGCCACGCACACCGCGATCACCGGCAGGGCAGTGGACTTCATCGAGACACCGAGGCCGGCGATGATGTTGGTGCCGTGCCCGGTGGTGGAGGCCTGCGCCACGTGCTGCACCGGCTTGTACTGGGTGCCGGTGTAGTACTCGGTGATCCACACGATCAGCCCGGTCAGCACCAGCCCGATCAAGGCGCAGAAGTACAGGTTCAGCGCACCGTGCGCGTTGTCCGGCATCAACTGCGTGGTGATCGGGTAGAACGCGATCGCCGCCAGCACGCCGGACACGATCACGCCCTTGTACAGCGCGCCCATGATCGAGCCGCCGGGCTTCACCTTGACGAACAGCGCGCCGATGATCGAGGCGATGATCGACACCCCGCCCAGCACCAGCGGATACAGCACCGCGTTGGCACCGGCCTCGGCGATCATCAGGTTGCCGAGCAGCATCGTCGCGATCACCGTGACCGCATAGGTTTCGAACAGGTCGGCGGCCATGCCGGCGCAGTCGCCGACGTTGTCGCCCACGTTGTCGGCGATCACCGCCGGGTTGCGCGGATCATCCTCGGGAATGCCGGCCTCGACCTTGCCCACCAGGTCCGCGCCGACGTCGGCGCCCTTGGTGAAGATGCCGCCGCCCAGTCGCGCGAAGATGGAAATCAGCGATGAGCCGAACGCCAGCCCGACCAGCGCATGCAGCGTCTGCGCGACATCCAGGCCCAGCTTCAGCAGCAGCGCGTAATACCCGGCCACGCCCAGCAGGCCCAGGCCGACCACCAGCATGCCGGTGATCGCACCGCCGCGGAAGGCGACGTCCATGGCCGCGCTCAGGCCGTTGCGAGCGGCTTCGGCCGTGCGCACGTTGGCACGCACGGACACGTTCATGCCGATGTAGCCGGCCGCGCCGGAGAGCACGGCCCCGATCGCGAAGCCGATCGCGGTGTACCAGCTGAGGAAGAAGCCGACCAGCACGAACAGCACGGCACCGGCGATGGCGATGGTCAGGTATTGACGGTTGAGATAGGCGCGCGCGCCTTCCTGGATGGCGGCGGCGATTTCCTGCATGCGGGCATTGCCAGCCGGTTGCCGGAGGATCCAGCGTGCCGACACGATGCCGTAGAGAATCGCGAGAATGGCGCAGAACAGCGCCAGAGAAAGCCCGTAACGTTCCAGCATGTCCCCTCCCGGGTGATGGAATGACATCCAGTGAACGGATGAACTTCTCCACGCGGGGGCACAACGGGCTGCAACCATGAACCAACCCGTTCAGACCGTGCCCGGTCTTCAAGCGTGTGGCGGTGTTCAGCAATCCCTGGTGACCCGAGTATGCGGGCAAATCCTCGATGCATGCCAGCAAGGATTACAAACCGCTTGCGCGTGCCCGGATCGCGAACGACGGAGGTAGTGCCGGCCGCTGGCATCGGTAGTGCCGGCCGCTGGCCGGCAACCAAGCAGATCCGGACGACGGGCCGCCTTTGCCACGCCGTTCAGCCACCCACTGGCAGCCTCGGCCCATCCCCAGCCGTTGGAGTCCTGCCATGTCCCCCCGTCATCTGTTGTGGCTGGCCCTGTTGCCCGCCGTGTCCTCTTTCGCCGCCGAGACCCCCGAACTGCAGCGCGCCGCGGGCACCCCGCAGGCGGTGGGCGCGGCCCACACCCTGCGCCAGATTCCCGAAGCCTGCGCGCGGCTGGAAGGCGTGTTCACCGGCGAAGCGGCCCAGCCGTACAAATTCGCCGTGGTGCGCACCAGCGAGCAGTGCCAGCCGCGTGCCCGCTTCGTCGACTACGACAAGGCGCAGCCCAGCGAAGCCAAGGGCTGGAAACTCAACGATGTGATCCGCGTGCCGAATGCGTCGTGCCCGGCGCAGCAGGCCGTCGTCCGTGTGTGGCGCATGCCGGTCACCACCAAGCCCGAGCTGGATGGCCAGGGCCAGTCGCGCATCTATCTGGAAGACGCCAAGAAGCAGGCTGCGGCCGGCAAGATCGCCCAGGTGCCGATGTTCGCCGCGCAGATGAAGGTCGAAGGCAAGGCCTGCAACTGACTTGACCACACACCGGTAGTGCCGGCCGCTGGCCGGCTCCCAGGCCTCTTCCGCACACCGCGATGCCGGCCAGCGGCCGGCACTACCCGACTGTCAGACAGCCCGAAGGTACCGGCCAGCGGCCGGCACTGCCGGGCTCGTTCATGCCTCGAAAGCAGGCAGCTTCTTCTTGACTGCGACGTTCTTCAGCGTCACGTACTTCGGCAGTCCATCGGGCCCGTACGGCAACGGCGCTTCCCCCTTGATCAGCGGGGCGAGGTAGGCGCGGGCCTTCTCGGTGATGCCGAAGCCATCGCGCCGGATGAAGCCGGCCGGCATCTTCTTCTCGTGATTGGCCACCTTGTGCAGGGGCGCGGCCTCGATCTTCCAGCGATACGGTTTATCGCTGGTGCGTACGATCACCGGCATCACCGCGTTGTGGCCTTTCAGCGCGAACTGCACCGCGGCCTTGCCAACCGCCTGCGCCTGCTCCCAGTCGGTCTTCGAGGCGATGTGCCGCGCCGAGCGCTGCAGGTAGTCGGGCAGGGTCCAGTGGACCTTGTAGCCCAGCGCATCCTTGACTCGCGCCGCCAGCTGCGAAGCAACGCCGCCCAGCTGGGTATGCCCGAACGAATCGGTGCCGCCGCCCGCATCGGCGACGAAGCGCCCATCGGCGGTCTGGATGCCTTCGGAAGCCACCACCACGCAGTAGCCCATGCGCTCGACCACCTGTTTCACCTTGGCCAGGAACGCGGCCTCGTCATAGGCACGCTCGGGCAGCAGGATGAGGTGCGGGGCGTCGTCGGCGCCCTGGCCGGCCAGGCCTGCGGCGGCGGCGAGCCAGCCGGCGTGGCGGCCCATGGCCTCGTAGACGAACACCTTGGTCGAGGTCTCGGCCATCGCGGCCACGTCCAGCGCGGCTTCGCGCACGGAGACGGCGGTGTATTTGGCCGCCGAGCCGAAGCCCGGGCAGGTGTCGGTCACGGCCAGATCGTTGTCGATCGTCTTGGGCACGCCGATGCAGGTCAGGTCGTAGTCGAAGGCCTTGGCCAGCTGGGAGACCTTCCAGGCGGTATCGGCCGAATCGTTGCCGCCGTTGTAGAGGAACCAGCGCACGTCATGGGCGCGCAGCACCTCGAGCAGGCGCTCGTACTTGCCGCGGTCGGCCTCCAGCGACTTGAGCTTGTAGCGGCACGAGCCGAACGCACCGCCTGGGGTGTGGGCGAGGGCGGCGATGGCGGCGGCGGTCTCCCGGGAGGTGTCGATCAGGTCTTCGCGGAGCGCACCGAGGATGCCGTTGCGCGCGGCCAAGACCTTGATTCCTTTGGCCCTGGCCGTGCTGATGACCGCCGAGGCGGTGGCATTGATGACGGCGGTGACGCCGCCTGACTGGGCGTAGAGCAGGGTACCGTTGGGCATGGTGCGACCTTGGTCTGGGGGAAGGACATTGCAGAGACATTACCGGTATGGGGTAAAGTGCGCGTATTGCGGTGCAGCGTGATTGTGGACAATCCCGGGGCGCGCGCCCTTCCATTTTCTTACCAAGTTGGAGTCAGGTTGATGCGATTGGTTCTGTTGGGACCGCCCGGTTCGGGCAAGGGGACACAGGCGACGCGCCTGAAGGAACACCTGTCGATTGCGCACATTTCCACCGGCGACCTGCTGCGTGCCGAAGTGGCCGCCGGCACCGAGCTGGGCAAGCAGGCCAAGGCCGTGATGGATGCCGGCAACCTGGTGTCCGATGACATCCTGCTGGGCATGCTCGAGTCGCGCCTGGGCCAGGACGACGTGGCCAAGGGCTTCATCCTCGACGGTTACCCGCGCAACGTGGCCCAGGCCAACGCGCTGGACGCCCTGCTGGCCAAGATCGGCCAGCCGCTGGATGCCGTCGTGCAGCTGGACGTGCCGACCGAACTGCTGGTCGAGCGCATCGCCGGCCGCGCCGCCGAACAGGGCCGCGCCGATGACAACCCCGAATCCGTGCGCCAGCGCCTGCAGGTCTACAACGACCAGACCGCGCCGGTGGTGGATTTCTATGCCGGCCGCGGCACGCTCGCACGCGTGGATGGCGTGGGCGAACTGAACGATGTGGAAGCGCGCATCCGCGCCGCGATCCAGGCCTGAGCCGGTCGGTGCCGCTGCGGCGGCACCGCACCCTCGCCGCGTGTGCAGGATCCGCAAAAACACACGCGCCCGGCCCCCGAAGGGACCAGGCGCGTGGTGTGAAGGTGCCAGCGAGCGGGCTTGCTCAGAGCCCCGCAGCATGAGCCCCCCTGGGGATGGCCTCTTGGGGAGTAGGACCAATGGGGTACTGCGGCTGGCCACGCGAATTGTGTCCGTCTTCACAGTACGGCGCTATCGGGAATTCCCCGACACCCGGCTGGACTTTTCTGATAGTCGACTAGGAGTTGTCTGACGGCGATCTCCATCGACGCTGGTGATCGGCGACAATCGTACGCATGAGCACGATCCATATTCTTGGCATTGCAGGCACTTTCATGGGCGGCGTCGCCGCGCTGGCACGCGAGAAGGGCCATACGGTCCGCGGCAGCGACCAGGCGATCTATCCGCCGATGTCCACCCAGCTCGAACGCCTGGGCATCGCGCTGGATTCCGGCTACCGCGCCGACAGCGTGGCGCCCGACTGCGACGAGGTGGTGATCGGCAATGCCCTGTCGCGTGGCAATCCCGCCGTGGAAGCGGTGCTGGACGCCGGGCAGCGCTACATCTCCGGCGCCCAGTGGCTGTCCGAGCAGGTGCTGCCGGGCCGCGACACGCTGGCCGTGGCCGGCACCCACGGCAAGACCACCACCACCACCATCCTGACCTGGCTGCTGCACAGCGCCGGGCGCGAACCGGGCTTTCTGATCGGCGGCGTGGCCGAGGATTTCGGCGTGTCCGCGCGCGTGGGCAGCGGCCGCGAGTTCGTGGTCGAGGCCGACGAGTACGACACCGCGTTCTTCGACAAGCGCAGCAAGTTCGTGCACTACCGCCCGCTGGTGGCGATCCTCAACAATCTCGAATACGACCACGCCGACATCTTCCCGGACGTGGCCGCGATCCAGCGCCAGTTCCACCACCTGATCCGTACCGTGCCCGCGCGCGGGCGCCTGATCGTCAACGGCGAAGATGCCTATCTCGCCGAGGTGCTGGCGATGGGCTGCTGGACCCCGGTGGAGCGCTTCGGATTCGATCCGTCGCTGGAATGGCACGCCGAACTGGTCGAAGCCGATGGCAGCGTGTTCGTCGTGCACCATCGCGGCGCGCGGGTCGGTGAAGTGCGCTGGTCGCTGCTCGGCCGCCACAATGTCCTCAACGGCCTGGCCGCCCTGGCCGCCGCACATGCGGTCGGCGTCGAGCTGGCCACGGTGATCCCGGCGCTGGCCGCGTTCCGCAGCGTCAAGCGCCGGCTGGAAGTGATCGGCCAGGCGCGCGACATCACTATCTACGACGATTTCGCGCACCACCCGACCGCGATCCGCACCACGCTGGACGGCCTGCGTGCCAAGGTCGGCGATGCCCGCATCGTGGTGGCGATGGAGCCGCGCAGCAATTCGATGCGGCTGGGCGCGCACGCGCAGGCGCTGGCGCCGTCGCTGGACGGTGCCGATGCGGTGGTGTTCCTGCATCGCCCCGAGCTGGCCTGGGATGCCGCCGCCGTGATCGCCGCCGTGCGGGGTGAGGCGCATGCGGTGGCGGACACCGATGCGCTGCTGGCCCAGCTGGGCGCGATCGCCGCGCCGGGCGACCATGTGGTGTTCATGTCCAACGGCGGGTTCGACGGCGCCCCGCGTCGTTTCCTGGCGCAGCTTCAGCAGCCCTGAGTGCCGCTGGCCATGACCGAGACCGCTTCGTTGCCCCTGTTCCCGCTGCACACCGTGCTGCTGCCCGGTGCGGCGCTGGGCCTGCGGGTGTTCGAGCGCCGCTATCTGGACATGCTGCGCGAATGCAGCCGGGCGGGCACCGCGTTCGGTGTCTGCCTGATCCTGGACGGCGAGGAGGTCGGTGCGCCGGCCTTGCCCGCCGCCTACGGGGTCGAGGCGCGGATCGAGGATTTCGACGTGGGTGCCGATGGCGTGCTGGTGCTGCGCCTGCGCGGCCAGCGCCGCTTCCATGTCGAACGGACCCGGGTGCGCGACAACGGCCTGATCATCGCCGAGGTGACCTGGTGCGCGCCCGACAGCGACGACGAGCTGCAGCCCGAGCACGCGCTCATGGCGACCGTGCTCGAGCACATCATCGAGCAGGCGGGCGCCGCGTTCGCCCCGGTCAGCCCGGCGCAGATGGAGCAGGCCAGCTGGGTCGGCTGGCGCCTGGCCGAACTGCTGCCGCTCCAGGATGCTCAGCGCCTGCAGTTGCTGCAGCGCGATGATCCGCACCAGCGCCTGCAGGCGCTGCTGGACTGGATGCCGTAACGCGGGGCGTGGCCCCGCTGCACGATCGGCCGGGGATGCCCCGGCGCTGCCTCATTCCGCCGGGGGCATGCGCACGCGCAGTACCGGCATCTCCGTGTCCGGATGGGTATCGACCTGCTGCGGCAGGCCCTCCAGGGCCTGGCGGACCGCATTGAGCGACGGGTCGATGCCACGCATCGGCCGCCACATCCCGATCAGCTTGAAGTGCTGCTGGTAGTGCAGGGTCTGCGCACTGCCCAGCCACAGCGGTTCGTTGTCCGGCGCCGACAGACGTGCGGGTGCCGGCCACAGGCGCAGCGCGAAGATCTCGTTGGGCGCATTGCCCGCGCGCAGCATCAGCAGCGACTCGACCTGGGTGTCCAGGGTGGCCGGCAGGACCGGCACGGTGTCCTTGTCGCCGGACGTGTCGAGCATCAACAGCGCCTGCTCCCAACCGGCCTGCGGCTGCACGCGCCAGCCCTGGCTTTCCAGCCGCCGCTGCAGCGGCGCCAACGGACCGGCCACCTGCACATCCAGCGGCCAGCGCTGATCGTCATCGAACTCATTGCGGCGCGAGGGCAGGTTCTGCCATTCGGTTGTCCACCAGGCCTGCGCATCGAGCGGCGCCGGGGTCGGCTGGGCCGGCTCGAAACGCGCCAGCTTGACCGGGATGTTGCGCGGGGCATACCAGAGCGCGGCGATGGCGAAGGTGCCGTAGAACAGCCATGCCACCGGCTTGACCCAGAACGAGCGGTTGAAGCGGCGACGGTACGCGATGCCCAGCACCAGCAGCCAGAACAGACCAAACAGCATGCCGCCGATCACATCGCTCAGCCAATGCGCGCCGAGGTAGATGCGCGCGAAGCCGATCAGGCTGACGATGATGCCCGAGAGCAGGTAAGGCCAGACGCGCGTGCGGCCCGGCAGCTCGCGCGCGATCAGCACGGCGAAGAAGCCGAACGTGATCGTGGCCATCGTCACCGAGACCGACGGGAAACCGAAGCCGCTGCTTGCATCCGGCGGGCGGACGACGTCCACCGTCGCGCCGAGCAGCTTGCACAGTGCAAGTCCGAAGGCGAGCGCGGCCAGCCAGTGGGCCGCCGCCATCCAGCGCCGGCGCCAGACCAGGTAGCCCATGCCGGCGGCGGTGGCCGGCAGCAGGACCTGCCACGCGCCCAGCGAGGCCAGGGCGGCCATCGGGTAATCGGCCAGCGGATTGCGCAGCGCCAGCATCGCGTGGTGCACGGCCAGATCGACCATCAGCGGTTCGCCGTGGGCGACCACGGCCATCAACAACGCGAACCAGCCCCAACCGAGCAGCAGCAGCATCACCGCCAGCATCGCCAACGGCACCGACTCCCGCCGCTGCGGATCGAACACCGCCACCGAATAGCGGCCCAGGGTCGGGTGCCGCTGCGACCAGGCCAGCAGGCTGGCGAGCCAGCTGTCCATGCGCGAGGCCGACCAGCGGTAGCCATACAGCACGATCGCCCAGACCAGGCCCATGATCACGCCGAGCAGGGCCAGCACCATCACCAGCCGGCCGGCGACCGCAGCCACTGCGTCATACGCCTCGCCGAGCACCCAGCCGGGCGCGAGGAACAGCACCGCCCACGACAGGCTGGCGATGCCGCTGGCCTGGATGTAGCGCGACAGCGGCATCTTCATCATGCCGGCGATGGCGGGCACGAACGGACGGATCGCGCCGACATAGCGCGCCACCAGGATGCTCTTGAACGCATTGCGGCGGAACATCGTTTCGCCACGGTCGAGCAGCTGCGGGTATTTGCTGAAGGGCCAGAACCCCCGCAGGCGATCGCCCCAGCGCCGCCCGATCCAGTAGCTGATGCCATCGCCGGCAAACGCGCCGAGGGCTGCGCAGGCCACCGCATACGGTCCGGAGATCTGGCCCAGGCCGATGAACACACCGACCGCGAACAGCAGCGGCAACGCGGGCACGATCGCGCCCAGCACGATGACCGCATCGCAGAACGCGATGAGGAAAATGACCGCACCGGCAAGCACGGGGTGAGCTGAGATCCACGCAAGCGTGGCATCGATCCATGACGAGTCCATCGGGGGATTATAGAGGGGGCAAAGTGACTGACTGCCGGCCGGCGGCGGGGAAAGTGCGGCATCTGCAGTGAATGAACGCGATCACCCGCCTAGAATGGCGGCATGACACGCCCCGCCGACGCCGCCCCGACCGCCCTCAAAGCCGACAGCTTCGGCCGCATCCTGCTGATGGAGCAGGACGGCCAGCGCTTCGTGCGCCGTGATCTGGAAGCCACCCCGTGGTGGCTGCGGCTGCCGGCATGGTGGCTGGCCCGGCGCGAGGCACGCGCGCTGGCGCATCTGGATGGCATGCCCGACACCCCGCGCCTGCTGGACTGGAACGGGCGCTGGCTGGACCGCAGCTTCATGGCCGGTGATGCCATGTACCAGCGTCCGCCGCAGGGCGACCTGGCGTACTTCCGTGCCGCCCGCCGATTGCTGCAGCAGGTGCATCGCCATGGCATCGCGCACAACGATCTGGCCAAGGAAGCCAACTGGCTGGTACGCGACGACGGTTCGCCGGCGCTGATCGATTTCCAGCTGGCGGTGATCGGCAACCCACGCTCGCGCTGGATGCGCTTGCTGGCCCGCGAAGACCTGCGCCATCTGCTCAAGCACAAGCGCATGTACTGCCGGCAGTACCTGACGCCGGTGGAGAAGCGGCTGCTCAAGCGCACCTCGTGGGTGCGCGATCTGTGGTTCCGCACCGGCAAGCCGGTCTACCGCTTCGTCACCCGCAGGATCCTGCACTGGGAAGACAACGAAGGGCAGGGGCCGAAGCCCTGAGCGCGCGCAGCACGCACGTGCCGCAATGACCGGGCGCGCGCCCGGCTGACCGGGACCAGGCGATGGTGATCAGCGCAGATCGAGGATCTGCTTGCCGGCGAACCGGCGCTGCCCATCGAAATCGTAGGCGACCCGCAGCTTCCCGACATCCGCGCAGGCATGACAGGTACGCATCGGCGTGCTGTAGATCAGGCGCACGCCCCCGTCGGGCCGCGCTTCACTGCCGCTGGCCTCGGCCGGTGCGAAGGGCGTGGCCTCCGGGTGCGCATCCAGGAACGGCTTGACCGTGGCATCGGCGCGCGACATTTCCGGCAGCACGTCCGCATCCACATCCACCGTGTGACCGGCGCTGTCGACCAGCAGCGTGCCTTCATTGGTATTGGCGCGGAACGGGTACTCGATGGTGGCGATGCCCACGCCGTCCTGTTCGCGCCATGCGCTCACATAGCCGGGATTGCCCTGCGCGCCCAGCTGATGGGCGGCGGCGATCGCCTGCGGGCTGGCCTTGGCGGCCTGCATCGCGCGGGCCAGGCAATCATCGGCGACCGGTGCCTGGCCACGGCAGGCATCGACCTCGCCGTCCCAGATCGCGGCTTCGCTGAAGGGGGACGCGCCGCCCGCGGTGCCGGGAACGGTGGCGGCCGCCTGCGCCTCGGCGCTTGTCGGAGCGCCCGCCGGCTCGCAGGCGGCAACGCCGAGCACCAGGGCCAGCGCAGTCAGGGGAAGGCGGATCGCCGTCATGTCGCTCATTCCATTCAGAACGTGAGCGCCCAGTATCGACGTGGCGCATGAATCCGGCGTGTGCGCCGGGGCGGCATAATGCGGGTCCATTGCAATCGCACTGAAGGAACCCGCACATGGCCAGTCTGCAAGGCAAAACCCTGTTCATCACCGGCGGCTCGCGCGGGATCGGCCTGGCCATCGCGCTGCGTGCGGCGCGCGACGGCGCCAACGTCGCGATCGCGGCCAAGTCCTCGGTGCCCAATCCCAAGCTGCCGGGCACCATCCACAGCGCTGCAGAGGCGGTGACCGCCGCGGGCGGGCAGGGGCTGGCGCTGAAGTGCGACATCCGCGAAGAGGACCAGGTGCGCGCGGCGGTGGCCGCCACGGTGGATACGTTTGGCGGCATCGACATCCTGGTCAACAACGCAAGTGCGATCTGGCTGCGCGGCACGCTGGATACGCCGATGAAGCGCTTCGACCTGATGCAGCAGGTCAACGCGCGCGGCAGCTTCCTGTGCGCGCAGGCGTGCCTGCCGCACCTGCTGCAGGCGCCCAACCCGCACATCCTGACCCTCGCGCCGCCGCCGAGCCTGGACCCGAAGTGGTGGGCCCCGCACACCGGCTACACGCTGGCGAAGATGGGCATGAGCTTCGTCACCCTCGGGCTGGCCGCCGAGTTCGGTCCGCAGGGCGTCGCGGTCAATGCGCTGTGGCCGCGCACCATCATCGCTACCGACGCGATCAACATGATTCCCGGCGTCGATCCCGCCGGCTGCCGCACGCCGCAGATCCTGGCCGATGCCGCGCACGCGGTGCTGACCCGGGAGGCCGCCGGTTTCAGTGGCCAGTTCCTGCTCGATGACGAGGTGCTGGCCCAGGCCGGCATCACCGATCTGAGCGGGTATGCCGTCGATCCATCGCAGCCGCTGCTGCCGGATCTGTTCCTGGATTGACGCGCGCCTGGCCCGCGCTGCCCGTGTGATGACAACTGCTGCACACCCCGGACTGGTATGGTGCGTGCCCCTTTTTGTACGGACACTCGCATGTCATTTCGCACACGGACCGCGCCGCTTGCCGCCGCCATCGCCTTGATCAGCCTGCTCGGCGCCTGCAGCAAGGGCCCGGGCAGCGTCGCCGATACCCAGGGCGTGGAAAAGGTGAATGCCTACATCGCCTGCTTCAATGCCGTCGAACAGCCGATCCATGAAGGCTTCCAGCAGTACATCGGCTGGATGCAGGACCCGGAAGCCGGCCCGACCGGCAGCGAGAAGAAGGTGCGTGGGCCGGGTACGGTGCTGTCGCATCGTGTGGAGGCGTGCAACGCCCCGATGGTCGCTGCGCTCGCGATGACACCGGCGGAACCGGCACTGGATCCGGCGGCGCGCACCTACCAGAAGACCTTCGTCGACCTGTATGCGTTGATCGAGCAGGCCGACCGTTACTACAGCCGCGAAGACTACCTGCGCGACGATCATGCCGGGATGCGCAGCCAGCATGCGCCGCTGATGAAAGCCTATATGGCCTTCTTCGACGCAGGCACCGCACTGGATGCCGCGCTGGAAAAGCGCGAAGACGAACGTCGCGCGGAACAGCTCAAGGAGATTGAAGCCTCCGAAGGCCGCTCGCTGGCGTACTACCAGATCAAGATCCTCGGCGATGGCAAGCAGCTGACCCAGCTGCTCAACAGCGAGACCCCGGATCTGGCGGTCGCGCGCACCCAGCTCGCCGCGTTCCAGGCCCTGTTGCAGCAGGCGCAGGATGACAAGGTCGGCAAGGGCGATGCGATGTGGGGGCACGTGGAGCGTGCGGCCGATGCGCTGGCCCGCGATGCCGGTCGCCGCATCGAGCGCGTGGAATCCAGGAAGCCGTACACGCGCAGCGAGCAGATGCTGATGGAGAGCGGTGGGCGGATCAGCAATCCGCAGGGCTCGGCCGAAGCCTTGCTGGCCAGCTACAACGACCTGGTCGACATGAGCAACCGCCTGGCACAGTCCAGCGGCGGACGCTGAGCGGACACGCGGCGGGCTGCCTGGCGGCCCGCCGCGCGCTGATCAGACGTTGAACACCGGGGGCAGTTTGTCGCCGCAATGGCGACAGTGCACGGCATCCGGTTCGTGGCCTTCCAGGCCACAGTGCGGGCAGCCGCGTGCATCCCGCCGCGCGGCATGCTCGGCATCGCGCATGGTGTTGGCCAGTTCGGCGGTGTAGATGCCGGTGGGCACCGCGATGATGCTGTAGCCGATCAGGATCAGCACCGAGGTGACGAAGCGGCCGAGCACGGTCTGCGGCACGATGTCGCCGAAGCCCACCGTGGCCATCGTCACCACCGCCCAGTACATGCTGCTGGGGATGCTGGTGAAGCCGTGGTTGGGGCCTTCGATCACGTACATCATGGTGCCGGCGATGATGGTGATGGTGATCACCGTGAACAGGAACAGCAGCACTTTGCGGCGGCTGCGCCACAGCGACTCCATCAGCACGCCGCTCTCTTCGATGTAGCGGGTCAGCTTGAGGATGCGGAACACCCGCAGGATGCGCAGCGCGCGCACCACCAGCAGGCTCTGCGCGCCGGGGATGAACAGCGACAGGTAGGTCGGCAGGATCGAGGCCACGTCGATGATGCCCCAGATGCTGAATGCGTAGCGCAGCGGGCGCTTGACCACCACCAGCCGCAGCAGGTATTCGGCGGTGAACAGGATCGTGAAGCCCCATTCGAGCACGTACAGCCAGTCGGCATAGGCCGCGTGGAAGCGCTGCACGCTGTCGAACATGACCACCACCACGCTGGCGATGATCGCGTAGACCAGCAGCAGGTCGAAATTGCGCGAGGGTCGGGTGTCGTGGCGGTAGATGATGTCGAACCACTGGCGGCGCCAGCCGGACTCGGTGGCGGGGTTGAGCTGGGGGGCGGTGAACGGTCGCATGGCCCGCATTGTGCCCGACCGGCCCAAAGCGCGAGAATGGGATCTTTCCCGAGCCCCTGACCGCCATGACCGCCGCTGCCACCGATCCGCTGTTGTCCCTGTCGCATTACTACCTGCCGGTCTACAAACCGCGCCAGGTGGTGCTCGAGCGCGGCCAGGGCGCGCGCGTCTGGGACACCCAGGGTCGCGAGTTCATCGACCTGGCCGCCGGCATTGCCGTGTGCGGCCTGGGCCACCACGATCCGGACCTGACCGCGGCACTGATCGAGCAGGCCGGCAAGCTGTGGCACACCAGCAACGTGTTCTACAGCGAGCCGCCGCTGCGCCTGGCCGAAGAGCTGGTCACCGCCTCGCGCTTCGCCGAGCGCGTGTTCCTGTGCAATTCCGGCGCCGAAGCGAACGAAGTGGCGATCAAGCTGGTCCGCAAGTGGGCCTCCTCGCTGGGCCGCCCGGCGCACCAGCGCGTGATCGTGACCTTCCGCGGCAGCTTCCACGGGCGCACCCTGGCCGCGGTCACCGCCACCGCCCAGCCGAAGTACCAGGAGGGCTACGAGCCGCTGCCCGGTGGCTTCCGCTATGTCGATTTCAACGATGAGGTGCAGCTGGAAACCGCGATGGCCGCCGGCGATGTCGCCGCGGTGATGCTCGAGCCGATCCAGGGCGAGGGCGGCGTGATGCCGGCCAAGCCGGGCTTCCTGAAGCGCGTGCGCGAGCTGTGCGACCAGCACAATGCCCTTGTCGTGCTCGATGAGATCCAGGTCGGCATGGGCCGCACCGGCACCCTGTTCGCGCACTGGCAGGACAACATCACCCCCGACATCGTCACCCTGGCCAAGGCGCTGGGCGGCGGCTTCCCGATCGGCGCGATGCTGGCCGGCCCGAAGGTCGCCGAGGTGATGCAGTTCGGCGCGCACGGCACTACCTTCGGCGGCAACCCGCTGGCGGCTGCGGTGGCCCGCGTGGCACTGCGCAAACTGTCCTCGCCCGAGATCGCGCACAACGTCAGCCGCCAGTCGCAGGCGCTGCGCGATGGCCTGGGCAGGATCAACGACGAGTTCAAGGTGTTCAGCCAGGTCCGCGGCCGCGGCCTGATGCTGGGCGCGGTGCTGGACAAGGACTTCGCCGGCCAGGCCGGGCCCATCCTCGACCACGCCGCCGACCACGGCCTGCTGACCCTGCAGGCCGGCCCGGACGTGCTGCGCTTCGTGCCGTCGCTGAACATCACCGATGAAGAAATCGCCGAAGGCCTGAAGCGGCTTCGCGCAGCGGTCGCCTCGTTCATCGCGTCGCGCTAGCCAATGGCGGTAGAGCCGACCGTTGGTCGGCTGCTGTCGTTCTGGGGCGAACGCAGCCGACCAACGGTCGGCTCTACGGCAGGGTGTACCGTTTCATGACCTTGCCGAACGCGCGGCTGTCGGTCGCGGTCTCGGCCTGCAGGCCTGCCTGCCGCGCACCGCGCACGTTGACGAACAGGTCATCGACGAACAGCGTGCGCTCGGCGCGCGCGCCCAGCCGTTCCACTGCGCGGGTGAATATCGCCGGGTCCGGCTTGCGCCCGCCCAGTGCACCGCTGCACAGGATGCGGCCCTGCAGGGCATCGGCCAGGGTCGGCAGCAGCAGCGGAATCGTCCGTGCCATCAATTCGCCGTTGTTGGTCAGGATCGCGATCGGCAACGTCCGGGCGATCCGTGCCACGCGTTCGATGACCCCTGCTTCCGGTGCGCACCCCGCGATGCGCGCCGCCTGCCACTGCGCGATGCTGATCGTGGTCCGCAGCGCTTCACCCAGTTGCTCAAGGTACGCGTCCGTCGCCATGCCGCTGTCGTAGGCGCGCTCCAGTCCACTGTCGAACAGCGCCGCCTGCACCTGCGCCGCACTGCAGCCGATGCCCGCGGCGAGATGGCGCACGCGCAGATGCCGGGCATAGCGCACCAGCACGCCATCGAAATCCAGCAGCAGGCACTCGATCGCAGGGGGCATCGGAGAAGTCTCGTCCAGGTCCAAGGCTGACCGTAACCCAGCCGGGGGCTGCGCTGCGACATCGCGTCGCACGTCGCCTGCACGGGCGGTCACTAGAATCGCGGGGACTGTTCGATGGAGATCGCCTTGAAACTGCTTGCCCCCGTGTTGCTCGCCGGCCTGATGCTGGCCCCGGCCGCCCATGCGCGTGTCTGCGCGATCGCCCTCGACAGCACCGACCAGATGAGCTTCAGCCAGAAGGAACTCAAGGTTGCGGCGGACTGCACCCAGGTGAAGCTGACGCTGCGCCACACCGGCAAGCTCGCCGCGACCGCGATGGGCCACAACTGGGTGCTGACCCGCACGGCCGATTACCAGCCGGTGGCGATGGCCGGCATGCGCGCTACGTTGGCCGACAGCTACCTGCCCAAGGGCGATGCACGCGTGCTGGCGCATACGCCGGTGATCGGCGGTGGGCAGACCACCAGCGTCACCTTCTCCACCGCCAAGCTGACCAAGGGCGGCGACTACACGTTCTTCTGCTCGTTCCCGGGCCACTTCGCGATGATGAAGGGCCGTTTCGTGTTCGGTTGAATAACAGGGACGGTGAATAACAGGGACGGAGGTGGTTATTAATTACCTCCGTCCCCGTTTTTGTCAGCCTTTCACGACCTTGAAGGCTTCGCGCGCTGCTTCCAGCGTCGCATCGATGATGGCGTCGTCGTGGGCGCTGGACAGGAACCCGGCCTCATAGGCCGATGGCGCCAGGAACACGCCGCGCTCCAGCATCGCGTGGAAGAAGGTGTTGAACGCGGCGATGTCGCAGGCGGTCGCCTGGGCGTAGGTCTCCACCTTCTGATCGGTGAAGAACAGGCCGAACATCGCGCCGACCTGGGTCGTGGTCACCGCAACCCCGGCCTCGGCGGCGGCGGCTTCCAGCCCGGTGCACAGGCGTGCCGCCGCGGCGCCCAGGCGATCATGGAAGCCCGGTTCCTGCACAAGCTCCAGCATCGCCAGGCCGGCGGCCATCGCCACCGGATTGCCACTCAGGGTGCCGGCCTGATAGATCGGGCCCGCCGGGGAAATCTGCGACATCAGCTCGCGGCGACCGCCGTAAGCGCCCACCGGCATGCCGCCGCCGATGATCTTGCCGAAGGTGGTCAGGTCCGGGGTCACGCCGTAATGCGCCTGCGCGCCACCGAGGGCCACGCGGAAGCCGGTCATCACTTCATCGAAGATCAGCACCGTGCCGTACTGCGTGCACAGCGCGCGCAGGTGCTGCAGGTAGCCCTCGCGCGGCGGAATGCAGTTGGCGTTGCCGACCACCGGTTCGATGATCAGGCCGGCGATGTGCTCGCCCTGTTCGGCGAACAGCGCCGTGGCTGCATCGAAATCGTTGTACGGCAGGGTCAGGGTGAGTTCGCTCAGGCCCGCGGGAACGCCCGGCGAGGTCGGTACGCCCAGGGTCAGCATGCCGCTGCCGGCCTTGACCAGGAACGAATCGCCATGGCCGTGGTAGCAGCCTTCGAACTTGACGATGCGGCTGCGGCCGGTGGCACCGCGTGCCAGCCGGATCGCAGATAGGGTGGCCTCGGTGCCCGAGTTGACCATGCGCACCATCTCGCAGGACGGCACCAGCCGGGTCAGCGTTTCGGCCATGGTCACTTCGGCTTCGCACGGCGCGCCGAAGGACAGGCCGTTGCCGATCGCCTGCTTGACCGCCTGGCGCACGGCGGTGTGGTTGTGGCCGACGATCATCGGGCCCCAGGAGCCGACGTAATCGATGTAGCGGTTGTCGTCCACGTCATACAGATAGGGGCCATCGGCGCGCTTGACGAAGAACGGCTCGCCGCCGACCGACTTGAACGCGCGCACCGGCGAGTTGACGCCACCCGGCAGCAGCTTCTGGGCGCGGGTGAACAGGGCGTGGGACTGGTCGTGGTTCATGGAGTGTCCTGGGTCTTACGGAAACTGGGCGAGGAAGGCGCGCTGGGCGGCAACCGGGTCGGGGGCGGCGAAAATGCCGCTGACCACGGCCACCAGGTCGGCACCGGCCGCGATGATGGGACCCACATTGTCCGGGCTGAGCCCGCCGATCGCCACCCGCGGCACGCCCAGTGCGGCGCTTTGCCGCAGCAGGTCCGGCGTGGCACGGCTGGCGGTGACCTTGGTGGTGGTGGGGAAGAACGCGCCGAAGGCCACATAACTGGCGCCTTCGGCCACGGCACGCGCGGCATTGGCCAGCTGGTCGTAGCAGGACGCGCCGATGATGGCGTCGGACCCCAGCAGGGCACGCGCCGCGCCGATGTCGCCGTCGGTGCCGCCCAGGTGCACGCCAGCGGCGCCCACGGCATGGGCCAGCGCCGGGTCGTCATTGATGATCAATGGCACGCCGTGCTGCCCGCACAGCGCCTGCAGCGCGGTCGCCTGCTGCAGGCGCAGGGCGGCATCGGCGGTCTTGTTGCGGTACTGCAGCCAGGTCGCGCCGGCCGCCAGCAGCGGCGCGGTGCGCGCCAGCAGCCGCGCGGTATCGGGCTCGTCGGGGGTGATGAGGTAGACGCCGCGGGGCGGCGTGGGGGCTGAAGCGTGATTCATCAATGGCTACCGGTAGCGCAACGGGAGTGGGACAATGACCACTGTCACCTCCTGTCCCGCCGTGATTATCCGATGACCGACGCTACCGCCACCACCTTCCGCACCTGGATGTGCGTTGTCTGCGGCTTCCTGTACCGGGAAGAAGACGGGCTGCCGGAAGAGGGCATCGCCCCCGGCACGCGCTGGGAGGACATTCCCGATACCTGGACCTGCCCGGACTGCGGCGTGACCAAGGATGATTTCGAGATGGTCGAAGTCGAGTGAGGCACGACCGGGCGTCAGCGCCTGGCGAGCATCACGGCGCCCTCAGTGCAGGCGCGGCACCGCGCCACCGAGCCCGACCAGCTTCTCGCGCACGAACTGGGCGTCGCTGGCCTTGGCATTGCGCTTGAGGTACAGCCCCAGGTCGCTGCGCGCGCCGGCCTCGTAGTCCAGCTGCAGGTAGGCCATGCCGCGATCGCGCAGGGCGTCGTCCTGCTCGGGCGCCAGCTTCAGCAGGCGGTCGGCACTGCGCGCGGCGCGGTCCCATTCCCCCCGTTCGACGTACACGCCATGCAGGTTGCGCAGCATCCGCATCAGGATCGCGCGCGCCGGGGCCGGGTCGAGGATCTGCGCCAGCACGTCGTCGTCGGGCACTTCACCGCCCAGGTGCGAGCGCGCGCGTTCGCGCAGTTCCTCCACCCCCAGCGGGCGGCCCCCGTTGAACGGGTCCATCACCAGCACGCCGTCGTTGAGCGGCAGGCGCACCAGGAAGTGGCCGGGGAAGGACACCCCGTCCAGCGGGATGCCGAGCCGGCGCGAGACTTCCATCTGTACCAGTGCCAGCGAGATCGGGTTGCCCAGGCGGCGTTCGAAGACCTGGTTCAGATAGCTGTTGCGCGGATCGTAGTACTCGCCGTGGTCGCCGCTGTAGCCCAGCTCGTCGAACAGGTGGCGATTGACCGCGGCGATTTTCAGCGGCCACATGTCGATCGTGGCGATCTCGGTGCGCAGGTGGTCGGCGTGGCTCTGCAGGACCGCGTCGTAGACGGCAGGGTCCAGGTCCGGGTATTCGTCCCGGGCGATCAGCAGGGCGGTCGGCAACAGAGGCAGCGCCTCGTCGTCCAGGTCGGCCAGTGATTCCCACGTCGGCAATGTGATCTGCCCCTGCATGGGACAAGACTGGCGACAAACGCGCCGCGATTCAAGGGCGCGGCGCGTTTATCGGGCCGTTTTACTTGTCGTCGGCGATGCCGGGGCCGAACTTCAGTTCGGTGCCGTCTTTCAGCGCCATCTTCTCGGCCTGCCCGGCGTTGAGTTCCAGCACGTAACGGGCCGGCTCGCTGCTGGGGTAGGGCGGGCAACGATCGCCGGCCGAGCACGGCGGCACGTCGCGCTGCTGGCTGACCAGGCGGCGCTGCGCGTCGAAGTACAGGATGTCCAGGGCGATCTTGGTGTTCTTCATCCAGTACGCCTGCAGCTCTTCGCGTTCGTGGATGAACAGCATGCCGTGGTCGTCCGGCATCTGGTCGCGGAACATCAGGCCGCGGGCGCGGGTGTCATCGTTGGTGGCCAGTTCAACGTGGTAACGGTTGCCGTCCAGTTCCACCCAGTGACGGGCGTTGGTGCTGGCGCAGCCGGCGAGGGTCATCAGCAGGAGCAGGGGCAGCAGGCGCAGCAGGGACATGGGAGTGCCTCGTTGGGGCGGCCGTCGCGGGGCGACGGCCACGGAATCAGATCACGATCGGCGGCTCGCCGCCCACGATCACCACATCGGCCGGACGGCGTGCGAACAGGCCCACGCTGACCACGCCCGGCAGCTGGTTGAGCTCGCGCTCCAGCTTCACCGGATCGGTGATCTCGAGATGGTGGATGTCCAGGATCACGTTGCCATTGTCGGTGACCACGCCCTCACGCCACGCCGGCTGGCCGCCGGTCATGTCCATGATGCGGCGGGCGACCAGGCTGCGCGCCATCGGGATCACTTCCACCGGCAGCGGGAATCTGCCCAGCACCTTCACCTGCTTGCTCGGGTCGATGATGCACACGAAGCGCTCGCTGGCCTCGGCGATGATCTTCTCGCGGGTCAGCGCGGCGCCGCCGCCCTTGATCAGGTTCTTGTTGCCGTCACACTCGTCGGCGCCATCCACGTACAGCGACAGGGTGCCGGTGTGGTTGAGCTCGAACACCTCGATGCCGTGCTGCTTCAGGCGTGCGGTGCTCTGGTCCGAGCTGGACACGGCGCCCTTGATGCGGTGCTGGATCCTGGCCAGGGCGTCGATGAAGTAGGCGACGGTGGAGCCGGTACCGACCCCGACGATCATGCCGTCTTCGACGTATTCAATGGCTTTTTCAGCGGCCAGGCGCTTGGCTTCGGACATGGCGGGCAACTCTTGGAGGAAAGGAGGTCAGTGCTTTTCCAGCGACAGCAGCAGTTTCCACTGCGCGGCGGTCACCGGGAGGATGGAGAGGCGGTTGCCGCGCGCGGTCAACGGGAACCCTTCGCCCAGCGCATCGGCGTGCAGCTTGATCTCGTCCAGCGAAATGGTGTCGCGCAGTTTGCGCTCGAAGGCGACGTCCACCAGCATCCAGCGCGGTTCTTCGCGGGTCGCCTTGGGATCGTAGTAATCGGATTTGGGATCGAACTGGGTGTCGTCCGGGTAGGCCTCGCTGGCCACCGTGGCCAGCCCGACGATGCCCGGCACCTTGGTGTTGGAGTGGTAGAACATCACCCCGTCGCCGACCTTCATGCCGTCGCGCATGAAGTTGCGCGCCTGGTAGTTGCGCACGCCGTTCCAGGGCTCGCGGCCTACGCGCTGCAGATCATCGATGGAAAAGGCGTCCGGTTCGGACTTCATCAGCCAGTAGCGCTTGCGTGCGGTCATGCGGAGTCTTTGATTACTGTAGGTGCCGACCATTGGTCGGTACGCAGACAAGGGTGGAGACGTCGGTGCAGATCGCATCCACCGCGACGTCCCACGGTTGCACCGGCAGGTCATCGACCTGCTGGACCGAGAAGCCGACCCCGACCAGCCACGGCGGCGCCGGGCGCTGGTGGCGGAATGCGAAGCTGCGATCATACCAGCCGCCTCCCATGCCGAGCCGGCGGCCCTGTGCATCGAAACCGACCAGCGGCGCCACGACCAGGGCCATCTGTTCCGGCGCGAGCGTGTCCTCCAGCGCAACCTCGGGTTCGGGGATGCCGAAGCGGTTGGCGGTCAGCGCCTGCCCCGGGCGCCACGGCGCGAAGCGCAGCGTTTTCTCATGCAGCACCGGCAGGCAGTAGGTGAGCCCGGCGGGCAACTGCATCTGCCAACGGTGCAGCGCGATCTCGCCATCCATCGCCCAGTAGCCGGCGACGTGGCCCTGCGTGGGCGCGAAAGGAAGGGAGAGCAGGCCATCAGCCAAGTGTTCGGCGGCGGCCAGGCGCACGGCGGCGGGGAGATCACGGCGGCGTTGGCGCAGCTGCTGGCGCAGTGCGGAGCGCGGGTCGGTCATGCCTGGGTCCGGAGCGTGCGGGGGAAGCGGATAAAACAAGAGCGACGTCCCAAGGGAACGCCGCTCTTGCTGGAATATTGCATTCTCCGCCGTGACGATGCATGCGAAACGACCTTGAACCCGGGGTTCAAGTGGGTACGCTGGGGTTCCATCGGGCTTCCCGCTACAAGGCGGACTTGCACTCCCGGCGCCGTCGCGCACCCGTGGTCGTAATTAAGGGACAAGGCGAATGTTTGCACACGCCGTCGTTCACAGCAGAGAACGCGACGAGGATTATAGCCCTCTTGTGCGATTCGACCAGTCCGTTCGTCGGTCGGATTGCACGTCAATTCAGATCGATGAAGGCCATGCGATGTACTTGTGCAATCGGCCATCGCGTGGAACCCGTCGTGGATCACCCTGCGCCGTCGAAGGCGCGATCCAGGCGGCGGTTCAGATCGCCCAGGGTCTGCTGCAGCGCGATCGCCTGGCGGGCGTGCTCATCGCGCAGCTGCTGAAGTTCGTGGGCCAGGTTCAGCGCGGCCAGCACCGCGACCCGGTCGACCGCGGCCATCCGGTTGCTGCCGCGGATCTCGCGCATCTTGGCGTCCAGCAGCCGGGCGGCGGCGGTCAGGCTCTCGCGTTCCTCCGCGCCCACGCCCACCGTGTATTCACGATCCAGGATGCGGACACTGACCGGTTCGGTCTGGCTCATGTGTGCTGCTCCAGGGATTTGAGGCGGGTGATCATCGCTTCGACCCGGGAGCGGGCCTGCTCGTTCTTGGCCAGCAGCTGGGAGCGTTCGGCGACCAGCTGTTCCTGCTGGTGGCGCAGGCTGCGGTTCTCGTCGGCCAGGCGCTGGTTGCGCTCCAGCAACGCCTCCACCCGGGCGGCGAAGGCCTGCAATTGGGCGATGGCATCGGCGGGTTCCATGTCCGGCACGATAGGCAAGGGCAGATGGGGCGGTCAAGCGAATATTGACGGGGCCTGCGGGCGGTCGACCCCGGGGCACCGGGGCGGGGCCCGGTGCCAGCCATCGCAACCCGGTCGACACGGGTGGATTGCTACACTGTGGCGCTCACAAACCGTAGCCCCAAGATGACCGAACTCCCGAGTGTCGACGACGTAAACCAGGCCAGCCAGGCCCTGGGCCTGGGCGCCAGCGCCGCTGAACTGCACGGCGGCCTGTGCGGCTGGCTGTCCGCCGGCGGTGCGCCGGTGCGTGAATGGCCGGCCCGCGTGCTGGCCGATGACAACCTGCCGACCCCGGCCGAAGGCGACGCGCTGTCGCGGCTGCTCGATGCCAGCGTGGCGCAGCTGGAAGACCGTGACTTCGCGTTCGAGCTGCTGCTGAGCGATGCCAGCGACACCGCTCAGCAGGCCGATGCGCTGTTCACCTGGGCGCGCGCGTTCCTCGGGGGCTTCGGGCTCGGCTCGGGCCAGAACCGCCCGGCGCTGTCCGAAGAGGGCGACGAGGCCCTGACCGATCTGGCCAAGCTGGCCCAGGCCTCCAGCGAAGACTTCGAAAGCGGCAACGACGATGACGAAGACGCACTGGCCGAGATCGAGGAGTTCATCCGCGTGGCGGTGCTGCTGCTGCACGGTGACTGCGTCATGGCCGCGCGCCATCGGCAGCGTCTGAACTGAGATGGATATCCGGCAGCTGACCGGCATCTCCGCCGCCGAATACACGCGTCGTCGCCAGCAGTTGATGGAAATGGCCGGCGATGACGCGATCCTGGTGCTGCCGGCCGCGTCCGAGCGGGTGCGCAGCTTGGATACGCATTATCCGTTCCGCCAGGACTCGGACTTCTGGTACCTGAGCGGCTTTCCGGAACCGGAGGCCGTGCTGGTCCTGATTCCGGGCCGCCGCCATGGCGAGGTGATCCTGTTCTGCCGCGAGCGCGACGCCGACCGCGAAGCCTGGGATGGCGCGCGCGCCGGCCAGGAAGGTGCGGTGTCGCAGTACGGCATGGACGACGCCTACCCGATCGACGACCTGGACGACATCCTGCCCGGCCTGCTGGAAGGGCGCTCGCGGGTGTACTACCACTTCGGTCGCGATGCCGAGTTCGATCTCAAGCTGATCGGCTGGGTCAACCGGGTGCGCTCGCAGGTGCGCCATGGTGCGCAGCCGCCGCATGAATTCCTGGAGCTGGGCCACCTGCTGCACGAGCAGCGGCTGTTCAAATCGACCGCGGAAATCGCGGTGATGCAGCGCGCCGCCGACATCAGCGTGCAGGCCCACCGTGCCGCGATGCACGTGGCGCGGCCGGGCATCCACGAGTACGAACTGCAGGCCGATCTGGAGCGTGTGTTCCGTGCCAATGATGCGTGCGCGGCCTACAGCAGCATCGTCGGTGCCGGTGCCAACGGCTGCATCCTGCATTACCGCGACAACAATGCGCGCTCGCACGATGGCGATCTGGTCCTGATCGATGCCGGTGCCGAGTACCGCGGCTACGCCAGTGACATTACCCGTACCTTCCCGGTCAACGGCCGCTTCACCGCCGAGCAACGCGCGCTGCATGACCTGGTCGGTGCGGCGCAGGCGGCGGCGCTGGCCCAGGCCCGCCCGGGCAACGCCTATGAAGCCGGCCACCTGGCCGCGGTGGAGACCCTGACCGAAGGCCTGCTGCGGCTGGGCCTGCTCAAGGGCACGCTGGAAGAGAACATCAGCGAAGCGCATTACCAGCGGTTCTACCGGCACAAGACCGGGCACTGGCTGGGCCTGGACGTGCACGACGTCGGCGATTACCGGCTGGCCGGGGATTCGCGGATGCTGGAGCCCGGCATGGTGTTCACCATCGAGCCGGGCCTCTATGTCTCACCGGACGACCGCAGCGTGGAAGCGCGCTGGCGTGGCATCGGCATCCGCACCGAAGACGACGTGCTGATCACCGAGGACGGCCATCAGGTGCTGACCGCTGCGTTGGCACGCAGTGCCGATGAGATCGAAGAAGACATGGCGAAGCGCTGATCCGCTTCACGGTAGAGCCACCCCATGGGTGGCTGCGCGGTGCGTGACGAAGGCACCGGTGGCCGTGCGGCGCATCACACCGGTAGTGGGGGGGGGGGGGGGGGGGGGGGCGCGCCGAAACCCGGCGCCATGGGGCGGGAGAAGGCCGCAGCCCCCCCCAG
>NZ_JBDJKZ010000011.1:0-145009 GCF_039673115.1 Stenotrophomonas sp. TWI1183
AGTGAACCGTTGTTGCCGATGCCGCTTCGTCGTTTGCCCCGAGAGGCTTTCGTCGTTGCGAGCCGCCTATTATGTCAGGCTTTTCGTTTCCGTCAACACCTTCTTTCGAAGCTTGTTGCCGTCGCTGCGGGTGGGTGTTCACCGGGGTGAAGACCGCGTCGCAGCGAGGGAGCGAATACTAAAGACTTCTGGAAATTCGTCAAGCGTTTTCGTCGATCTTTTTCATCAACGCGTCATCCCTACGTGCTGCTCATCAACAAGCGCGGCAGCACGCGCGTTGCGCGTGCTGCCGCTGGCTTGCTAACAATGCATCTCTTGTCATCAGGAATGCATGCGATGTCTGCGGTCGGCAAACGTTCGTTGTGGCGCGATCTCTCTCTGCCAGCGGTGATGGCAGGCTTCATTACGGTATTGGTGGGCTTCGCCAGTTCGGCGGTGATCGTGTTCCAGGCCGCACGTGCGGTGGGCGCTGATCAGGCGCAGATCGCCTCATGGATGTGGGCGTTGGGCCTTGGCATGGGCGTGACGTGCATTGGTCTGTCACTGCGTCATCGGATGCCCGTCGTCACCGCATGGTCGACGCCGGGTGCTGCCATGCTCGTGGTGGGTGCGAGCGCCGTCGGCTACAGCGATGCGATCGGTGCATTCGTCCTTGCCGCGGTGCTGGGGATGCTGGCCGGCTTCTCGGGGATCTTCGCGAAGGTGATGAAGCGTGTACCGATGGCGTTGGCCGCCGGCATGCTCGCCGGTGTGCTGCTGCGCTTTGGACTGGATGTATTCGTATCCATGGGCACCCAGCTCGGGATGGCGCTGGCGATGTTCACCACCTGGCTGATGGGGCGACGGCTGTTCCCGCGCTATGCGGTGATCGCCACCCTGCTGGTAGGGGTGATGGTGGCGGCCGGCCAGGGCCTGCTGCATATGCAGGACGTACGGCTGGAACTGGCGACGCCGGTGTTCACGTGGCCGACGCTGTCATGGTCGGCAGTGTTCGGCATCGCCCTGCCCCTGTTCGTGGTCACCATGGCCTCGCAGAACATCCCGGGCGTGGCCGTGATCCGCGCCTCCGGCTACGACACGCCGGTGTCGCCGGTGATCGGCTGGATCGGGGTGGTCAATACGATGCTTGCCCCCTTCGGCGCCTTTGGGCTCAACCTGGCCGCCATCACCGCGGCGATCTGCATGGGGCGCGAGGCACACGAGGATCCGGCGCGGCGTTACACCGCAGCGGTGGCCGCCGGCGCCTTCTATATCGTGGTCGGGCTGTTCGGGGCGACGGTGGCGGCCGTGTTCGCCGCCTTCCCCAAGGAACTGGTGGCCTGCGTGGCCGGTATCGCGCTGTTCGGCACCATCGCCAACAGCCTGGCGATGGCGCTGCGTGAGGAGGCGGATCGTGAGGCAGCGCTGGTGACTTTCCTGGTCACTGCCTCGGGCCTGTCGCTGGCCGGGATCGGCTCGGCGTTCTGGGGGTTGGTGGCCGGTGGCATCTGCCTGGTGGCGCTGCGACCGCGCCCTGCCTGATACAGCCGGGGCAGCGCGCGACGAACGCCCTGCCCCCGGCCATGACTTAGTGAAGCGGCAGCACCCGGAAGGTCTGGGTCAGGGTGTGGCTGGCACCCGCCGCCAGGGTCACCACGTCCGGACCGGCGTTGGCCGCCTCCAGACATACATAGTTGCGCCAGCCTGCCCCGACATCGGCCATCCTGCTGGCGCCCGCCTCGCCCGGGTTCCACGCGACCAGCGAGCGGCTGCCGGTGGTGGTGATCTCGATGCGCCGCTTCAGGCCCGGGTCCTTGAGCAGGTAGCGGCCGCCGGCCTGCGTATAGATGCGGTCGCTGCGGCCGGGATCGCGCGGGTCGCGCAGGTTCCACTCGCCCTGCTGCTGGCGCGGCGCGGCATAGTTCTCGAACTTGTCCAGGTAGGACAGACCGTCCAGGCCTTCGACGCTGACCTGCATCGCGTCGCTGACATGGAAGTAGTTGTGCAGGGCCTGGGTGAAGGCGACCGGCTGCCGGCCGGTGTTCTCGGTGATCAGGCGCTGTTCCAGGGTGCGGCCGATCCGCAGTTCCATGCGCAGGCGCAGGTCCAGGTTCTCCAGCACCGGCGGGGCCAGGGTCAGCACCATCGTGCCGTCGGCCTCGCGGCGTGCCTGCTGCAGGGTCCACGGCACGTTGCGGACGAAACCGTGCGAGGGCACGTCATTGCCCTGCCCCTGGCGGCCGAAGTAGGGCCAGCACACGGGGGTGCCGCCGCGGATCGGCGTCGGCAGCGGCTGGGCGCTCGGCGAGAGCCACATGACGTCCTGCCCGCCCTTGGGCACATAGGACAGCAGCTGGCCGCCGAACACGCTGATCGCGGCGGTGGCGAACGGGGTCTCGACCGTCCACGCGGGGAAACCCTGCACATCGGCCAGGCTCAGGCCGGGCACCTTGGGCAGGGCAGCGCGCGGCGCGGCCGGGGACTGGACGTACTGGGCATGGTTCGGCGGCAGGGTGAACACGGTGGATGCGGGCATGGTCGGCGTTGAAGAAGGAGGAGCACCGCGCAGGGCGGTAAGGATGCGCTGGCCGGCACGGCCATCCGCAGGGGTCCAGCCCAGCCGCTGTTGTTCGGCCTGGATGGCGCGGCGGGTCGCGGTGCCGATCATGCCGTCCGCAGTACCGATATCGTGGTCGCGGGCCAGCAGCAGGGTCTGCAGCTCGCGGCGTTCGGTCCGGCCGATGCCGGGATCGTCGGTCGGCCAGGCCGCGACGATACCTGTTCCACCGCGCAGGCGGTCGGCCAACGTGGCGATGGCCAGCGCGTAGCTCTCGGCGGCGTTGTAGGCGTAGATCGCGTCGTAGTTGCGGAACACCAGCCAGGCCGGGCCCTTGGCACCGGTCGGGAGCAGCAATGCGGCATTGCTGTCCGCCGGGAGCCCGGTAGGCGCCAGGGCACCCCCGGCGATCGGCACGATGCCCAGCGCGCGCCAGTCGGCCAGCGGCTTGCGCTGGGTGCGACCGGCCAGGCCGGCCTTGAAGCCGGCCGGAATCTTCACCTCGACGCCCCACGGCTGCCCGGTGCGCCAGCCGGCCTTCTTGAGGTAATTGGCAGTGGACGCCAGGGCATCGGGAATGGACGCGACCAGATCACGACGACCATCGCCATCGCCGTCCACCGCGATGCGCGCATAGGTGGAGGGCATGAACTGGGTGTGGCCGAACGCGCCGGCCCAGGAGCCGGTCAGGCCTTCGGGACGCAGGTCGCCGGTGTCGATCAGCTTGAGCAGGGCCAGCAGTTCGCCGCGGAAGAAGGGCTGGCGGCGGCCCTCGCAGGACAGCGTGGCCAGCGACTGCAGCAGCGGGCGCTTGCCGAACACGCGCCCGTAATCGCTCTCCACCCCCCAGACCGCCACGATCGTGGCCGGATCGACACCGTACTCGGCCGATACCCGCGCCAGCAGATCACGGTGCTCGGCCAGGCGGGCGCGCCCATCCGCCACGCGCTGGGTATCCACCAGGGCGGCCAGGTAATCCCACAACGGGGTGGTGAACTCCGGCTGCGCATCGAGCAGCGGCAGCACGCTGGGGTCCGGGGTCAGCCCGGCGGTGAGCACGTCGAAGCGCTCGCCCGTGACGCCCTGCTTGACGGCCTGCGCCTTGAGCGTGCCCAGGCACGTGGAGAAGGCATCCGGCGCGGCGATCGCGAGCGACGGTACGCCGAGACACAGCCCGGCCAACAACAGGGGCGACCATCGCATTGGCGGGAATCCTTGCAGCCAGTGGACCTGCATCATAGCGGCAATGCCGCGCAGGTCAGGCCGGCTGCAGCAGGCGCAGGCCGAAGGCGGGATCGGTGGCGTTCCAGTGCGCCGTCACCTGCAGACCGGCGTCGGCGGCCATCCGGGCGAACACCACGTCGGTGTACTTGTGGCTGTACTCGACGGTCATCGCCTCACCTTCGGCGAAATCGAAGCTCTGCCCATCCACATGCACGCGCTGGTCGCGCTGGCTGACCAGTTCGGTTTCGATGCGCAGGCGCGGCACGCTGTAGCGGGCGCGATGGCGGAAGCCGTCCAGATCGAAGTCACTGCCGATGTCGCGATTCAGACGACGCAGCAGGTTGAGGGTGAAGTCGGCGGTCACCCCGGCGGCGTCGTTGTACGCGGCCTCGATCAACGCCGCATCCTTGTGCAGGTCGATGCCGATCAGGGCCATCCCCTCCGGGCCCATGGTCTGGCGCATCGCCTTCAACAGCGCGACCGCCTCGTCATGGGCGAAGTTGCCCAGCGTCGAGCCGGGGAAGAACACCAGGCGGCGGGCCGGTTCGCGCTGCGGGGTCGGCAGCTGCACCGGCTGGGTGAAGTCGGCGCAGACCGGCAGCATCTCGATGTCCGGCAGCGACGCGGCCAGCCGGCTGATGCTGTCCAGCAGCGCGGCGCGGGAGATTTCGATCGGGGTGTAAGCAACCGGATCGCGCAGCGCATGCAGCAGCAGTTCGGTCTTGCGCCCACTGCCGCTGCCCAGTTCGACCACATGCAGGTGCGGGCCGACCACCTTGGCGATATCCCGCGCGCAGTCCTGCAGCAGCTGCAGCTCGGTGCGGGTCGGGTAGTACTCGGGCTGCCGGGTGATCTGCTCGAACAGCGCCGAGCCGTGGGCATCGTAGAAGTACTTGGACGGCAGCTGGCGCGGCGTGGCCGAGAGCCCGCGCAGGATGTCGGCGGTGATCTGGTCGCGATCCGGCTGCAGATCGGTCAGTGCGTCGAGCGCATCCCGGACCGAACTCATGCGGCGTCCCGTGCAAGGCGCACGCCGGCGAACTGCCACCGGGCCGACGGGGCGAAGAAATTGCGGTAGCTGGCGCGCAGGTGATCCGCCGGGGTGACGCAGCTGCCGCCTCGCAGCACCCACTGCCCACACATGAACTTGCCGTTGTACTCGCCCAGGTTGCCCGGGAAGGTGCGGAAGCCCGGATACGGCCCGTAAGCGCTGCTGGTCCATTCCCAGACATCGCCGAACAGCTGGACCATGTCGCCGTCCTCCTCCGCGCCGCCGGGGTGCAGCTGATCGGTCTCGACAAAGCGTCCCCGCAGCGGACGGCCCGCGGTCGCTGCTTCCCACTCGAACTCGGTGGGCAGGCGGGCGTCCTGCCAGCGCGCATACGCGTCGGCTTCGAAATAGCTGAGATGGCAGACCGGTGCGTGCGGATCGAGCGCGCGCCAGCCTCCAAGGGTGAACTCGCGCTCCAGTGCGTCGTCCCAGTACAGCGGATGCTGCCAGTGCTGGTCCTGGCACAGCGTCCAGCCCTCGCTCATCCACCAGCGCGGCTCGCGGTAGCCGCCAGCCTGCACGAACTGGCGGTACTCGTCATTGCTGACCGGGCGGTTGGCCAGCGCATGGGCGGGGACCAGGGCACGGTGCACCGGCGATTCGTTGTCATAGGCGAAGGTGGGCTGGGTCGGCCAGACCGGCGCGCCGATCTCCACGATCTGCTCGGGACTGCTGAGCCACTGCAGGGGCAGCGCAGATGCCGGCGTCGCCACGAGGTCATCGCGGTAGGCGGGCTGCAGCGGGTTGGACCAGAACGCGTGCTTGATGTCGGTCAACAGCAGTTCCTGGTGCTGCTGCTCATGGTGCAGGCCGAGCAGCAGCTGCTGCTGGGCCTGCCCACTCAACGTGCCGGCCTGCAGTGCGGCGATCACGCGCTGGTCGATCTCGGCGCGGAAGCGCAGCACCTCGTCCAGCGTCGGCCGCGAGAGCAGGCCGCGCTGAGGACGCGCATGCGCCGGGCCGATGCTCTGGTAGTAGCTGTTGAACAGGTAATGCCAGTCCGCATCGATCGGCACGTAGCCGGGCCGGGTCGCCAGCACGAAGCGCTCGAAGAACCAGGTGGTATGGGCCAGATGCCATTTCGCCGGGCTGGCGTCGGGCATGCTCTGCACCATGGCATCTTCGGCGCTGAGCGGCGCGGCCAGCGCGACCGTGCGGGCGCGCACACCGGCATAGCGGGCGGCCAGCGACGACGGCGGGGCGGCAGTGAGGGGTGGTGCGGCAGCAACGGCGGTATTCATCCCGATCAGGATCGACCAGCCGGGGTGAGTGCCACGTCATGGCACGGCATCGGTACGGTGACAGCGCTCAAGTTGAATACGCGTGGGCCGCTATCGGGGAGACCCCTTGCCTGTGTTGTCCGGTTTGCACGCTGCAGCCACGGCGCGCCGGCCCACCACGTGGACCCCTACTTGCGGACGCACCTGCTACGCCAGCCCAGCCACTATCTGTTCGTGCTGCCTGCCGTGCTGGTGGCCGTCGGGCTGTGGGGCGCCACGCCGGCGGCCGAGGTCGGCAATCCCGTGCACCGCCTGCTGCCGCTGGTGCTGGCCTGCCTGGGCGTCGGCCTCGGACTGATCTACGCCCGCGTGCGGGCCGTGTGCCTGATGCTGGCGATCGCGCTGGCCTTCGCCGTGCTGCACGGCGTGGTCGGCACCTTCCTGCGCCAGGGCACGATCTCGGCGCTGACCCCGCTGATCTTCCATGCGGTGTCCTGGTGGCTGCCGCTGCTGTTCCTCTTGCACGGGCTGTGGCCCGAGCGCGGGCGGCTGCGCCAGGACCTGCTGCTGCGCGGCGTGGTCAGTGGAACCGCACTGGGCATTTTCCTGCTGCTGGCCGCCCAAGGCCCCGACGGCATGCAGGCGCTGCTGTCAGACCGGCACCTGGCGTGGCTGCCCGGTGGCTGGAGCGCGCTGGCCCAGTTCCCGGCGCTGCTGTTCGTGGTGGCCACCGCAGCGCTGGCGGTGCAGGCCTGGCGCCGGCCGCGGCCCCTGCACACCGCCCTGCTGGTCGCCCTGCTCTGCCTGTGGTGGATGTTGCCGCGGGTGTTCGTCTCGCCCGCGCTGTTGCCTGCGGTCAGCGGCATGGCCCTGCTGCTGATCACCTCGGCGATGCTGCAGGAAGGCTTCCACATGGCCTACCGCGACGAACTGACCGGCCTCCCCGGACGCCGGGCCTTGAACGAGTGCCTGCAGCGGGTCGGGACGACCTACACCATCGCCATGGTGGACGTGGACCATTTCAAGCGTTTCAACGATACCCACGGCCACGACGCCGGCGATGACGTGCTCAGGCTGGTGGCCGCGCGCCTGGCCGACATCGGCGGCGGTGGCCGCGCGTTCCGCTATGGCGGCGAAGAATTCGCGCTGGTGTTCCTGGATCGGCCTGCCCCGGCCTGCGTAGCGGCGGTGGAGGAGATCCGCGCGCGGATCGAGGGCGGGCGCATGCACCTGCGCGACCGCGCCGCCCGCAGCCGCGATGATGCGGCAGGGCAGTTGCAGCGCGGGCGCGGTGGCAGCGGCGAGGTGGTGCAGGTGACGGTGAGCATCGGCGTGGCCGACAGCCGGGTCGCCAACAGTCCGCAGGCGGTGATCAAGACCGCCGACCAGGCCCTGTATGCGGCCAAGGACGCCGGCCGCAACTGCGTGCGCGCGCATGGCCAGCAGGGGACCGTGCCGGTGCGCACGGCCGCGCTGGCTCAGGGCACTGCGTCGAGATAGAACCAGCGGCCGTCCTCGCGGACGAAGCGGCTGTGTTCGAGCATCTTCACCGCGCTGCCGCCGCCGACCTTGTAGCGCGCGGTGAAGCGGACCTGCGCGTGGTCGGCATCCGAGCGGGTATGTGCGTGGATCGTCAGCCCCAGCCACTGGGTGCGCTGCCCGGGTGCTGCATCCAGCGACAGCTCGGCCGGACGCGTGGACGGGTGCCAGCTGGCCAGCAGGTAGTCGGCCAGGTGGCGCACGTAGGCGCTGTAGCGCGACCGCATCAGCGCTTCGGCATCCGGTGCGGGGGTGCCGGCGTGATAGAGGCCGCAGCACGCGGCGTAGGCCAGCGGGCGGCCGCAGGGACAGGGATCGGAGGGGACGATGGTCATGGGGGTATTGTCGCGCGATGGGCGGGCGTATGCTGGCGCGCCTTCTGCCGCGATGTGCCGCCGTGCTTGAGCTGGTTCCCCCTGAGCTGTTGTGGTTGGTGGCGATCGCCTTCATCGCCGGCCTCGTCGATGCCGCCGTCGGCGGCGGTGGGCTGGTGCAGTTGCCCGGGTTGTTCACCATCCTGCCGCAGCACACGCCGGCGATGCTGTTCGGCACCAACAAGTTCAGCTCGATGTTCGGCACCGCAGCCGCGGCATTCCGCTATGCGCGCAATGTGCGCTTCCCGTGGCGGCCGGTGCTGTTCGCGGCGGGCACGGCCTTCGTGTTCTCGTTTGCCGGGGCCACGGCGGTCAGCCTGCTGCCCAAGGACGCGGTGCGCCCGCTGGTGCTGGTGCTGCTGGTGGCGATGCTCGGCTACACGCTGTGGAAGAAGGACTTCGGTGCCCTGCACCGCCCGCGCGAGATCGGCCGCAGGGAGCTGGTGACCGCACTGGCGATCGGTGCGGTGATCGGATTCTACGACGGCTTCTTCGGGCCCGGCACCGGCAGCTTCCTGATCTTCCTGTTCGTGCGCTTCTTCGGGCTGGACTTCCTGCGTGCGTCGGCCGCGTCCAAGGTGGTGAACCTGGCGACCAACGTCGCGGCGATCTCGTTCTTCGTGCCGACCGGCAACATCCTGTGGCTGTTCGCGCTGCCGATGGCCGCGGCCAACATCATCGGCTCGGTGGTCGGCACGCGGATGGCGCTGCGCGGTGGCACGCCCTTCATCCGCAAGCTGTTCGTCGGCCTGGTGGTGGTGCTGATCGCCCGGATGGGCTGGGATACCTTCGCCGGTTAGCCGGACGGGCCAGCCCTGGGGCTGACCCGTCGATGGCTCAGCGCTTCGGCTTGGCCGGCTTCTTCGCGGCGGCCTTGGTGGCCGTCTTTTTTGCAGCTTTCTTTGCCGGCGCCTTGGCCGCGGCCTTGGGTGCCGCCACCTTCGGGCGCGATACCGGTGCCGGTGCGTCCACGGCGTCCACCTCGGCGTCGGCCTGCCCGGCGGGCGATCCGGCGATCACCTGGTCGGCAACCTCCTTCGGGGCATCGACCACGTCAGACGCCGCGATCGCCGCGGGTGCCGGTGCCGATACCGCGGCCGTCTCACCCGCGCGGGCCCGCTCCGGCAGCTTCAGGCGCCGACCCTCGTCGTCGTACTCGATCAGCAGCACGCCGGAGTCGTGGCGACCGCTGATTTCCACGAAGCAGGCCCCCCCGATGAAGGGCTCCAGCGTCATCACCGACTTCAGCGGGGTGGCCACGACCATCTGGAACCCGAAGTTGTCGAAGATGTTCATCGCCAGCGCGGTGAACTCGTTGTCGGCCTTGTCGAAGGCTTCATCGAGCACCACCGCCGCGTAGCTGGGCAGCTGGCCGTCGGCACCGCCGAGCTGGTAGCGCAGCGCGGCGGCCAGGCAGGTGGTGGCCAGCTTCTGGCGCTGGCCGCCGGACTTGCCCGCACCGCTGCGGTAGATCTCGACCTGCTGGCGGGTGGCGGCATCGAGTTCGACGCCGACGAACTCCACGTGCAGGCGCACGTCCAGCACCAGCTCGCGCCAGCGCTTGTCCTCGCCTTCCTGCGAGCCGAGCTTGGCGACCAGCTCACGCAGCACCGCGAACTGCGCTTCGGCCAGTTCGCGCTGCTCGGTCTGCTGCTGGGACAGCACGTCGCGCAGGCGCTGGTGGAAATCCAGTACCTCGGGCAGGCGGCGGTCGGTGAGTTCGATGGTCAGCAGGGTGCCGCGGTTGAACGGCACCTGCTCCAGCGAGGCATTGACCTCGTCCAGGCGCTGGGCGATCGACTTGCGCGCCTCGGCCGTGTGCCGCTGCAGGGCCAGCAGGTTGTTCTTGCTCTGGCTCTGCAGCAGATCGAAGAAACGCGCTTCGTGCTGCGGCAGGCCATCGTTCTCCAGCCGCTGCAGGCGGGCGAGGAAATCCTCGGCGCTGGACAGGCTGACGGTGAAATCGCCACTGTCTTCCGGCCACGCCTGGCAGTAACGGCGGAAGCAGCCGAGCAGCAGGTTCTCCAGGCGGTTGTGTTCGGCCTGGGAACCGCCGAGCTGTTCGTTGAGCGTGTTGCTGATCTGCCGGAAGTGGGCTTCCAGGTTCTCCAGGCTGAGCACGCCGAGCGCTTTCAGGCGTTCGTCCAGGCCCTGTTGCTGCAGCGGCGTGACCACGCGCTTGGCCAGCGGCGCGCACTGCTCGTGCAGGCGTTCCAGGCGTTCATGCTCACGGCCGAGCTGGCCGCGCTCCACGCGCACGTCTTCATAGGTGCGCTTGGCCTGGGCCACATCGGCCCGGGTCTTCTCGATCTGTTCGCCCAGCCTGCGCAGATCGGCATTGCCTTCGCGCAGGTCGTGCAGCGCCTGGGCGATGTCGTCCAGGCGCTGCAGCGGTGCGGCCACATCGATCTCGTCCCAGCCCAGCGTGCACAGCTGATGGCAGGCCAGGCGGGCCTTGCCGTCCTGTTCGCGCTGCGCGCGCAGGCCGGCCACGTCGCTGTCGCAGGCGGCGATGCGCTGGGCCAGTTCGATCGCTTCGCGCTCGTACAGATCCAGCTTGTCGCGGTTGTTGAAGCCGAGCAGCCAACGACGGCGATCGCTGATGTTGTGGCGATCGTCCTTCTCGAAGCGTTCGCCCGGATGCTTGACCTGGCCTTCCTTGGTGATGCCGCGGTCCGTGTCGCGCAGATGCCGCGCATCCACGCATTCGTAGTCGAAGCGCTTGCCCAGCTCGCGGCGCAGCCAGCCGGCATAGCCGTGCTCGCGCAGTTCCAGCTTGTGCAGCAGCGAACGCGCGCCCGGCTCGCGGCCGTGCAGCGCATCGTCGTTGCGGCGCACCCGGTAATACACCAGGCGGGTACCCAGGTGGGTCTGGTTGATCCACTCCGAGACCTGGGCGTGGTGGCGCTCATCGACCAGCAGCGACTGCGCGAAGCCGTGCAGCACGCGCTCGATGGCGCCCTGCCATGCGGCGTCTTCGTCGCGGACCTGCAGCAGTTCGCCCACGAACGGCAGCGCCGCCTCGGGAATGCCGGTGTCGCTGCTCAGGCGCGCGCGCAGCTGCTGCATCGGCGCGGGAATGCTGGACGGGGTGCGCTTGAGCGCGTCCAGTTCCGAGCGCACCTCGGCGAAGCGGCGCTCGTCGTCGCGCTTGCCCCCCATGCGTTCGGCGATGGCCTCGTCCAGTTCGGCCGCGGCGCGCTGGCCGTCGTCCAGGCGGGCCTGCGCGCGGGCGAGCTGCTCGGCAAAGCCATGCGCGGTCTCGGCCAGGGTTTCCCCCAGTTCGCGGCTGGCATGGTTGGCCTGGGTGCGCTTGGCCAGGCGGCGGTCGCGTTCCTGGGCGACACGGCCCTGCTCGCGCTCCAGCTCTTCGATGCGTTCGCCGCCCTGCTGGCGGCGCTGCGCCTCCAGTTCGGCGAGGTGGCTTTCATGGTTCTCCAGCGCACTGCGGCGCTGGCCTTCTTCCCCGGACAGACCGCGGTCGCGGGTATCCAGTTCCAGCAGGCGTGCCTCGAGCAGGGCCAGGCGACGCTGCTCGCGCACGCCGTCGATGCCCAGCTTCATCTCGTCCAGGTCTTCGCGCTGGCGGCGCAGTGCCTGCAGATCGGCGTAATGCCCACGCGCCGGCAGCAGGGTCTCGACCTGGCGACGCGCGGTGACCACGGCCTGGTGGGCGCCATCGAGTTCGGCGAAATCATCGACCAGCCGCTCGGCCGCATCGAAGGTGCGCGGTGCATCGAGCATGAAGTCGCGCAGGAACACGTTCAGATCGCCGAGGTTCTTCGCAGACTGCGTCTTGTGCAGCAGGCGCAGCGCCATCTCGTTCTCGATCCCGAGCACGTGGCGGAAACGTTCGGCATAGCTGGCGAAGCTGTCGAAGTGATGCACGTCGCCCAGGCGCTGCTTGAGCTTGCGTAGGTCCAGGTCGAAACCACCGAGGTCGCGCGCGATGTCGAAGCTGCGCTCGGCCACCATGTAGTGCTTGCGCACATCGGCCGCGGCGGCGCCGTTGCCGGCGATCCAGAACAGGCGCACCAGGCTGACGATGCGGCCGTCCTTGCTGCGGTATTCCAGCACCAGCGCGGTCCAGGTGGCGCCCTTGCGCAGGTACTGGGTGGCGATCTCGCCGGTGCCGCTGTCCTGCTGGTCGGCCCAGGCGCCACGCACGTAGGAGACCAGGTTGCGGTCGCGGCCACTGCGTTCGGCTTCGCGCGCGGCGGCGTTGAAGTCGACCAGGGCCGGCGGTACCAGCAGCGCGGACATCGCATCGAGCAGGGTCGACTTGCCCGAGCCGGAGCGGCCGACGAACAGGAAGCCGCGTTCGGCGATCGGCACTTCGGTCAGGCCGGAGAACGTGCCCCAGTTGTGGACCTGCAGGCGGCGCATGCGGAACTGCTGCGCGCGCGGGTCGGGCTGGTCGCCGGGAAACAGGGCGGGTGCGGGAATGTGGACGGTCATGGCAGGGCTAGCAATCCAGGCAGGGCAGCGGCGCGCGGGCGCGCGCTCAGGCGTCGAGGTCGGCCGGCGCTTCGCGCAGGCGGCGGTACACCTGGGCCAGGGCGGCGACATCTTCGGCGGAGAACATCAGTTTCAGTGCCGGCGAGACTTCATGACGCGCATCGTCACCGCCGAGGCGGGTGAGGATGTGGTTGTCCTTCATCTTCTGCACGGCACTGGCGACGCGGCGGTTGAAGCCGGCGCGGTCGGTGGACAGGTGGCGCTCGTACACGGCCAGTGCTTCGGCCAGTTCGGCATCCTCGACCACCGCGCGCACGCCGCGCGCATCGGCTTCGGCCAACTGCTGGCGCAGGTGCAGCAGCAGCACCGAGTCTATGAAGGTCAGCGGCGAGGTACGCAGCAGCACCGGCGCATCGATATCTTCGGTATCGGCCTGGCGGGTGAAGGCCACGCCGCTCTCGCGGTCCAGCACCAGTTCCAGGAACAGGTCCGAGAGCGCCGAGCGGATCGCCGCTTCGCTGCGGATCAGCGCCGGCCACAGCTTGGCGTGGCGCAGCTGGTCGATGCTCGGGCCGATCAGCAGCTGGCACAGCGCGCGGCGGCCATCCAGCGGCAGCCGGCCGGTGTCGCCCATGTAGAACACGTCATTGTTACGCCGCAGGACGGGCGTCACCACGACGGGTTCGTCGTCGTGCTCGTCTGCGCCGCCGTCGATCGGGGCGTCGGTGGATTGGTCATGCCAGCTCATGGCGTTTCTCCTGGGTGAACCAGATCAGCGGAATGCGGGCGCGACGCCAGTGGCCATCGCCGCCGCGCCATTGCGCGATCTCCTGTTGGTCGGCGGCGACCTCGCCATGGCGGGTGCCAAGGGAGAGGTAACCGATGATGCTGCCGAGGCCCTGCGGGGCCTCGCGGTGTTCAAGCACCTGGGCGATCGACAGCCGCGGCTGCGCGCCGAGCAGGTCATGCAGGTCGCGGCGCAGGGTGCGGAAGTCGATTTCCGAGGCCGCCACCAGGTCGCCGACGCTCTCCAGCGAGATCGCGGCGGTGTCGTTGCGCTGCACGCTGCCATCGACCTGCGCCTGGCGCGGATCGTGCAGCTTCCATTGCGAGAGCGAGCGCAGCCGGCTGGTGGTCAGCTGCAGGTCGCGGCCGATGGAGCGCTGCGCCGGGATGTGGTCGCGCAGGCCCAGCGCCTCGCCCTGGGCCTGCTTGAGCAGCTGGTTGAGGCGGCGCTGTTCCAGGTAGCCACGGCTCTGCACGAAGCCGCGCAGGCTGCGCGCGAAGTGCTGCAGCACGTCGTGGACCTGGCCACCGCGCTCGAGCATGGTGGTGGTGAAGCCGCGCAGGAAGGTGCGCTCGTTACGGTCCAGCTTGCGCGCGAAACCACGCGCGAGCACGGTCTCCAGCGCGGCATCGAGCTGGGCACTCTGTTCGGCATCGTTGAGCAGGCGCCAGAACGCCTCGAAGCTGCGCCCGGCGTCACTGTCGCCGATCACGTCCACGCCTTCGAACAGCTTGGACAGCACGTCGCCGCGCTCGCCCTCGTCATCGATGATGCGTTCGCGGAATTCACGGTTGAGGCGTTCGAAGTCGTCGCGCACGCGGCGGAAGTCTTCGGTCAGCTCGTCGGCCAGGCCGATGATCTGGCGGGTCCGCTCCAGCGCGCGCTTGCCGTCCAGCGAGGAGACCTTGCCGCCGCTGACACGGGCGATCTCGGCATCGATGCGGTCGCGCTCGTCGCGCAGCGCGGACAGCCGCGCATCCGGGTTGGATTCGGTCAGCGCGGCCAGCTGCGAGAGCTGCTCGATCACCAGCGCCAGCCGGCTCTCGGTTGCGGCGGCGCGCGCCTGCTCCAGGCTGTCGGCGAAGCGGATCGCCTGCGCGGCCTGGGTGGACAGTTCGTACTGTTCCTGGTCGGCGCCTTCCGGCAGGCGACGTTCCAGCCAGCCCTGGGCCAGCCAGTGCGCGATGTAGGCCTGTGCGGTGCGCGGCAGATCGCGCGACAGCTCATCGGCCTTGAGGTCATCCAGCGCGCGCTGCAGGCGTTCATGCAGCACCGCGGTGGACAGGGTGCGCTCGTCCTGCATCAGCAGGCTCTGCAGCAGGCCGATGATCTCCGGCGCGTGATCGGCCGCCAGCAGCTTCCACTGCGACTGTTCGCGCAGGTGGCGGTAACGGGTAATGCGCTCGCGATGTTTCATTCGAGACCGGGGACAGGAAGACGGGCCGCGCGGATCGCGGCGGCCGGGAGGGAAACGGGACGCGCACGCACCCGCAGGGCCGGGCCGAAGCCCAGCGCCTGCCGGTCGCGCGCGACAGCGCGGGGAATCAGCGCTTGCCGCCCACTTCGATGAAACGCAGGAACTCGGCGCGGGTGCGCGCGTCCTCGCGGAAGCTGCCCAGCATCTTCGAGGTGACCATGCTGACGCCGCGCTTGTGGATGCCGCGGGTGGTCATGCACTCGTGCGCACCTTCCACCACCACGCCCACGCCGACCGGCTGCAGCACGTCCTGGATGCACTGGGCGATCTGCGCGGTCATCTTTTCCTGGACCTGGAAGCGGCGTGCATACGCCTCGACCACGCGGGCCAGCTTGCTGATGCCCACCACCTTGCCGGCCGGCAGGTAGCCGACGTGCACGCGGCCGATGATCGGCGCCATGTGGTGTTCGCAGTGGCTTTCGTACTCGATGTCGCGCAGCACGATCAGTTCGTCGTAGCCGGCCACTTCCTCGAAGGTCCGCTCCATGTAGGCGCGCGGGTCGTCGCGGTAGCCGCTGAACCAGTCGCCATAGGCTTCGGCAACGCGGCGCGGGGTATCCAGCAGGCCTTCACGGGTCGGATCTTCACCGGCCCAGCGCAGCAGGGTGCGCACCGCCGATTCGGCCTCGGCCTGGGTGACGGGGTTGGCGTCGTTGTCTTGCTTGCTCATTACATACAGCACCCGAAGGGGGGCGAGCATCGTACCCGACAGACCCCTCGGGCGTCCTGCGCGGCGGCGCCCCGGCCTCGCCCGGGCAGGCGCTCATTGGGCCGCGGTTGTGCCACGGGTATTGATAGGACGCGAATTAGTAGTATCCTATCTATTCTGATGAACCGATCCCTCGACGAACGTACCCAGCTGCAGATGCAGCTCAGTTCCGGCCTGCTCTATGCAGGGCGGCAGTGGCAGCGCCTGGCCGACCAGGCCCTGGGCAGCTACGGCATCTCGGCCGCCTGCACCATGCCGCTGCTGATGATCGGGCGCGCCGGCGGGGGTATCCGCCAGGTGGCATTGGCCCACCAGCTGGGCATGGAAGGCCCCTCGCTGGTACGCCTGCTGGACAAGCTGGCCGCCAGCGACCTGGTCCGCCGCGAATGCGACGCCAGCGACCGCCGCGCGAACCTGTTGTGGCTGACCGACAAGGGCGAGGCCCTGGTCAGCGAGCTGGAGACCCAGTTGATCGGCCTGCGCCAGGACGTGTTCGGCGAGCTGACCATGGATGAACTGCGCACCGTCCTGAAGCTGTGGCAGCTGCTGGCCGATGCGGCCGACCGCGTGACGTAAGCCTGTTCCCCCGTTGTACCGCCCGGTGTCGTGCTGCGACGGCATGACGTACGACGACCCACGGTCGTCGCCTACCTTTCTCCTGTGAATCCTTTGCCTCGATGTACGGTGAATTCAGTCTCTATGGTGTGTTCGTCCCGACCCTGCTCGGGCTGATGCTGCTTGCCTACCTGCTCAAGAGCGGGTTGCGCGTGGTCCTGCAGCGCACCGGCGCCTACCGCCACATCTGGCACCCCGCCCTGTTCAACCTGGCCGTGTACGTGATCGTGCTCGGCGGGTTGTTTTCCCTGATGCGTTGGATGCAATCGTGAACAAGATCCTCAAGCAGACATTCCCGGTCGTGTTGACCGTCGTGGCCGTGGTGGCCGCCGTGCTGGTGCTGCGCCACCTGTGGGCGTACTACATGGACGAGCCGTGGACGCGCGATGCGCACGTCAGCGCCGACGTGGTGCAGGTCGCGCCGGACGTGTCCGGGCTGGTGGAGGCGGTGAAGGTCGCCGACAACCAGCCGGTCAAGCGCGGTGACGTGCTGTTCGTGGTCGACCGCGCGCGCTATGAGATCGCGCTGGAACAGGCCCAGGCCGCGCTCGGTGAACGCCGTGCCACGCTGGACCAGCTGCGCCGCGAGATCGCGCGCGACCGCAGCCTGCAGGATCTGGTCGCCGCCGAGGATGCCGAAGTGCGCCGCGCCAAGCTGCTCGCCGCGCAGGCCTCGATGGCCACCGCGCAGGCCGCCGTCGATCTGGCCAAGCTCAACCTGGCGCGTACCGAAGTGCGCAGCCCCAGCGATGGCCACCTCAATGACCGCACCGTGCGCGCGGGCGACTACGTGACCGCCGGGCGCCCGGTGATGGCCGTGCTCGATACCGGCTCGTTCCGCGTGGACGGCTACTTCGAAGAAACCCGCCTGCAGGGCGTGCATGCGGGCCAGAAGGTCGACATCCGCCTGATGGGCGAAGCGCAGCCGCTGCAGGGCCACGTGCAGAGCATCGCCGCCGGCATCGAAGACCGTTACCGCAGCGAAGGCAGCAGCCTGCTGCCGAACGTGACGCCTGCCTTCGACTGGGTGCGGCTGGCCCAGCGCATCCCGGTGCGCATCCATATCGACCGCGTGCCGGCCGGCGTGAACCTGATCGCCGGGCGTACCGCCACGGTCACCATCCAGCCGGACACCGCCCCGGCCACGCCGGTGCAACCGGCACGGACGGCGCTGTGAACCGCCCGGCGCTGCACCGCATCGCGCTGGGGCTGGCGCTGACCACGCTGGCCGCATGCCGCACCGTCGGCCCGGACTACGCGGTGCCGGCCGGGTCCGCCTTCCAGCGACCGGAGGCGAATGCCGCCTTCCTCGAGACCGGCAACCCGCAGGTCGCCGCTGGTGCCGCGCTGCCCGCACGCTGGTGGGAGCTGTACCAGGACGACACCCTCAACGCGCTGGTGCAGCAGGCGCTGCGCGACAACGTCGAACTGAAGGTCGCCGATGCCAACCTGCGCCGCGCCGCCGCCGTGTACGAGCAGGCGCTGGATGCCGGTGGCTTCGAGTACGAGGCCGAGGCCGGCGTGAGCCGCGCGCAGCTGTCCGCCGAATCCTTCCTGCTGGAGCACGAACTGCCGCCGATCAACCTGGCCGACGGCAAATTTGCGGTGTCCTACCAGTTCGATCTGTTCGGCAAGCTCAAGCGCGCCTCCGAGGCCGCGCATGCCGACGAGCAGGCTACCGCCGCCGCGATGGACCTGGCACGCGTGTCGCTGGTCGCGCAGGTGGCCGGCAGCTACGTCGACATCTGCCACGCGAACCATGAGCTGCACGTGGCCGAGCACTCGCTGCAGCTGCAGCAGCGCAGCCGCGAGGTCACCCAGCGCTTGATCACGGCCGGTCGCGGCACCCCGCCGGAGCTGGCCCGCGCCAATGCCCAGGTGGCGATGCTGCAGGCCGCGCTGCCGCCGCTGCGCGCACACCGCCAGGCCTCCGAATACCAGCTGGCCGCCCTGCTCGGCCGCACCCCGGGCCAGCTGCCCGAGGGCGTGAGCGACTGCAGCCAGGCCCCGACCCTGGCCCAGGCCCTGCCGATCGGCGATGGCCGCGCGCTGCTGCAACGCCGCCCGGACATCCGCCAGGCCGAGCGCAAGCTGGCTGCCGCCACCGCGCGGATCGGCGTGGCCACCGCCGAGCTTTACCCGGACATCCGCCTGGGCGCCTCGGTCGGTGCGGCCGGCCTGCTGGAAGATTTCGGCACACCGCTGACCCAGCAATGGTCGATCGGTCCGCTGATTTCCTGGACGCTGCCCTCCTCCGGCACGCACGCACGCATCCACGCCACCGAAGCCGGTGCCGACGCCGCGCTGGCCGAGTTCGACCACAGCGTGCTGCAGGCGCTGCGCGAAACCCAGACCGCGCTGAGCCGCTATGCCCAGGATCTGCAGCGCCTGCAGTTCCTGCAGCAGGCGCAGCAGCAGGCCGACCTGGCCGCCAGCCAGAACCGCCGTCTGTACCAGGGCGGACGCACGCCCTACCTGGCCAGCCTGGACGCCGACCGCAGCCTGGCCAGCGCCGATGCGACCCTGGCCGAAGCGCAGGCGCAGGTCTCGCGCGACCAGATCCAGCTGTTCCTGGTGCTCGGCGGCGGCTGGAATGCCGACGCCGTCGCCACCGGCACGGCCGCGAGGTAAGCCATGCTGCTGCTGGACAGACAGGCCTGGTTGTTCTCGGTCAAGACCTTCCTGGCGGCGATCGCGGCGCTGTACATCGGGCTGGCCGGCAACCTCTCGCGCCCGTACTGGGCGATGGCCACGGTCTACATCGTGACCCAGCCGATGCTCGGCCCGACCCGTGCCAAGGGTGCCTACCGCATCCTGGGCACGCTGATCGCCGGCGCGGCCACGCTGTGGATGCTGCCGCACCTGGTGGAAACGCCACTGCTGCTCAGCGCGGCGATGTCGCTGTGGCTGTCCGCGTGCCTGTTCATCGCCCTGCTCAACCGCGGCCCGCGTGGCTATGCCTTCCTGCTGGCCGGCTACACCACCGCCTTCATCGGTTTCCCGGCGGTGACCTCGCCGGACACCATCTTCGACACCGTGGTGGCACGCAGCGAGGAGATCATCCTCGGCACCGTGGTGGCCGTGCTGTTCGCCTCGCTGTTCTTCCCCGCCTCGGTGCGGCCGATGCTGCGCGCGCGGATCGGCAGCTGGATGGGCGATGCCGCCGACTGGTGCCGGCAGATCCTGACGCGCGGCCATGCACACGGCCCGCGCAATCGTCTGGCCGCCGACCTGGTGCAGTTCGAAGCGCTGATTGAATTCATGCGTCGTGACGACCCGCGCCATGCCGGCGCCGCGGTCTCGATGGAGCGACTGCGCGAGCGCATGCTGCTGATGCTGCCGGTGCTGTCTTCGATCGCCGACCGGCTCGGTGCACTGCGTGCGGGGGGCCGCGCGCTGCCGCCCGGGCTGGAGCCGTTGATCGCCGATCTGGCGCACTGGCTGGAGCAGCCGGGCCGATCAAGTGCCAGCGCCTACGCCACGCTGCGCGCGCGCATCGTCGCACTCAAGCCGGCGGTGGACGGCGAGCTGGATCACCTGCTGCTGGTCACCCTGTTGCTGCGCCTGGAAGAACTGGTCGACCTCTGGCAGGACTGCACCACCCTGCACGCGGCCATCGACGAAGGCGCCGCGCCGAGCGATACCGCGCACTACCGCGTGCGCACCCAGCGCGTGGACCACGTACGCCACGTGGATTACGGCATGGCGCTGTTCTCCGCGGCCAGTGCCGGTGTCGCCCTGATGACCTACTGCGTGCTGTGGATCGGGCTCGGCTGGGAAGGCGGTGGCAACGGCGCGATGATGGCCGCGGTGGCCGCCGCGTTCTTCGCCGCGCAGGACGATCCCGCGCCGAGCATGCTGTCCTTCCTGCTGTGGGCCATCGTGGCCAGCCTGGTGGCCGGTGTGTACCTGTTCGGGATCTTCCCGGCGGTGCACGACTTCGGCAGCCTGGTGCTGGTCCTGGCGGTGATCTTCCTGCCGCTGGGCCTGCTGCTGCACCGGCCCAAGACCGCGCTGATCGGCCTGCCGCTGACGGTGAACCTGGTGGCGCTGCTGAACGTGCAGAACACCTACAGCGCCAACATCCAGAGCTTCATCAACTCGGCCGTGGCGATGTTCATCGGGATCGGCTTTGCGGTGGTGATGACGCGGCTGTTCCGCTCGGTGGGTGCCGAGTGGACCGCGCGCCGGCTGGTGCGCCAGGGCTGGAACACGCTGGCCGATGCGGCCGAGGGCCGCGGCCAGCAGGACCGCCAGCAGTTCGCCGCGCGCATGCTCGATCTGCTCGGCCTGCTCGCACCGCGCCTGGCGGCCACGCCGGAAGGCAGCGACATCGCCTCGGTGGACATGCTCACCGAAGCGCGGATCGGTCTGAACATCCTGCAGCTGCGCCGCTCGCGGCATGGCCTGCCGGCGCCCAGCGTGGCCGCGATCGACGCGATCCTGGACGAAGTGGCGGCCCATTACCGCGCGCAGGCGGCGCGTCGGCGCCCCCTGCCCGCCCCCACCGGGCTGCAGGCCCGGCTGGAGGCCTCGCTCAAGCGCGTGCAGACCGTGGAGGCCGGCAAGGCCCGCGATGAGGCCCTGATGGGCCTGATCGGGCTGCGCTATGCGCTGTTCCCCGAAGCACCGGTGGCCGCCGCGCCGGCCGAGACCACCGCAGGCCCACCCGGCCTGCCCGCGCCGCGCTGAACCGGCCGGGGCGCGGGCCGGCCGGTCCGCGCCGATCAGGGCTATCCTGACGCATGCATTTGCGCATGGATCAAGGTGATTCCCGATGAGTTACGACCTGATGGTGTTCGACCCCGCCGTCGCCCCGCGCGAGGCCGAGGCCTTCCTGCAGTGGTATGACGCGCAGACCGAGTGGAACGAGACGCACGACTACGACGACCCGAAGGTGTCGGTACCGGCGCTGCAGGCGTTCTTCGCCGCGCTCGCCGAGCACTACCCGCCGATGGACGGCCCGCTGTCCGATGAGGAAGACGACCGCCCGGAAGTGACCGACTACAGCATCGGCCAGCACGTGGTCTACGCCTCGTTCGATGACGAGGTGGCCGAGAACGCGCACGGCCTGGTGCAGGTGCTGGCCAACACCCACCAGCTGGGCTTCTTCGATGTCAGCGGTGACGGTGCGATCGTGTTCCCCGATGGCACCGTGGTGATTCCGGAGTAAGAACGGACACGGGGCTAGAACAACTGCCCCTGGGCCGGCGCCGTCACGACGGCGTCGGCCAGCGTTTCCCCCACGCCGCCCTGCAGGCGTGCGGCCAGGCCGGACAGACGGCTGGCATGCCGCGCCAACGCGGCCTCCACTACCTCCGCACTGCCGAGCACGTGCAACGACTGCCGCGCGCGGGTCATGCCGGTGTAGATCAGCTCGCGCGAGAGCACGCGGTTGTCGCGTCGCGGCAGCTGCAGCCAGACCTCATCGAACTCCGAGCCCTGTGCCTTGTGCACGGTCATCGCGAACGCGCTTTCATGTGCGGGCAACGCACCCGGGTGGAAGCCGCGCGGTTGGTCCGGCGTCTCGCCGGGGAACCAGGCGGTCACGCTGCCCTGTCGATCGATCAGGCAGATGCCGATGTCGCCGTTGAACAGGCGGTGCCGGTAGCTGTTCTCGGTGATCAGCAGCAACCGTCCGTGGAAGTAGCCCGGCGCCATGCCCGGGCGCGGCACACCGGCCAGCAGCGCTTCGATGCGGGCATTGAGTCCGCGTGCACCCTGAGGGCCCTCGCGCACGGCGGTGAGCAGGCGGATGCGGCCGGCATTGGCCAGCGCCACGCCGGGATCGGCTGCCTCACCGAGGCCACGCCAATGTCCGAGCAGCTGCTCGCGGTGGTGCTGCAGCGGATCGCTCTGGTCCTCGTGGAAATGCACGCCAGACAGCGTGCCTACGCGTAGCAGGGCAAGCGCGGTGGCACTGTTGCCGTCGCGCACGGCATGCGCCAGCGGCGCCAGATCGAGCGCGTCGGTCTGCCGGTAGCCCCGCTGCAGCTGCACGCGCCGGCCACCGAACCGGCGTGGCGGTGCCAGCGGTTGCAGCGCACCGGGCGCGAGCAGCGCGCGCAATGCCTGCGCATCATCGGCCTGGGTGCCCAGGCCATCGCCACTGGCGCGCAGGACCGCACTGAGCACATCACCGGCTTCCACCGAGGGCAGCTGATCGGGATCGCCGAGCAGCACCAGCCGGCTGCCATCGGCGACGGCCTCGACCAGCTTGGTCATCAGCGGCAGGTCGATCATCGAGGCTTCGTCCACCACCACCACGTCATACGGCAGCGGGTTGTCGGCGTGATGGCGGAAGCGCGGCGAATCCGGGATTACCCCGAGCAGGCGATGCAGGGTGGTGCCGGTGCTCGGCATCGCATCGCACAGCGCCGGCGCGATACCGACCAGGCGCAGCCGCTGCACGGCCAGACGCAGGCTCTCGGCCATCCGTTCGGCGGCGCGGCCGGTGGGCGCGGCCAGCGCGACCCGTGGCAGTGCCTGTTCGGCCTGCACCGCCTGTGCGGCCAGCAGCACCAGCAGCCGCGCGATGGTGGTGGTCTTGCCGGTACCGGGGCCACCGGTCACCAGCACCAGCGGATGGCGCAGCGCGACGGCCGCGGCACGCGCCTGGTGATCGACGCCGTCGCGCGCCTGCGGGAACAGCTGGCCGAACAGCGTGGCCAGGGAGCCTGGATCGGCCTCGGCCAGCGGATGCGTGGCGATGCGCTGCAGGCCAACGGCGAGGCGGCGCTCGTACTCGCGGTAACGGCGCAGATAGAGCAGCCCGTTCTCCAGTACCAGCGGCGCATCCCCGGCGACCACGTCGTCCGCCTCGGGCACATCCACCCACGGCGAGGCGCGCAGCTGCGCCAGCCACACGTCGGGCGCAGGCCACTCGATCTCGGCGTCGATCAGCCGCTGGGGTTGGTGCGGGTCCAGGCCGGCGTGGCCTTCCGAGACCGCCAGCGATGCCAGTGCGGCAGCCAGCAGCACTGCATCGGGCGTCTCCGGGCGCAGCCGGCGCAGGCTCTGCGCCAGCGCGTGGTCCAGCGTACGCAGCGCGTTGCCGCGGTACAGCGTGGTGAGCAGGCTCATGCCTCCCCCCGTGCGCGCGCGGCCATGCGGGCCTGGGCGTGTTCGCCACCGGCGAACAGCGCATCCAGTGCATCGACCAGGGCCGGATCGAAGCGGTGTGCGTACAGACCGGGGCTGTCCTCGCGGCGGGCATCCAGGCCACGGCAGAACAGGTAGCGGATGCCGCCCATGTCGCGCGTGTAGTCGTACTGCGCGCCCAGCCGGAAGCGCAGCCAGCGGTGCAGCGCCACGGTGTAGATCAGCGCCTGCAGGTCGTATTCGCTGTGCTGCATCGCACTGGCCAGCCGGGCCGCGTCGTAGCCGGGCAGTCGGTTGGATTTGTAGTCGAGCACGTACCAGCGCTCCGCGCGCACGTAGGTGAGATCGATCTTGCCGGTCATCAGGCCCTCCAGCCGCCGCCGCGTGCCGAATCCATGGCGGTCGCGGACCAGCGCATGCGCGTGCAGCAGGGTCAGCAATGCCGGGACCGCGGTCGGCTGCATCGCGAAGTGGAACTCGATTTCGGCGCGGCGTGCCTCGGCCGGCAGGTCGTGCAGTGCGCCGCCTTCCGGCAGCGGCACGGTCAGGGTCTGGCCGACCAGCGCGGTCAACATGGCCACGCCATCGTCCAGGTCTTCCTCGGCATAGCCTTCCGCGCGCAGCGAAGCACGCAGGATCTCGGCTTCCTCGCCGGGTGCCGGCTGCCCGGCCTGCCATCCGCCCCATTGCGCGAAGTCGGTGTTTTCCAGCGCATCGTGCAGCACGTTGCCGAAGCGGCTGCCCATGAAGCGCGGGTCGATCTCTTCCAGGGGCACGGCCGGTTGTTCGGTCTCCAGCGTGAGGTCCACACCGGCCGGTTCGTCGGCGGCCGGGGCCGGTACTTCGGTCGCGGCCGCATCGGTGTCATGGCCCGCGTCGGCATGCGCCAGCTGGGTGAAGCTGTACACCCACCAGTCGTGCGGCACGCGGCGGGTCAGCGCGCGTACCGGTGGCAGTTCGCCCTCGCGCTCGAACGCGAGCTGCGCCGGGCGGGGTTCCACCGGGCCCTCGATCACGGCGATGTCCGGATGCGCACGCAGCGCCTCCAGGTCCGACAACATCGGCGCCAAGCGGGTTCTGGCCAGCCCGGCGAGATCGCCGGCGGCGATCCACAGCGCGTGCTCGGCACGGGTCAGCCCGACGTAGAGCAGGCGCGCGTCTTCGGCTTCCTGTTCCTGCGCGCTGCGCGTGCTGGCCGCACTCCAGCTGTCGTCCTTGTCCAGCTTCCAGTGCAGCTCACGGCGGCCGTTGGCGTACACCGTGCAGTTCGCCTCGGTGTTGGGCGCGCCGCCGCCGATGCCGACGAACGGCAGGAACACCAGTGGATACTCCAGCCCCTTGCTCTTGTGCAGGGTGATGATCTGCACGCGGCGCGCATCCGATTCCAGGCGCAGCAGCTGCTGTTCGTCATCCTGGTCGGCATGCGCCATCTGCACCTGCAGCCAGTCGAGCAGGCCATGCATGCCCAGGGTCTGCCCGGCCGCCTGCTGCAGCAGCTCGCCCAACTGCAGGTAGTTGGTCAGGCGGCGCTCGCCATCCAGCAGACCGAGCAGGCGCTCGGCATGTTCGGCGCAGAGATCGGCGATCACCGCGAACGGACCGCCGCGCTGCCAGCGCTCGCGCCATTCCAGCAACCGCACCTGGAACGAGCGCTGCGCATCGCCTTCGCGTTCCAGCGCGTCGATCGCCTCGGCATCTTCGCCGAGCAGCACGGTCGACAGCGCGGCGCGCAGGCGCCCTTCATCGGCCGGCTGCAGCAGGGCCAGCAACAGCAGGCGCAGGTCGTGTGCCTCGGGCGTGGCGTACAGGCTCTGCTTGCCCGCGGCGACCGCAGGAATGCCCACCACACCGAGCGCCTGCTGGATGCGCGTGGCCTCCTTGTGCGAGCGCACCAGCACCGCGATGTCGCCGGGCTGCACGGGCGCACCGCGCAGCAGCGCGCGCCCTTCGCGGGCCTCGCTGAGGATCTGGTGGATCGCGGCGACGCAGGCGTCGCTGGCCTGCTGCCGGGAAGGATCGGCCTTGAGGTCGCCGCCCTCGGTGTTGTGCAGCACGCGCACGGTCAGGCCGGGCGCGGGCATCCCGTCGCGCAGGAAATCCGCATCCACCCGGGTGCTGCCGGGATGCACCGGCTCGAAGGCGATGTCGGCCTCGAGGAAGGCACGTTCACCGGCATTGGCGTACAGCGCTTCGATCGCGTGCAGCACCGCCGGACGCGAGCGGAAGTTGCGGTCCAGCGCGGGCGCTGCGTCGGCTTGGCGCTTGGCCTTGAGGTAGGTATGGATGTCGCCGCCGCGGAAGCCGTAGATCGCCTGCTTGGGATCGCCGATCAGGAACAGCGCCGGTGCCAGGCCAGCCTCGCGGGTCTCCTCCGAATCGCCGAACACGCGCTGGAAGATGCCCCACTGACGGTCGTCGGTGTCCTGGAACTCGTCCACCAGCGCGATCGCGTACTGCGCACGCAGCTGCTGCACCAGGGTCGCCCGGTGCGGGCCCTCCAGTGAGTCGGCGACACCGTCGATCAGGTCATCGTAGGTCTGCACGCGGCCGATTCGCTTGAGCTCGGCCAGGCGCGTACGCGCTTCGTCGCGCAGGTCATGCAGGAACGCGGTGGCCTGCTGGCGCAGCCACTGCTCACGCGCGTCGGCGGCATGCCACCAGCGCTGCAGCGCATCGAACAGCGGCGAGACCGGGCACTGTCCCTCCATGCCGTCCTTGCAGAAGGCCAGCAGCTGCACCGGCAGCAGCTTGCCCAGGTGGCTCTTGTCGCTGCGCGGCCAGTGCTGCGCGCTGCGGCCGGCAGACAGCTCGCCGAAGGCCTTGTCGAAACTCGGCCGTTTGGCTCGGCGGCCGTCGAAGACCTTGCGGTCAAAGGCGGTGGCGATCTGTGCCTGCGCGTCCTCAGCGTGCGCCTCGATCGCGTCTGCCAGGGCCGCAGCGGCGAGCCGCAGCTGCGGCGCCGGGTCGTCGACGCTGTGGGTGGGGCGCGGCGGCAGCAACGGCAAGGGCTTGATCAGCGTGGAGAGATCGCCGGCCAGCGCCTCGGGAGACGACCACAGCCAGGTCAGCGCATCGACCGTGGCCGGGTCGTTGGCATGCACGCGCCAGAGGTCGGCGGCGAGTTCCTCATGCAGCTCGCGCTCGCTGGGCAGCAGGGTCGGCGGATCGAAGGTATGTCCGCTCTCCAGGGCATGCTCACGCAGCACGCGGGTGCAGAAGCCATGGATGGTGAAAATCGAGGCGAGGTCGATTTCATCGGCCGCGGTCTGCAGCCGGCGCGCCAGCGCGGCCGGGGTTTCTTCGCCCAGCGCGAGCTGGCGTTGCAGGATCACCCGGGTCAAGGCGACCTCCGGGCTGTCCTGTTCGCTCGGCACGCGCTCCACCAGCTGTGCGGCCAAGGCCAGGCGCTCGCGGATGCGCTTGCGCAGTTCCTGCGTGGCGGCATCGGTGAAGGTGACGGCCAGGATCTGGCCGATGCGCCAGCCTTTCTCCACCACCAGCCGGGTGAACAGCGTGGCCAAGGTAAAGGTCTTGCCGGTCCCCGCGCTGGCCTCGATCAGGCGCACGCCGTCCAGCGGCAGCGCCAGGTAGGGATCGTCGAGCAGGTCGTGGTCGATCATCGCAGGGCTCCTTCCTCGTCGAAGCCCGGGAACACCCGGCCTTCGCGCACCGCGGTGAACACCACGAAGCTGTTGTGCAGCAGTTGTCGGTAACTGTCCGCGCTGGCGAAGGGATCATGGCCGCGCAGCGCCAGCTGGTAGCCGGCGCCGGTGGATTCGCCCCAGCTGCGGTCGCTGCCATGCCACTTGGCGCGGCCCTCGGCCTCGCGCTTGGCCTCGGCGGCGGTGTACAGCACCCAGCCGGTGGACGGGCCATACAACAGCGGCGCGCGCAGGCCTTCAGCGCGCAGCTGCAGCAGGCGGCGCAGGACCTGGCGCGCGCGCTCGGCGTCCAGCGGCGGCAGCGTATGCGGGCCCAGCCCGTCATCGCCCGCCTCGTGGAACTGGACCAGCGAGCGTGCATCGCCGGCCGCGTTGGCCAGCAGCCAGTCCAGGCCCTGGCGGATCGCGGCGCGGCCGTTGAGCGGGCCCGGGCGCAGGCGCACCAGGCCGTGCGGATGCAGGCCGTCGACCCGGCCGTGCAGGCGCACGCCATCGATCTCCACCTCGTAGCGGCGACTGTCGGCCGCGGTACCGGCCTGCCACTGGGCCAGGGCCTGCGCGTACGGCTCGGTCTGCGCCTGCAGCAGCGCGAACTGGCGCTCGCCCAGCGCACCGGAGGGCAACAGCGCACGCGCGCGCAGCCGGGGATACAGCGGCGCGGCATCCTCGTCGAGGGTGGCCTCGATCACCGCCTGCTGCAGCAGCGCGGTGTCGCTGCCGCGTGCGGCCATCACCAGCGGCTCGACGTCTTCGGCGGTGTCCACGTCGTCGGGCAGGCGCAGGCCGAGCCGTTGCGAGAGGAACTGGCTGGCCGGATCGGTGAGGAAGCGACGCAGTGCGTCCACGCTCAGGTCGGCCTCACCGCTGCCGCTCTCCATCGGCGGCAGGGGCCGCGCGAACCACGGCGCCAGCGCGCGGCGTGCACCGCCGAGCGAGCCGGCGGCCGGGTGCCACTGCTGGCGGTAGCTGAAGCGGCGCGGTTCTTCTCCGCCACCGAACGCGGCCGGCGCGAACGGCTGCAGCGAATGCCGCACCGTCATCTGCCGGGCGGCCGCGGGCGGATCCAGGTGGTAGTCGGCCGCCGCGTCGATCAGCTCGCTGACCAGTACCGAGGGCTCGCGCACGCTGCCATCGCGCGGGTCGGCACCCAGATAGCTCAGGTAGAACACGTCCTGCGCCGAGGCGAACAACTGCAGGAACAGGAAGCGGTCATCCTCGCGCAGCGAGCGGTCGCCGTGCCGGCGCTTGTCGGTGCCCAGCTCGGCGGTGAGCTGGTTGAGCCCGGCCGCCGGGTCGCGGCGCGGGAAATCACCGTCGTTCAGGCCGAGCACGCAGATCACCCGGAACGGCAGCAGCCGCATCGGCACCATCCGGCCAAAGCTGACGCCGCCGGTGAGCAGCGGTGCACGCGTATCGGCCTGGGCGAGGACGCCGGCGAAATGCGCACGCAGCACCTCCGGCGGCACCTCGCCCTCGAAGCCGGCGGTGTCGGCGTCGCGGGCGAATTCGTTGATCAGTTTGCGCAGGCGCTCCAGTGCGCGCTGGCTGTTGGCGGCCTGCGGCGGCTCGGGCAGCAGTGCATCGAGCAGGGCCAGCAGGCGCTGTCGCCACTGCCCGGGCGACATCGCCTCGCCGAGTACTTTCTGGTAACGCGCCAGCACGCGCAGCAGGCCGAGCAGGCGGTCCAGCGCATCCAGCGCACTGCCTTCCAGCTCCGGCCACGGCGCGACCCCGGCGATATCGCCGTCGCTGCCACTGGCATGCCCGAGCAGCAGGCGATCGAGCGCGAACTGCCAGGTAAAGGCATCGTCGACCGGGGCCTGGTGCTGGCCGCGATGGATCGCATCCAGCCCCCAGCGCGCGCCGGCGGCCTGCAGCCAATCGTGCAGGCGGTCGAACGCCGCGGCATCGAGACCGGCCGCCTCGGCCAGCGGCGCGCTGGCGAGCAGGTCGAGCACTTCGTTCAAGCCGAAGCGCGACACCGGGAGCCCGAGCAGATGCACGAACACATCGGCCAGCGGCTCGCCGGCCAGCGGGCTGGTGTCGGCCAGCGCGTACGGAATGTGCTCGTCGCCCCCGCTGCGTCCGCCGAACACCGCTTCCAGGTACGGCACGTAGGGATCGATGTCCGGCGCCAGCACCGCGATGTCGCGTGCCTGCAGTGGCGGATCGAAGCGCGGGTCCTGGAGCAGGCCGCGCAGCTGGTCGTGCAGCACCTGCAGTTCGCGCAGGCGGGTGTGGCAGGCATGCACCTGCAGGCTGGGATCGTCATGGCGCAGCCCGTCGCGCAGCGCTCCGGCCGGCTGCCCGCGACGGTGGAACAGGTCGCGCTGCAGGCGGTGCAGCAGGCTGTCGGACAAGCCACCGTCGTCCATGTCCGGACGCGCATCGTCTTCGGGATCATCGTAGGCGGCGATCTCGCCGGAGGGGTGCACGACCTCGTAGCTGCCCAGCACCGCCATGAAGTCGCGACCGGCCGCGCCCCAGGCCTGCAGCAGGCGGTTCTCGCCCGCCGCCTCGCCGAACGGATCGGGCGCGCCGCTGCGCAGCTTCTCGCCCAGGGTCTGCAGATCGCCCCAGTAGGCCTGGGTCGGCGTGGGCAGATAGAAGTGCATCGTGCCGACCCGCGCCTGGGTCGCCATCACCCGCAGCACGTCCGGGGAGATGTTGAGCGTGGCGAAGGCGAACACACGCGCCGGCAGGCCCTGCGGCAGCGGCTGCCCGGCGCCCTCGAAGCGGGCCAGATAGGCATCGATGCGGCGCGCACGGTACTGCTTGCCGCCGGCAATGCGCCGCCACAGGATCGCCTGCGGGTCGTTCGGTGCCGCCCCGGCCTCCCAGCGCAGCAGCCAGTCGCGACGCCAGGCCTGGTACTTCTCGAACACCGAGGCCAGCTCGGCGGCCAGCGCCCACGGCTTGAGCGGGTCGGCCGCGAAAAGATACGCCTGCAGGGCCGCCATCGGCGGCTGCGCCATCAAGGCCGGGTCGCGCAGGGCGGCGTACAACCGCCAGCGCAGGCCCTCGGCATTGAGATCGTCATGTTCGCCGGGCACGTTGGCGTTGAGGGCGCGGGCGACCAGCTCACCAGGGGTGAGGAACTCAAGATTGGCGGCAATGCCATACTCGGCCGCCAGGGTCGACTGCAGCCAGCGGCGCATCGCGACCTGCGGGATCAGCACCACCTCCGGCACCAGGATCGATTGGCCCGGCACCGGCGTGCGCAGCGTCGTGGCCAGCAGGGCGGCCAGCACATCGAGCGAGTTGGAGTGGTACAGGCGGAAGTCTGAAGCAGCGTCGGTCATCGCAGGAGTGTGCCGCAGCGCGCGCACGAACGCAGCGTCGGCGCCGCCCTCACCTGCCCGTGCGACAATACTGCACGGTGCAGTTCGGTTATGTTCAGCCGTTCACCACGATCTTACAACGTTGGAATTTTGTTAATGGCGCTCATGACGGTTTCCGAAGAGAGTCTGGTGCAGTTGTCCAACGTCCGCATCGACCGCGGCGGACGCACGATCCTGCGCGACGTTTCGCTGACCGTTCCGCGCGGCAGCATCACCGCCGTGCTCGGCCCGTCGGGCAGTGGCAAGTCCACCCTGCTGGCCGCACTGACCGGTGAGCTGCGGCCGGCCGCCGGTGACATCACCCTGTTCGGCCAGCCCATCCCGACCGGCGCACGCGCGCTGTTGGAGATGCGCAAGAGCGTGGGCGTGCTGCTGCAGGGCAACGGCCTGCTGACCGATCTGACCGTGGCCGAGAACGTGGCCCTGCCGCTGCGCACCCACACCCGCCTGCCCAAGCCCGTGCTGCGCCGCCTGGTGCAGATGAAGCTGCACGCGGTCGGCCTGCTGGCGGCTGCCGACGCCTGGCCGCGTGAGCTGTCCGGCGGCATGGCGCGCCGTGTGGCCCTGGCCCGCGCGCTGGCCCTGGACCCGCCGCTGATGATCTACGACGAGCCGCTGACCGGGCTGGACCCGATCGCCTCGGGCGTGATCATGAGCCTGATCCAGCGCCTCAACCACAGCCTGGGGCTGACCAGCATCATCGTCAGCCACCACGTGCACGAGACCCTGCCGATCTGCGACCAGGTGATCGCGATCGCCAACGGCGGCATCGTGTTCCAGGGCAGCCCGGCCGCGCTCGAATCCAGCCAGGACCCGCTGCTGCGGCAGTTCCTGCACGGTGAACCGGACGGCCCGATCCCGTTCGATGCCGCACCGCGTGCGAGGGTTGCCTGATGCCGTTCGTTGACGCCACCCGCTCGCTCGGTCGCGCCGGCCTGTTCTCGCTGACGGTGCTGCGCGGCTCGCTGCCGACCGCCGATTTCCTGGCCGAGCTGACCCGCGAGATCTACAAGATCGGCGCGCGTTCGCTGCCGATCATCGCCGTAGGCGGTGCTTTCGTGGGCCTGGTGCTGACCCTGCAGGGCTACCGCACCTTGACCACCTTCGGCGCCGCCGATGCCTTGTCGACCCTGCTGGGCCTGTCGCTGTACCGCGAACTGGCGCCGGTGCTGACCGCGCTGCTGTTCATCGGCCGCGCCGGCAGTTCGATCGCCGCCGAACTGGGCCTGATGCGCGCCACCGACCAGATCAAGGCCCTGGAGCTGATGGCGATCGACCCGGTCGCCAAGGTCGTCGCCCCGCGCTTCTGGGCGGCCGTGCTGACCGTGCCGCTGCTGACCGGCATCTTCTGTTCGCTGGCGATCAGTGCCAGCTACTTCGAGGCCGTGCACGTGCTCGGCCTGGACAATGGCGTGTTCTGGTCGGCGCTGAGCAACAGCGTGGACTTCTGGGATGACTTCGGCGTGGCGATGCTGAAGTCGGCGATCTTCGGCGGCACGGCTGCCCTGGTCGCGTCCTATGTCGGCTTCCATGCCGAGCCCACCATCGAAGGCACCTCGGTCGCCACCACGCGTGCGGTGGTCAACGCCTCGCTGCTGGTGCTGGTCTTCAACTTCGTGCTGTCCGCCATGATGTTCCAGTAGGTACCGACCGTTGGTCGGTACGCCTCTTCGGTGCGCTTCTTCGGTACGCAAAGACTTCCCGCCCGGACACCTGTCCAGGCACCTGACAAAGAACAGTGAGATATCCCATGGCCATCCGCGGTCCCAGACTCGAATTTTCCGTCGGCGCCTTCCTGCTGCTGGCGCTGGCCTCGCTGCTGGTGCTGGCCGTGGCCTCCACCAACCAACGGTGGGGCACCGGCGGCAGCGGCTACGAACTCAAGGCGCGCTTCACCCAGATCGGCCAGCTGCGCAAGCAGGCGCCGGTCAAGATCGGCGGCGTGACCATCGGCCAGGTCTCGGGCATCGAACTGGATCCCCAGAAGTTCGACTCGATCGTGACCCTCAAGCTCGACGGCAAGTTCAAGGACCTGCCCGCCGACACCTCGGCCGGCATCTTCACCAGCGGTTTGCTCGGCGAGAGCTATATCGGACTGCAGCCGGGCGGAGATCCGGACGTACTCAAGTCCGGCGACGAGATCGTCTTCACCCAGCCGGCGGTGGACCTGCTCCAGCTGGTCGGCAAGTACATGTTCAGCGGTCCGGCCAATACCGGTGGCGCTGACTCCCACGATGGCAACGGCGCGCCCGCGCCTGCAACGGAACCGCAACCATGAAAAAGACCCTGATCCCGGCGCTGCTGGCCTCGGCCCTGCTCGCCGCCACGCCTTCGCTCTCCTTCGCCCAGGCCGCCCCGGCCGCCGCTGCCGCCCAGCAGGGCCAGGCCAGCAAGGCCGTGATGGACGCCAGCACCCGCATCCTGACCTCGCTGCAGCAGCGCCGCACCGAGTTCAGGGCCAACCCGGCCGTGCTGCGTGACTTCATCAACAGCGAGCTCAACAAGACCTTCGACCGTGACTACGCCGCCCGCCTGGTGCTGGGCGTGCACGGCCGCGGCGCCTCCGATGCCGACGTCAAGCTGTTCGCCGATGCCATGGCCGACAACCTGATGCAGCGCTACGGTTCGGCCCTGCTCGAGATCCAGGGCAAGCCGACCTTCCGCCTGAAGAGCGAGTCGCCGCTGCCGGGCAACCGCGGCGTGCGCGTGTCCACCGAACTGATCCGGGCCGGCAACGAGCCGACCCCGGTCGACTACCTGATGCGCAACGTCAACGGCCAGTGGAAGATCTTCGATGTGATGATCGAAGGCATCTCGTACGTGCAGACCTTCAAGACCCAGTTCGACGCCCCGCTGCGCCAGAAGTCGATCCAGCAGGTAGCCACCGAGCTGCGCAACGGCAGCATGCAGGCCGGGCAGGCCCCGCGTGGCAAGTAACAGCGCCAGCGTGCAGCGCAACGGCACCTCGCTGGTCTTCAGCGGACTGCTCGACCGCGCGGCGGTGACGGCCCTGTGGCCCTCGCTGACCGCGCTGGACGGCGTGCAGCAGTTGGATCTGGCGGCAGTGAGCCGGCTCGACAGCGCCGGTCTGGCGCTGCTGGCCGAGCTGGCCGCACGCCTGCGCGCAAACGGGACAACGCCGACGATCGTCGGCAGCCCGGACGGTTTCACCGACCTCCGTGCCGCCTACCGGCTGGCACCCTCCCTGGATTTCCATGCCCTTTCTGCGGCGAGCTGACATGAACGTCATACGCACCTTCCCCCTCCTTGTGCTGGCGCTGGCCCTGAGCGCCTGTGCCGGCAAGCCCGCACGCGACAGCGCACCGGTCAGCGTCGAGGTCGCCCCTGCGGCGGCGCCGGCTGCCGATGTGGCCAGCACCGATGCGGTACCGGCCGAGGCCGTCGCCGACACGGCCGCCCAGGCAACACAGGCCAGCACCGATCCGGCCGCCGCACCGGTCACCGGCGGCACTGCGCCGACCAATGCCGAGGACGACTTCGCCGCCCTCTATGGTGGCCCGGCCCCGACCGCGGACGGCACCGAGCCCACCGGCGCGCCGTACGATCCTTGGGAACCGTTCAACCGCAGGGTGCACAGCTTCAACAACGTGGTCGACCGTGCGGTCGCACGGCCGCTGGCGGTGGCCTATACCAACGTCGTCCCGCGCTTCGCACGGACCGGCGTGAGCAACTTCTTCAGCAACCTGCGCGCACCGGTGACGATCACCAACCAGCTGCTGCAGGGGCGTCCGGATGATGCCTGGGACAGCTTGGGCCGCTTCCTGATGAACTCCACGCTGGGTATCGGCGGTCTGTTCGATCCGGCCAGCAAGGCCATGGTGCCGCGCCGCAAGGAAGACTTCGGCCAGACCCTGGGCACCTGGGGCTGGCGCCGTTCGCGTTACGTCGAACTGCCGTTCTTCGGCCCGCGTACCGTGCGCGATGTGTTCGGCCTGGCCGGCGACATGCCGCTCTCGCCGATCCGCACGATCGAAGAGGACAAGATCCGCATCGGCCTGCAGGGCCTGCAGCTGGTGGACATGCGTTCGCAGCTGCTGGCGGTGGACGACATGCGCGACAACGCGGTGGACGAGTATTCGCTGGTCCGCGATGCGTGGCTGCAGCGCCGCAACTACCAGATCGAGAACGACCTGCGCGGCAAGCATGCGCGCGGCAAGGACGATCCGGATGCGCCGATTCCGGTCGATGCGATGCCGATGCCGAACTGGGGTAATTGATCGGAGTACCGACCAACGGTCGGTACCTACCGAGGTGGTAGACCACGACCGTTGGTCGTGGTGCGAGCAAAAAAAAGCCCCGCCGGAGCGGGGCTTTTTCTGTTTCCGGGTCCGCCGATCAGGCTGCCAGCGCAGCGTCGATCGCGGCCACCAGGCGGGCATCGTCGGCCGGCACGTCCGGGGCGAAGCGCGCGACGACCTGGCCGTCGCGGCCGATCAGGAACTTCTCGAAGTTCCACAGCACGCCCGGGGCGGCGTTGACCACCAGGTCCGGGTACTTGGCCACGGCGCCCTGCAGCTTCTCGCGCATCGGGCCTTCGCCGGTGGCGGCCGGCTGGGCGGCGGTCAGCTGCTGGTACAGCGGATGGGTGTCGTCACCGGCGACGCTGATCTTGGCGAACATCGGAAAGCTGACGTTGTATTCCAGCTGGCAGAACTGCTGGATGTCCGCTTCGCTGCCCGGCTCCTGCGCCAGGAAGTTGTTGGCCGGGAAGCCCAGCACTTCCAGGCCGGCCGCCTGCTTGTCGGCGTACAGCGCCTGCAGGCCTGCGTACTGCGGGGTCAGGCCGCACTTGGAGGCGACGTTGACGACCAGCAGCACCTTGCCGCGGTAGTCGGCCAGCGAGGTCGGCTGGCCTTCGATGGTGGTGACGGGGATGTCGTAGACGGTCTGGCTCACTGCAGATTCCTTGCGTTGCATCGGGGGAGGCACAGCATAGCCGTGCCGTGGGGAGATCAGTCGACGCAGATCGTGCCGAGCGCCACGCCGCCATCGATGCGCTGGCGGCAGCCGAAGTTCTGGCTGGCATCGCGCTGGCAGACGCCACGCGCGGTGGTTCCCGGCGCGACATCGCTGGTGGCCAGGCACTGGCCACTGCAGTCGGCCTTGGCGCTGCAGACCTTGCCGGCATCGGCGTAGGGCACCACGCACTGCACGCGCTGCAGGCGGCCCAGCGGCTGCAGGCTGCCACCGGCGGCGGTGCATTCGGCGCCGCTCGGCGTGGCGGGTGTGACCGCCGTGGTATCGGCGGAGGGCGTGCTGCTGCACCCGGCCAGGGCGAGCAGGAGGGACAGCATCAGGGTCAGACGCATGGGCGGTTCCTTGAAAGGTGGAAGACGGCAGGGAAGGACGTGCCACGCAGCATGCGCGATCGCATGCATGCTTGGCGTCGGCGCTCAGTCCTGCAGGGTGCTGGCCTCGTCGCCGGCCACATCCTCGTCCTCGCCGCTCATGTCGCCGAGCAGGTCCTGGGTCTGTTCTCCGCCCAGCGTTTCCACGCTGCGCAGGCGGCGTTCGATGGTGCGCGTCTTGCGGCTGGCTTCGCCGAGGCTGCGACCCACCGTGGTGATCTGCTTCTCGGCTTTTTCCAGGATGCCGGCGAACTTGCCGAACTCACTCTTGACCGCGCCGAGCAGGCCCCACACTTCGCTTGAGCGCTGTTCGATGGCCAGCGTCCGGAAGCCCATCTGCAGGCTGTTGAGCAGCGCGGTGACGGTGGTCGGGCCCGCCACCACGACGCGATGGTCGCGCTGCAGCAGGTCGATCAGGCCGGGGCGGCGGATCACTTCGGCGTACAGGCTTTCGGTGGGCAGGAACATCACCGCGAAATCGGTGGTGTGCGGCGGGGCGATGTACTTGTCGCAGATCGACTTGGCCTGGATGCGGATCGCGCGCTCCAGCTGGGCGCCCTGCAGGCGCACGCCCTCGACATCCCCCTGTTCCTGCGCATCGAGCAGGCGCTCGTAATCCTCGCGGGGGAACTTGGAATCGATCGGCAGCCACACCGGCGTGTCTTCATGGCCGCGGCCCGGCAGGCGCACCGCGATGTCGACGATCTCGTTGCTGTCCGGGCGCACTTTGACGCCGCGCGCGTACTGCTCCTGGGTGAGCGTCTGCTCGAGGATGTTGTCCAGCTGCACTTCGCCCCAGCTGCCGCGGTTCTTGACGTTGGTCAGCACGCGCTTGAGGTCGCCCACGCCGGTGGCCAGCTGCTGCATTTCACCGAGGCCACGCTGGACCTGCTCCAGCCGCTCGGAGACCAGCTGGAAGGAGGCGCCCAGGCGGGTTTCCAGCGTGGTCTGCAGCTTCTCGTCGACGGTCACGCGCATCTGGTCGAGCTTCTCGGCGTTGTCGCTCTGCAGGCTCTTGAGCTGCTGCTCGAGCGTGGCGCGCATCTCGCCGATACGCTGTTCGTTGCGCTGGGTCATCTCCTGCAGGCGCAGGCCCAGCGATTCGGCCAGGCGCTGCTGCGACTGCCCGGTTTCCTCGCGGCCAAGGCGCGCATCTTCGGCCAGGGCCTGGCGCAGCGCGGCCATGTGGCTGTCGGTGCGCGTGGTCAGTTCCACCAGCTGCTGGCCGAACGCTTCGATGCGTGCCTGCTGCTGTTGCCCGAACGCTTCCAGCTGCGCGCGCACTTCCTGCATGCGCAGCGCCAGCAGATCGCCGGTGCGCTGCTGGCTGAGCGTGCTTTCCTCTCGGGCCTTGCGCGCGTCTTCGCCGAGCGCATCGCGCAGCAGGTCCAGGCGCTGGTCGGTGCGGGTGGACAGATCGGTCAGCGCGCGCGCGAAGCTTTCCAGCCGCGCGTCCTGCTGGCGGCCCAGGCCTTCGAGCTGCTCGCGCAGTTCGCTGCGGCCGACCCGCGCTTCTTCGCGCAGGGTCTGTTCGAGGTCGCCATGGCCGGAACGCCGCAGCAGCGCGAGCAGCTGCAGCACGAGGACGGCACACACCAGGCCGCCGAGGATGAGGAATTCGGTTTGCATGCGGCAAGTGTAGGCCGCGGCGGTCTCAAAGGCTGCGTCAGAACCCTTCGAGGACGAGCTTGCCGCGTGCGCGGTGGCTCTCGATCAGGGCGTGCGCCTGGCGCAGGTTGGCGGCGTTGATCCGGCCGTAGTGCTCGCCCAGCGTGGTGCGCAGGACGCCGGCATCGATCAGCGCTGCCACGCGTTCGAGCAGGTCGTGCTGGCGCTGCATGTCGGGGGTGTTGAAGCTGGAGCGGGTGAACATCGATTCCCAGTGCAGCGACAGGCTCTTGCGCTTGAGCGCCATCACATCGAGCTGGCCGGGGTCGTCGATCAGCGCCAGCTGGCCCTGCGGGGCGAGCACGCTGACGATCTGGTCGTAGTGCTGGTCGGTATGGGTCAGGCTGGCGACGTGGCCGACCTCGGCGATGCCCAGGCGCTGCAGGCCTTCACTCAGCGGCTGGGTGTGGTCGATCACGTGGTGCGCGCCCAGCGCGTAGACCCAGTCCTGGGTATCCGGGCGCGAGGCGGTGCCGATCACGGTCAGGCGGGTCAGCTGGCGGGCCAGCTGGACCAGGATCGAGCCGACGCCACCGGCCGCGCCGATCACCAGCAGGGTCTGGCCTTCACCGCCGTTCTCGGGGATGCGCAGGCGGTCGAACAGCAGCTCCCAGGCGGTGATCGCGGTCAGCGGCAGCGCGGCCGCGGCGGCGTCATCCAGGCTGGCCGGCGCGTGGCCGACGATGCGCTCATCCACCAGCTGGTACTCGGCGTTGCTGCCGGCGCGGCCGATCGCACCGGCATAGAAGACCGCGTCGCCGGGCTGGAACAGCGTCACCTCGTCGCCCACCGCATCCACGATGCCGACCGCGTCGAAGCCCAGCACGCGCGGCTCGGTGACTGCCACGCCGTTGCGGACCTTGGTGTCGACCGGGTTCACCGAGATCGCGCGGACCTCGACCCGCAGGTCGCGCGGGCCGGGGGTGGGGATCGGCAGGGTGATGTCCACCAGCGCGGCGGGATCGCTGATCGGCAGGCCATGCTGGGTATAGGCGACGGCTTTCATCGTGGGGAGATCCGTTGGGTAAGACGGACAGCGTGCGCTTCACGGCCGGGCGGAGAAAGGCGCAAAATCGGGCAGCACTTTCACTGCAGGAATGAAAATGATCCGGTTCGACGACCTCGCCCTGTTCGTCCGCACCGCCGCGCTGGGCAGTTTCTCCAACGCCGCGCGCGAGGCCGACCTGCTCCCGGGCCAGGTGGCCGCGGCCGTCGCGCGGCTGGAGCGGGAGCTGGACCTGCGCCTGTTCGTGCGCTCCACCCGCAGCCTGCGCCTGACCGCCGAAGGCGCGCTGTACCTGCCCTACGCGCAGGAGGTGTTGGCCGCGCTGCGCGAGGGCGAAGCCCGGGTGCGCGGCGAGGATGCCGAGCTGCGCGGCACGCTGCAGGTGGCCGCACCGTCGGACCTGGGCCGCAACCTGCTGCTGCCGTGGCTGACCGAGTTCCGCGCCGCCCACCCGAAGCTGCAGCTGCGCCTGCAGTTGTCCGACCAGGTCGCCGATGTCTTCCGAGATCCGGTCGACATCGCCTTCCGCCTGGGCCGCTTCGACAACGCCAGCTACGTCGCCCTGCCGCTGCTGCCCGGCAATCGCCGGGTGCTGGCCGCCTCGCCGGACTACCTGGCCCGGCACGGTTCGCCGGACAGCCTGGAGGCCTTGAAGGACCACCACTGCCTGCTCTACCAGCTGGCCGGGCGCGCGTATGACCGTTGGAGTTTCGAGCTCGATGGCCGGCGGACGGTGATCCCGGTGCGCGGCAACATGGTCTGCGACGATGCCGACGTGGTGCGCCGCTGGGCGGTGGCCGGGCAAGGCATCGTGTTCAAGTCGTGGCTGGATGTCTGCGCCGATGTCCAGGCCGGGCGCCTGCAGGTGCTGCTGGACGGCGCGGGCGACAGCCTGCCGTTGAACCTGGTGTGCCCGCACCGCAAGCAGTTCTCCCCGGCGATCCGGCAGCTGCATGCGATGTTCGCGCACCGCCTGCAGCCGCTGCTCGCCGGATTGCCCAGCAGCGCGCGCTGACGCTATCGCCCGGCGCGCGGCTGCCGGACAATGCCCCTCCCCGTTGTCGAGTCGCCGCCATGCCGTGGATGGGCATCCAGGATCTGTGGACCTTTGTCGCTGCCGTGCTGGTGTTCCTGGCGTTGCCGGGACCGGGCACCTTCACCCTGCTTACCGCCACCGGTCGCGGTGGGGTGCGCGGCGGCTACACGGCGCTGTTCGGCCTGTTGCTGGGCGACCAGATTCTGATGTGGCTGGCGGTGGCCGGCGTGGCCGCGCTGCTCAAGGCCAACCCGCTGGTGTTCCACGCCGTGCAGTACCTGGGCGCGGCCTACCTGGTGTGGATCGGCATCGGCCTGCTGCGCCAGCCGCGCGCCCAGGGCGAGGAAGGCGGTATCCGGCTCACCCCCGGCCACTACTTCCGCCAGGCGGTGCTGATCAACCTGCTCAACCCGAAGGCGATCATCTTCTACATGGCCTTCCTGCCGCTGTTCATCGATCCGGCCCGTCACCAGGGCGTGGTGACGTTTGCGACCATGGCGCTGATCATCTTCGCCATGGGACTGGCGTACTGCTCGGTGCTGATCGGGGTCGGCAACCTGTTGCGCCGTCGGATTCTCCAGCACCCGCGGGTCGGGCTTTGGCTGAGGCGCGTGGCGGGCGTGTTCCTGGTCGGGTTCGGCGTGCGGCTGGGCGTCAGCGGCTGAGGCCCCGCCGCCGCGGGAAAGGCGGCCACCGCGCGCGCCCCGTTCGTCAGCGCCGCATCGCGTCGCGCAGGTAGTCGATGAACACCCGCAGCTTGGGCGCCATCTGCTCGCGGGCCGGGTAGTACAGATGGAACCCGGCGAACGGCTGCTGCCAGTCCTGCAGCACGCACTGCAGGCGGCCGGCCGCCACATCGCCGGCGTACAGCGCCTCGAACCCCTGCGCCAGGCCCATGCCGCCGATCACCGCGGCACGGATCAGGCCGGCGTCGTTGAACACCAGCCGGCCGGCCACTTCGACCTCGAGATCGCGGCCGTCGCGGGTGAACTCCCATGCCATCCGCCGGCCGGTGCTGAGCCGATGCACGATGCACTCGTGCGTGACCAGTTCGGCCGGGGTGGCGGGTATCCCGTGCCGGGCCAGGTAGTCCGGCGTGGCCACGACCACCTGGCGCTCCAGCGGCCCGATCGGTACCGCGATCATGCCGCGGGCCAGGCTTTCCCCCAGCCGGACCCCGGCGTCGAAGCCACCGGCGACCAGGTCGCTCAGCGCGGTTTCCACGAACAGCTCCACCTCGATTTGTGGATACCGCGCCAGGAAGCCCGGCAGGTGCGGCAGCACCAGCAGTTCGGCGGCGATCCGCGGCACGTTGATGCGCAGCTTGCCCGCGGGCACATCGCGCACCTGGTCCAGGTCCTCGAAGGCGGCGTCGATCCGGGCCAGGCCCTCGCGCACCTGTACCAGGAAGCGCGCGCCCTGCTCGGTCAGGCCGACCCGGCGCGTGGTCCGCTGCAGCAGCCGCACGCCGAGATGGGCTTCCAGCGCGCGCACGGTCTGCGACAGCGCCGAGGGCGACACGCCCAGCTCATCGGCGGCCCGGGTGAAGCTGGCATGGTGCGCGACGCGGGCGAAGGCGACCACGGCGGGCAGCGGGTGCTGGGCACTCATTGTGAAGGCTGGCTTCAAGGACGATGCAGGAGCAGCCAGTTTATCCACATAGTCCACAGGAGGATGCTGGGGGTGTTCCCTCTCTTCCCCCGGAGTACCCGATGCAGACCCGTACCCTTGGCCGCACTGGCCCCACCGTCTCCGCGCTCGGCCTGGGCTGCATGGGCATGAGCGCCTTCTATGGCGGCCGCGGCAGCGATGCCGAATCGATCGCGGTCATCCACCGCGCGCTGGAGAGCGGCGTCACCCTGCTCGACACCGCCGACATGTACGGCCCGCACACCAACGAGGTGCTGGTCGGCAAGGCGATCGCCGACCGCCGCGACCACGTGTTCCTCGCCACCAAGTTCGGGATCAGGCTGGAGCCGAGCGACACCGCCGCGCGCAGCGTCGATGGCCGCCCCGAGTACGTGATCGCCGCCTGCGAGGCCAGCCTGAAGCGGCTCGGCGTGGACCACATCGACCTGTACTACCAGCACCGCGTGGACGGCACGGTGCCGATCGAAGACACCGTGGGGGCGATGGCGCGGCTGGTCGAGCAGGGCAAGGTGCGTTTCCTCGGCCTGTCCGAAGCCTCGGCCGGCACGATCCGCCGCGCCCATGCGGTGCACCCGATCACCGCGGTGCAGACCGAGTACTCGCTGTGGTCGCGCGATCCGGAGGAAAACGGTGTGCTGGCGACGGTGCGCGAGCTCGGCATCGGCTTCGTGCCCTACTCGCCGCTGGGCCGCGGCTTCCTGACCGGCGCGATCCGCAACCCGGCCGATTTCGAGGCCGATGACTATCGCCGCCAGTCGCCGCGCTTCCAGGGCGAGAACTTCGACCGCAACCTGGCCCTGGTCGACGCGGTCACCGCGATGGCCAGCGACAAGGGCGTGACGCCCGGGCAGCTGGCCCTGGCCTGGGTGCTGGCGCAGGGCGACGATCTGGTGCCGATCCCGGGCACCAAGCGGCTGGCCTACCTGGAGGAGAACCTCGGCGCGCTGCAGGTCGAGCTCAGTCCCGATGACGTGTCGCGCATCAATGCGATCTTCCCGGCCCATGCCGCTGCCGGCCCGCGCTATGCCCCCGCGGCGATGGCGACGTTGAACCGCTGAGCTTCATCGGCCGGATCGGCAGGCGCGATCCGGCCGATGCACCCCTACGGGTGCGCCGGGAGGACAATGACCCCCTCTCTGTCTGGATGGACCCTGGCCCATGCGTTGGCTCACCCCGTTGTTGCTGCTGCTGGCCATCGCGCCGGCCCACGCCGATGAAATCCGCTGCCTGACCGGCGGCACCCGCCAGCAGATCCACCTCGAATGGAAACTCCCCGAGGGCACCGCGGACGGTGAACGGGTCAGCCATGTGCGTTATGCCGGCAAGACCCAGTGGCTGCGGCTGACCCTGGCCTCGCAGGAGAGCACGGTGCTTGCCGAGGACCGCCCCTGGCAGTTCGACACGGTGTGGGACGAGCACCTGGACGGCAAGGTCGTCGGCCACTATGCGATCAGCTCGCAGGGCGCGCGCATCTATGGCTTCTCGTACACCAACGCCCGCACCGGCCAGCAGACCGCCTTCGGCGAAGACGTCGAGGCGATCACCGACACCGGCTGCCACTGGGAATGAGTGTCCGGCCTTTGTGCCGCTTTCGTCACCTTCGCCCCGGTCATGCGCGCCGCGCAGCTGCTTACGACGCTTGGCAGTAGTAATGCTGCGCCGCGTTCGGTAAAACTCGCAGACTTGTCGTTAACAGTCATCCACCGCGAGGCCCCATGTCATTGCTCCGGCGCAAATCCCTAGACACCGTCACCGTCCATGAAGCCGGCAGGCAACTGATCCCGACCCTGAGTTGGCCGCACCTGATCGCGCTGGGCATCGGCGCGATCGTCGGCACCGGCATCTACACCCTGATCGGTGTCGGCGCGAACCTGGCCGGCCCCGCAGTGCTGATCTCCTTCGCGATCGCCGGTGCGGTCTGCGCCTGTGCGGCCCTGTCCTACGCCGAGCTGTCGACGATGATGCCGGCCGCCGGCAGCGCCTACACCTACAGCTACACCGCGCTCGGCGAGGTGGTGGCCTGGGTGGTCGGCTGGAGCCTGATCCTGGAGTACTCGCTGGTGGTCAGTACGGTGGCGGTCGGGTGGTCCGGCTACGCGGTCGGCTTCCTGCATGGCTTTGGCATCGACCTGCCCCTGATGCTGACCGCGGGCCCCCACGTGGAAGGCGGCTTCATCAACCTGCCCGCGGTGCTGATCACCTTCCTGGTGGCCGGCATGCTGATGGCCGGCACCAAGGAAAGCGCGACCCTCAACGCGGTCCTGGTGGTGATCAAGATCATCGCGCTGACGGTGTTCGTGGCGATCGCCCTGCCGCACTTCGATACCGGCCACATGGAGCCGTTCATGCCGTTCGGCTTCGTCAAGTCGCTGGGCGCGGATGGCGTGGAACGCGGGGTGATGGCGGCCGCGGCGATCATCTTCTTCGCGTTCTACGGCTTCGATGCGATCTCCACCGCGGCTGAAGAAACCAAGAAGCCCGAGCGCGACCTGGCGATCGGCATCATCGGCTCGATGGTCGGCTGCACCATCATCTATGTGCTGGTGGCGCTGGCCGCCGTGGGTGCGATGAGCTACACGATCTTCGGCCAGAGCGCCGAGCCGCTGGCCCTGATCCTGCGCGAACTGGGCAGCCCGGGCGCGGCCAAGTGGATCGGCGCAGCGGCGGTGATCGCGCTGCCGACCGTGCTGCTGGCCTTCCTGTATGGCCAGAGCCGCATCTTCTTCGTCATGTCGCGCGATGGCCTGCTGCCGCGTGGCCTGTCCAAGGTCAGCGCGCGCACCGGCACCCCGATCGCCACCACGCTGTTCACCGCCGTGCTGGTTGCGGCGCTGGCCGGTGTGGCACGCCTGGACGAGATCGCCGCACTGGCCAACGCCGGCACGCTGGCCGCGTTCACCGCGGTGGGCCTGTGCCTGGTGGTGCTGCGCAAGCGCGAGCCGAACCGGGTGCGCAAGTTCCGCACGCCGCTGGCCTACGTGGTCGGCCCGCTGGCGGTGATCGGCTGCGTGTACCTGTTCTTCAGCCTGCCGAGCACCACCCAGCTGTACTTCCTGGCGTGGAACGTTCTGGGCCTGATCGCCTACTTCGCCTATGGGCGTCGCAATGCGGTGCTGGGCAAGGCCTGATCCGGGCGTGTGCCGACCCACGGTCGGCACCTACCGCCGCCATGTTCGGGTAGAGCCGAGCCATGCTCGGCTGCATTGCGCGTTGCCGAGCATGGCTCGGCACTACCGGTCCGGGATCAGGGTTTGGCTGCCTGTTGGGCATGCGCCTGGGCCTGCGCCATCACCCTCAGCAGGTTGCCGCCCCAGATGCCGGCGATCTGCTTCTCGCTGTAGCCCTTGCGCAGCAGCCACGCGGTGATCTTCGGCAGCTGGCTCACGTCCTGCAGATCAGCCAGGCCACCGCCGCCATCCCAGTCCAGCCCGATGCCCACGTGCTCAGGGCCGACCACCTTCAGGATGTGCTCGAAGTGGGCGAAGAAATCGTCGAGCGTGGCCTTGCGCAGCGGGATGCGCTGGTCGATCTCTTCCAGCCCCTTCTTCAGCGCGACGCCCTGCTGGATGCTCATGCCGTCGTAATCGGTACCGAGCTGTTCCATCAGGGCCGTCTCGGCCGTCTTGCGCGCCTCGCTCTTGCCCGTATCGATCAGGTAACCGCCATACGCGTTGACCTGGATCACGCCGCCGGCCTTGGCCAGCCGCTTCAGGCGCGCATCGTCGAGATTGCGCGGATGGTTGTAGATCGCCTTGGCCGAGCTGTGCGAGAGCACGAACGGCACCGGCATGCGTTCGATCAGATCATCGAACACCGCATCGGAGGCATGCGACTGGTCGATGACGATGCCCAGCCGCACCGCTTCATCGACCAGCGCCTTGCCGGCGGGGCTCAGGCCCTTCCACTCGGCGCCCTTGGGATCGGTGGCCGAATCGGCGAACTCATTGTTGGCGAAGTGCACCGTGCTGAGCAGGCGCAGGCCGGCCAGGTGGTAGTAGCTGAGCAGCGTGGGGTCGTCGACCAGCGGGCTGGCGTTCTCCATGCTGATGTAGACCACGCGCTTGCCGGCGGCCTTGATGCGCGCGGCATCGGCGGCGGTCAGCGCGAGCTGGAAGGTGTCCGGGTGCGCGGCGAGCATCTCGCGGATTTCGGTCAAGCGCAGCAGGCCGGCATCGCGGTCATGCTGGTGCGCCTGCGCGCTGCGGTCGCCCTGGTCGGTGTAGATCGCCCAGAAGCCGCCATCGAGCGCGCCTTCGACCATGCGCGGATAGTCCACCTGCGACAGCGCGTTGTGATCGTGCCGCTGGGTGATGTCGAAACCGTCGCGGTGGAAATTGGCCGGCGTGTCGAGGTGGCTGTCCAGGGTCAGCAGCCGGTGCTGCAGCGTAGACGCCCTGGCCAGTTCCTGCGGGGTGAATTCGATCGCGTGGGCGGCCAGTGGCGTGCACAACGCCAGCGAAACCAGCAAAGACAGACTGCGCAACGTCATGACGCCTCACCTTGGATGGGAAGCGTCAGACCATAGCGCCGAGAGGACAACAAACGGTAGTGCCGGCCGCTGGCCGGCTCCCCGCGACAATCGGAGACCAGGAGGAGCCGGCCAGCGGCCGGCACTACCCGATGCCTAACGTGGCCGGGATCCCGGTGCGGATCAATCCACCACGCGGCAGAACACGGCCTTGAGGTAGCGCGATTCCTGCACGTGGGCCATGAACGGGTGGTCCGGGCCGGCGCCGGCCACCTTCAGGATCTGGATGGTGCGGCCGGCGTAGAACGCGGCGCGGCGCAGCATGTCCAGGAACTGGTCCTCGGCCACCAGGCCGGTGCACGAGAACGTGGCGAGCAGGCCACCGGGCTTGACCACGCCCAGCGCCAGCTTGTTCATGTCCAGGTACTTCTTCAGCGCGGTGATGACCTGATCGCGGTCGCGGGTCATCTTGGCCGGGTCGAGGATCACCACGTCGAACTGCTCGCCGCGGTTGGAGGCATCGCGCAGCCACGGGAAGATATCGGACTGGATGAACTTCGGACGCACGTTGTTGAGCTTGGCGTTGCCCTTGGCGATGGCGATCACGTCTTCATCGATGTCGATGCCGACCACCTCGGCCGCACCGCGCGCGGCGGCATACACCGCAAAACCACCGGTGTTGCAGCACAGGTCCAGCACGGTCTTGCCTTCCACCTGCTGGCTCAGCCACTGGCGGTTCTCGCGCTGGTCGGCGAAGAAGCCGGTCTTGTGCGCGCCGGCCGGGTCGGCGCGGAACTTCACGCCATACTCGGTGATCACCGAGGCTTCGGTGGTGGTGTTGCCGTGGAAGTCGAAGCTCTCCTGCTTCTGCACGTGTTCGTCGGCGAAGCTGTGGAAACGGCAGCCCGGGAACTGCTCGCGCAGGGCCTCGTAGACCCACTCGCGGTGGCGGAACATGCCGGCGGCGAAGAACTCGACCACGACCAGATCGCCATAGCGGTCCACGACCAGGCCGGACAGACCGTCGCCTTCGCTGTGGACCACGCGCCAGGCATCGGAGATCTCGTCCAGCTTGAGCACCTCACGACGCAGCGACACCGCCTGGGCGATCTTGCGCGAGAACCAGCCGGCGTCGACCGGGATGGCCTGATCGGTCTCCAGGATGCGCACGGCGATGCGCGAGTGACCGTTGTAGAAGCCACGCCCGATCCACTCCCCATCCACGCCGACGACGTCGACGAGGGCACCGGGTTTGGGACGGACGGCCGGCTTTTCGACCAGTTTCTGGAAGATCCACGGGTGGCTGGAGCGCCAGGCGTTCTTGAGGCGGACAACGGGAAGGGGGGTATTCATGGGCGTATTGTAAACGGCCCCCGGCCCCGGCCGGCAGGCCGCCAGTTGACGGCGGCCGGGCCACCCCGCAGAATCGGCCGCAGAAGGGGAGTAGCTCCCAGACGTTGTCGCCGTCAATTCGAGCCCGCAGGCTCCGGTGCAACGGCAGTCCCACCCATCGGGACTGCGAGCGAGACCTTCGCCGTATGGCGAAGCTCTGTCCCCGGATCCCCCCGATCCTCCGTTGCAGATCCTCGCCGTCCGGCTTGAGGCATTCTATTTTTCCAACGGACAAACCCAATGCAGACGATCGGTAATGTGTGGTTGTGGGGCGGCTTCGGCGCGGTGGTGATCATCGCGTTGCTGGTCGATCTCGTTTTGATGCGACACGGCGGGCCGCACAAGGTCACCTTCAAGGAGGCCCTGTGGTGGTCCATCGGCTGGGTCGCGCTGGCCCTGGCCTTCAACGGTGGCCTCTGGTACTACCTGAATGAGACCGCCGGCCAGGTGGTGGCCAACAAGGTCGGCCTGGAGTTCCTGACCGGTTACCTGGTCGAGAAAGCGCTGGCCGTGGACAACATCTTCGTGTTCCTGATGATCATGGGCTACTTCGCGGTGCCCGAGGAACAGCGCCAGAAGGTGTTGATCATCGGCATCCTGGGCGCGATCGTGCTGCGTACGATCATGATCTTCGCCGGCAGCGTGCTGCTGACCAAGTTCCACTGGCTGCTCTACGTGTTCGGCGCGTTCCTGCTCTTCACCGGCTGGAAGATGTGGTTCTCGGCCGGCAGCGAGCCGGATCTCGAGACCAACCCCGCCCTGCGCTGGATGCGCAAGCACCTGCGCCTGCTGCCGGACTATGCCGGCAACGCGATGAGCGTGATGCGCGATGGCAAGCGCTGGTTCACGCCGCTGTTCGTGGTGCTGATCCTGATCGCGGTGACCGACGTGATCTTCGCGGTGGACAGCATCCCGGCGATCTTCGCGATCACCACCGACCCGTTCATCGTGCTGACCTCCAACGTGTTCGCGGTGCTGGGCCTGCGTGCGATGTTCTTCCTGCTGGCCGGCATGGCTGATCGCTTCCACCTGCTGCCGTACGGCCTGGCCCTGGTGCTGGCCTTCATCGGCATCAAGATGATGCTGATCGACATCTTCAAGATCCCCACCCCGATCTCGCTGGGCGTGGTGGCGGTGATCATCGCCGCGACCGTGGTGTTGAGCCTGAAGAACCCGCCGAAGGAAGGCGGCCACGCCTGACCGACCGTGCCGCCTGCGGGATTGTCCCGCAGGCGGTACCTCTCTCTCCCACGGCGTTGCCCTTGTGTTCATCCGGGGCGACGCCATCCCTAAGGGTATGAACGCCAACCTGCCCCTGCCCGCCGGCGCGCCGCCGGTCCCGTCCCGCAACGACCGTGGTGGTGTGCTGCGGGCGTTCAACCTGAGCCTGGCCTTCGTGCTGCTGCTGGTCGCGGTCTATACCGCCCAGGGCCACTTCGACTGGCGTCCGTGGGCGGTGGCCCCGCTGGACAAGGCCGGCCTGCTCGGCATTCTCGGTGCACCGCTGCTGCATGGTTCAATCCAGCACCTCGGTGCCAATGCGGCCGCCCTGCTGATCCTCGGCACGTTGGCCGGCAGCGTCTATCCCAAGGCCACCCTGCGCGCGCTGCCCCTGTTGTGGGTCGGCTCGGGGCTGGGCGCCTGGCTGCTCGGCGATCTGGGCAGCCACCATCTGGGCGCCAGTGGCATCACCCACGGCCTGATGTTCCTGGTGTTCGTGCTCGGCCTGCTGCGCCGCGACCGGCCGGCGATCGCGGCCGGACTGATCGCCTTCCTGTTCTACGGCAGCATGCTGCTCACCATCCTCCCGCACGAACCGGGCGTGTCCTGGCAGTCGCACATGGGCGGTGCCTTCGCCGGCATCATCAGCGCACTGCTGTTCCGCCTCTCCGACCCGATGGCGCCACGCAAGCGCTACAGCTGGGAGGACGAGGAAGAGGACGACACCGAGGCAGCGCGCGACGCCGATCTGGAACCGCCCTCCCCGACCCGCGTACCGGTGCTGTGGCAACCGCGCGAGGGCCGCGACTTCGTGGTGCTGCCGTTCCGGCGGCGCGATGAAGGGTCATCGCTGGACTGACCGGCAACGCCATCTGATGGCATGCCGGGGTAGAGCCACGCCATGCGTGGCTGCCGTGCGCCGGACATTCCGATATCGCGCCGATCACTTTTGTACCGACCAACGGTCGGTACCTACCGGGTCGCCGGTGTGCCATCCCCATCCACCGCACGCCGGCCCAGCGCCGGATCATCGGTGAAGAACGCATCGATGCCGGTGGCCAGGTAGGCCCGCATCTCGGCGACCGAACCTTCCGCGTTGCGGGCATTCGGCTCGCCGCTGCGGAAGTCCGCGGGCTGGAAGTAGTTTTCCGGCCGGAACGTATACGGCACCACCATCAGGCCGGCCGCATGCGCATCGCGTACCAGCGACGTCGGGGTGCCCAGTTTTCCCTGCGCGTCCAGCGGAATGACCATGCGCAGGCTCGGGCCGATGCCATCGGCGTAGGTGGCCACCTCGCGCAGCCCGGCCGGGGTGATCAGGTCGGCATAGCGCTGGCTGCCCTGGGCAGCCAGCACGTCACCGGGCTGCTGCTTCGGGTCACCGAGCAGCTGCAGCAGGCGGATGTTGCTGTCGCGACCGAGCTTGCCGCGCAGGTAACGCAGGTTGCCCACCTCGAACGACTGGATCGTCACCGGCGCCACGCGCGTGTAGGCGTTGCCCTGCAGCGCGGCGACCACCTTGTCTTCCATCGGCAGGCCGATGCGCGTGAAGTAGGTGCCGTGCTTGATCTCCGGTACCAGCCCGATGCCGCGGTTGGCGCGGCCGGCCTGCTGCACCAGGAAAGCGATGATCTCGTCCAGCGTGGCGATGCGGAACTGGCCGTCGAACGCGGTGCTGCGCAGCTGCGGCAGGCGCTCGCGGGCGTACAGGGTTTTCAGCTCGGCCAGGGTGAGGTCTTCGGTGAACCAGCCTTCGATGCGTTCGCCATCGATGGTCTTGACCGCCTTGCGGCTGGCGAACTCGGGGTGCGCGGCCACATCGGTGGTGCCGCTGATCTCGTTCTCGTGGCGCGACACCAGCACACCGTCCTTGGTCATCACCAGGTCCGGCTCGATGTAGTCGGCGCCGTCGGCGATGGCCTGGGCATAGGCGGCGAGCGTGTGCTCGGGCAGCAGCGCACTGGCGCCACGGTGGCCGTAGACGGCGGCCTTGGCCGGCGGGGAGGAAGACGATTCAGCGCTCATGGCCACCGATGGTGCCACGGCCAGCGACACCAGCAACACACATCCCCACAACTGCTTGGACACTGCAAACCCCTGTCGACAAAGAACGCGGTCAGTCTGCTGCAAGGCTGTGACAGCGCGAAGAAAGGCGACCCCCTACTTCCCGATGCAGAAGCTCGAGAAGATCCGCCCCAGCAGGTCATCGGCGCTCATCCGCCCGGTGATCTCGCCCAGCGCCTCATGGGCCAGGCGCAGTTCCTCGGCGGCCAGCTCCAGGTGCTCGTGGACCAGCTCGGATTCGGCGCGCTCGGCATGGCCGATGGCCTGGCTGATCGCCTCGACGTGGCGGGCGCGCGCGGAGAACTCGCCGTCCACGCTGTCGCCGGCGCTGCCACTGGCCAGCGCGCGCAGGCGCGCGTGCAGCTGATCCAGGCCGAGGCCTGTCGCGGCCGAGACATGCACCACGTCCGCAGGGGCGTCGGACGGGATCACGTCCAGCAGGTCGCTCTTGTTGTGGATCCACAGCTGCTGCGGCACCTCGGCGATGCTGTCGCCCACCGCGTCGCGGCCGGCCTGCGGCTCGCGTGCATCGACCACCACGATGGCCAGGTCGGTCCGCTGCATCTCCGCGCGTGCCCGGCGCATGCCTTCGCGCTCGATGGCATCGCCACCCTCGCGCAGGCCGGCGGTGTCGACCAGGGTCAGTTCCAGGCCGTCGATGCGGATGGTTTCGCGCAGGGTGTCGCGGGTGGTACCGGCGATGTCGGTGACGATCGCCCGCTCACTGCCGGCCAGCGCATTGAGCAGCGAACTCTTGCCGGCGTTCGGCGGGCCCACCAGTACCGCATGCAGGCCGTCGCGCAGTTTGCGGCCGCGCTCGGCATCGTCGCGCAGCCGGAGCATCGCCTGCAGCGCGGTGACCAGGCCACTGCGCACCTGCGCCCCGCCGAGGGTGTCGAGCGGTTCGTCGGCGAAATCGATTGCCGCCTCCACGTGGATCCGCAGCAGAACAAGCTGTTCTGCGACCTCATCGACGCGACGCGAGAACACGCCGTCCAGCGAGCGGCGGGCCGCGCGCGCTGCGCGGGTGTCGCTGGCGGCGATCAGGTCGGCGATGGCCTCGGCCTGGGCCAGATCGAGCTTGCCGTTGAGGAAGGCGCGCTCGCTGAACTCTCCGGGCCGGGCCTGGCGTGCGCCCAAGGCAATGCAGCGCGCGACCAGCTGCTGGAGCACCACCGGGCTGCCATGCCCCTGGAGTTCCACCACCTCCTCGCCGGTGAAGCTGTTCGGCGCCGGGAACCACAACGCGATGCCGTCGTCGATCACCTCGCCGCCCGCATCGCGGAAGCGCGCGTAGTGCGCGTGCCGCGGCTGCATCGCGCGCACGCCGACTGCTTCGGCGATGGGCCGCGCCTGCGGGCCGGACAGCCGCAGCATGCCGACGCCGCCAGCGCCGGGCGCGGTGGCGATGGCCACGATGGTGTCGGGGGCATGGGTCATGTCGGGCTCACTGCAGCGTGCGGGGAATCAGGGGGCATTCTACGGACCACGCGGCTGCGCGGGCCGCAGATGCAGGAAACCCGCCTTGCGGCGGGTTTCCTGTGTGGCTTACTTCTTGGCGGTGACGACCGGCAGCGGATCGCTGCCATGACGCTTGGTCATCCACCACTGCTGGAGCAGGCCCAGGCCACCGTTGACGACCCAGTACAGCACCAGACCGGACGGCATGAAGGCCATCATGACGCCGAACACCAGCGGCATCAGCTGCATCATCTTGGCCTGCATCGGGTCCATGCCCGGCGCCGGGGTCAGCTTCTGGGTGGCCCACATCACCGCCACGTTGATCACCGGCAGGATGAAGTACGGGTCACGCGCGGTCAGATCCTGGATCCAGCCGAGCCACGGGGCCTGGCGCAGCTCCACCGATTCCACCAGCACCCAGTACAGCGCGAAGAAGATCGGCATCTGGATGAGGATCGGCAGACAGCCGCCCATCGGGTTGATCTTCTCTTTCTTGTACAGCTCCATCATCGCGGTCTGGAACTTCTGGCGGTCATCGCCATAGCGTTCCTTGAGCTGCGCGATGCGCGGCTGGAAGCGACGCATCTTGGCGCCGGACTTGTACTGCACGGCCGAGAGCGGATACAGCACCAGCTTCAGCAGCACCACCAGGCCGACGATCGCCCAGCCCCAGTTGTTGACGACCTTGTGGACCTGGTTCAGCACCCAGAACAGGCCCTGGCCGATGATCGCCATCAGCGAGAAGCGGCTGTAGTCGACCACGCGGTCCAGGCCCTTCACGTCTTCCTTGGCGATCAGGTTGACCAGCTTCGGGCCGACCCACAGGCGGGCCTCGGTGCTGACCTGCTGGCCCGGGGCCACGGTGAAGGCCGGGCCACGCGCTTCGATCTGGTCGCGGCCGTTGTTCTGCGCCAGCGAGTACTGCGCGGCCTGGTCGGCCTGCGGAATCCACGCGGTGAAGAAGTGGTGCTGCAGCATCGCCAGCCAGCCGCCGGTGATGGTGCGGTTGAGGTGGCCGTCGTCCAGGTAATCCTTGAACGCGCGACGCTCGTAACCGTCCTGCGGGCTGAACCAGGTCGCGCCGTTGAAGCTGAACGAGTCCGGGTTGGTCATGCTGCGCGAAAGGATGGTCGGGGTGCGGTCCAGGGTGCGGAACACGTAGCCGCTCCACGGAGCGCTGCCGCCGTTGACCACTTCATCCTTCACCGTGATCGCGTACTCGTTGCGACCCAGCGAGTAGGTACGGCGGATGGTCACGCCGTTCGGGCCGGTCCATTCGAAGGGCACCGTGACCTCGTCCTGGCCCTTGGCCAGCACGAAGTCGTGGTTGTCGCCGACCAGCTTGAAGCCGTTGGCGGCCGGCACCGGCATGGTCTTGTCTTCGCTGATCCAGCCACTCACCGCGCGGTACGGGTGGGTCGCCTCTTCGGTCAGCAGGCGGACCGGCGGGCTGCCTTCTTCCTTGGTCTGCGGGAACTGCAGCAGCTCGGCGTCCAGCACCGTGCCACCGTCCAGCACCAGGCGCAGCACGTCGGTGGTGATGGTCACGCGGGCCGGGCCCGTCGCCGCCTGCGCGGTCGGCTGGACCGCCGGCAGCGTGCCGTCGGCCTGGGGCACGGCGGCACCGGGGATGCTGCCGGCAGCGGCACCCGGCACGCTGGCCTGGGTGGTCTGGGTGGCCACGGCCGGGGTCGGCGGCGCGGCTTTGTCGCGGCCCCACTCCATCCACAGCAACACGGCCACCATCAGCCAGGCAAAAATCAGGAAAACGCGGGTCTGGTTCATCAGCGTGCAGGCTCGGCGGGGCCGGCACGCAATGCCGGCTCGGACTGGGAAAGGGGTGCAACGCCCAGGGGCGGCGGCATTGTGCCGTCCGCGCCCGGCATGGGCAATGCGCCAAGGCGGCGCAGCAGGCGTTCAAAGGCCTGGCGGATTTCGGGATTGCTGGCGGTACGGGCGGCGCTGCGGGCAACGACGACATAATCGCCGGCACTCATCCACGGCCGTAGATGGCGTGTGGCATCGCGCAACACACGCTTCACTCGGTTGCGACCCACGGCTCGGGGATCGACTTTGCGCGACACCGCAAGACCCAACCTGGCTGGCGTATCGCTCTTCAGCCAGTGCAGGGTCATCAGCGGATCGGACACACGGCGGGCGCCGTTGAAGACCGTTGTATATTCGGCACGCGTACGAACCCGCGCAGAGCGAGGAAATCGCTTGCGCGGGTCGGAACTGCTCACAGTCAGGATTGCGTCTGCCGCGGAAAGCGGCATTGCAATCAAGCGCTCAGGACTTTACGGCCCTTGGCGCGGCGACGCGACAGGATCTTGCGGCCGTCAGCGGTCTTCATACGGGCACGGAAGCCATGGTCGCGCTTACGCTTGAGGTTGCTGGGTTGGAAAGTGCGCTTGGTGGCCATGCGGGCCTCTATATGAAGGGGACGGAAAGAACCGGAAATTCTATAGACCTCATCGAGGTCCCGTCAAGTGTCTCTCACTACGGGAATTCACCGGGCTGTGCAATAGCTGTGGATCATTTTGTGAATAACTTTGGGACAACCATTCCCGGCCCCCCTCGTCGGTGGTAGTCTGCGCCATCCATTCTTCCCCCCTTCCGGCCTGCGGTGCGGCGCTTTTGTTCGCCTATCCGCTGGCCTCAGACGATTATTGCCGATGGATGCCTGGTCTCGTTCCCTCGAACGCCTCGAAGCGGAGTTCCCGCCCGAAGATGTTCACACCTGGTTGAAGCCGCTGCAGGCAGATCTGCGCGCGGACAGCCTGGTGCTTTATGCGCCAAACGCCTTCATCGTCGACCAGGTGCGCGAGCTGTACCTGCCGCGCATCAAGGAGCTGGTGGCGCACTTCGCCGGTTTCGGCGACGTTTTTCTTGAAATCGGCTCGCGTCCGCGTCCGGTAGAGGCGCAGATCGCGTCGATTCCGGGCCTGTCCGCGCCCGCGGCCCCGGCGGAACCGCTGGTGCCGTTTGCCGGCAACATGGATTCGCACTACACCTTCGCCAACTTCGTGGAAGGCCGCAGCAACCAGCTGGGTCTGGCCGCGGCGTTCCAGGCGGCGCAGAAGCCGGGCGACCGGGCCCACAACCCGTTGCTGCTGTACGGCGGGACCGGGCTGGGCAAGACCCACCTGATGTTCGCGGCCGGCAATGCGATGCGTCAGGCCAATCCGGCGGCCAAGGTGCTGTACCTGCGTTCGGAGCAGTTCTTCAGCGCGATGATCCGTGCGCTGCAGGAAAAAACCATGGACCAGTTCAAGCGCCAGTTCCAGCAGGTGGACGCGCTGCTGATCGATGACATCCAGTTCTTCGCCGGCAAGGACCGTACCCAGGAAGAGTTCTTCCATACGTTCAACGCCCTGTTCGACGGCAAGCAGCAGATCATCCTGACCTGCGACCGGTACCCGCGCGAAGTCGAGGGCCTGGAAGCACGGCTGAAGTCGCGGCTGGCCTGGGGCCTGTCGGTGGCGATCGAGCCGCCGGACTTCGAAACGCGTGCAGCGATCGTGCTGGCCAAGGCCCGCGAGCGTGGCACCGATATCCCCGACGATGTGGCGTTTCTGATTGCCAAGAAGATGCGCTCCAATGTCCGCGACCTCGAAGGTGCGTTGAATACCTTGGCCGCCCGCGCCAATTTCACCGGCCGTGCGATCACCACTGATTTCGCCCAGGAAACCCTGCGCGACCTGCTTCGCGCCCAGCAGCAGGCGATCAGCATTCCCAACATCCAGAAAACCGTGGCCGACTACTACGGGCTGCAGATCAAGGATCTGCTGTCCAAGCGTCGGACCCGGTCGCTGGCCCGTCCCCGTCAGGTCGCCATGGCCCTGACCAAGGAACTGACCGAGCACAGCCTGCCGGAAATCGGCGACGCCTTTGCCGGCCGGGACCACACCACGGTGCTGCATGCCTGCCGGCAGATCCGGACGTTGATGGAAGCGGACGGCAAGTTGCGGGAAGACTGGGACAAGCTGATCCGGAAGTTGAGCGAATGATGCATGTACGCCGCTAAGGCGTCATCGCATAAAACGGTGCAGAATCCGGTAGTAAGCGCGGGATAGGTTGTGGATAAAAAAGCCGCTCGATTCGACGGTAAAGTTATCCACACCTTTCCCCACCCCTTGGGGGCTAGTAATGCAGAGGGTTTCGAGGTCAGAAATCCTTTTGTTTACAAAGGCTTAGTCGTGTTTTCCCGCGATTCTGGCCCTACCAGCACCACCAAGCTTTTGATTTATTCCACATTTTTTTAAAGCATAGGGGCACGGAACCACATGCGTTTCACACTGCAGCGCGAAGCCTTTCTCAAGCCGTTGGCACAAGTCGTCAACGTGGTCGAACGCCGCCAGACCCTGCCGGTTCTGGCTAATTTCCTGGTTCAGGTCCAGAACGGACAGCTGTCGCTGACCGGCACGGACCTGGAAGTGGAAATGGTGTCGCGGATCGCGGTGGAAGATGCCCAGGACGGCGAGACCACCATCCCCGCCCGCAAGCTGTTCGAGATCATCCGCGCCCTGCCCGATGGCAGCCGGATCACCGTCTCGCAGACCGGTGACAAGATCACCGTGCAGGCCGGGCGCAGCCGCTTCACCCTGGCAACGTTGCCGGCCAACGACTTCCCGTCGGTAGACGAAGTCGAAGCGACCGAGCGCGTGGCGATCGGCGAAGCGACCCTGAAGGAACTGATCGAGCGCACGGCGTTCGCGATGGCCCAGCAGGACGTGCGCTACTACCTCAACGGCCTGCTGTTCGACCTGCGTGGCGATGCCCTGCGTACCGTGGCGACCGACGGTCACCGCCTGGCGCTGTGCGAAACCGAGCTGGAAAAAGCCAGCGGCGCCAAGCGTCAGATCATCGTGCCGCGCAAGGGCGTGACCGAGCTGCAGCGTCTGCTGGAAAGCGGCGATCGCGAGATCGAGCTGGAAGTCGGCCGTAGCCATGTCCGCGTCAAGCGCGACGATGTGACCTTCACCTCGAAGCTGATCGATGGCCGCTTCCCGGATTACGAGGCCGTGATCCCGATCGGTGCCGACCGCGAAGTGAAGGTCGATCGCGAAGCGCTGCGTGCCTCGCTGCAGCGCGCTGCGATTCTGTCCAACGAGAAGTACCGCGGCATCCGCGTGGAAGTCTCGCCGGGCAACCTGAAGATCAGCGCGCACAACCCGGAGCAGGAAGAAGCCCAGGAAGAAATCGAGGCCGATACCACGGTCAGCGATCTGGCCATCGGCTTCAACGTGAACTACCTGCTGGACGCGCTGTCGGCACTGCGCGATGAGCACGTCGTTATCCAGCTGCGCGATTCGAACTCCTCCGCCCTGGTCCGTGAGGCCAGCAGCGAGAAGTCGCGTCATGTGGTGATGCCGCTGCGTCTGTGACCTGAGACGCACAGGTTCCACGTGGAACCGAGTGGTTCAGAGAAGCCCGGCAATGCCGGGTTTCTTTTTGGGCGGAAGAAACGATGTTCCACGTGGAGCATTCACGGAGGTGCGGATATCGATACCGGTCTGCCGCCCGGTTGAACCTTCGAACCTCCAGCCAACGCCTTGTCGGCGTTCGGTCGAGCGGTCATCCGCAGCAGTGCGTCACCTGGCGCGACGCTCACACGCCAGCCTCGATCCAGCGCTGGCCATCGACCTGGAGGCGATCATCCGATCCAGTCGATTGCCCGCTCCCGCCGTGGTCGATTCCCGAAGATCCAGCGTCGTGAATGAGCTGGATTTTCCTCTTGCCTTGGAGCGCGGCGGCGGCCTGCTTTTGAACGGCTGAATCACAGCTCTAAGCTTTTAAAAACTGTATATAAATCTAAAGCTAGGTGGTGGTGGTAGGGCCAGATTTGGTTGAAAAGTAGGTTAAGTGGTTGGTTTGAAAGGGAAATATAGCCTCGAAACCCCCGGTAAAACAGGGTCTAAGCCTGGGGGTGATCCTGTGGATATCTTTCAAGCCCCTCCGAGGGGTGCTTTTTATCCACAGATTGCCCATGGGTTGTGCATAAGTCATACATGGGGGATGTGGACAGTCTCGTTTGGGTCTGCGTGGCGTCCGTTGGATTCTGGACAGCCGTCTCCACCTCCGTCTCGCAGAATTCAAAGAAATGGGCTGCCGGCTCAGATCGAGCCGTCCTGACGGGTGGAAATCAGCGCGAATTTCTTGAAATCTGCAGGGCCTCCCTGCTGCGCACGCCTCAGATTTGAAGAAATTCAGCGGGTTTCCGCGTCGTGATCACGCTCATCCAGTGACATGTTCCACGTGGCGCACCGCATATGCCCAACTCGGCCTGGGCGGCGGTACCGCAGCGACCGGTCTCTCGTGGTGGCTCGCGCCCTCGGATGGATGCCGTTGGGGGCCGGATGCCTTTCGGGCCCAGACATCCTGCAGGAAGAGTCGACATCTCCACTGCGGTCCACTCTGCGCGAGGCGGTGTCCCACGTGGAACCAGGGCAATGCAGTAAGCTGATCGATTCCCCCTACCCGTCTGCCGCCCCGTGCGGCGTTGATCGTCCGCATGCACATCCGCCGTCTGTCCCTGCACCAGGTCCGCCGCTTCGATACCGTCGAACTGGCGCCGAAACCGGGCATCAATCTGATCACCGGTGACAATGGCGCCGGCAAGACCAGTGTCCTGGAGGCGCTGCATGTGATGGCGTATGGCCGCAGTTTCCGCGGCCGGGTGCGGGATGGCCTGGTACGTCAGGGGCGGGAGGCGCTGGATGTGTTCGTCGAATGGGACGAGCAGCGCGAAGGCGCCGATACACCGACCCGTCGAAAGGCGGGGCTTCGCCACAGCGGCCAGGAGTGGAAAGGGCGGCTGGACGGGGAAGACGTCGCCCAGCTGGGCACGCTGTGTGCAGCACTGGCCGTGGTGACCTTCGAACCTGGCAGCCACGCCCTGGTCAGTGGCGGCGGTGAGCCCCGCCGGCGGTTCCTCGATTGGGGCTTGTTCCACGTGGAACCAGACTTCATGGGGCTGTGGCGGCGGTACTCACGGGCCCTGAAGCAGCGCAATGCCCTGCTCAAGCAGGGCGGGCACCCGCATGCCCTGGACGCATGGGATCGGGAACTGGCCGAAGCGGGCGAGCCACTGACGACCCGCCGCCAGCACTACCTGGAGCGGCTGCAGGAGCGGACCGTGGAACTGGCCGCCGTACTGGCGCCCAATCTGGGCATCCAGTCGTTGAACCTCAGCCCTGGCTGGCGCAAACAGGAGCTGTCCCTTTCCGACGCCCTGCTCCTGGCCCGCGAGCGCGACCGGATGGCCGGCTACACCTCGGTGGGTCCGCACCGGGCCGACTGGAGTGTCGTGTTCGAGACCATCCCCGGGCGGGATGCGCTTTCGCGCGGACAGGCCAAACTGACCGCCCTCACCTGCCTGCTGGCCCAGGCCGAGGACTACGCGGAACAGCGCGGGGAATGGCCGGTCATCGCGCTGGACGATCTTTCTTCCGAACTGGATCGCCACCACCAGGCGCGGGTGCTGGAGCGGTTGAAGGCGGGCCCGGCGCAGATCTTCATCACCGCCACCGAAGTCCCGGCGGCCCTGGTGGACGCACCGGATATCACCCGGTTCCACGTGGAACATGGACAGGTCCAGCCTGTGCCATAGTGGTCCCCCAGGGGCCACGGTGCCCGGCTGGTATAATTGCTGTTGCAACCCCTTATTACCCGGCGCCCCGCCTCACGGCGGTGGCCCGACCTGCGGAGCCTACGGCAAGCGCAATGACTGAAGAACAGAACATCCCCGCAAACAGCGGCAACTACGACGCCAACAGCATCACCGCCCTGGAAGGCCTCGAGGCTGTCCGCAAGCGTCCTGGTATGTACATCGGCGACGTCCATGACGGCACCGGTCTGCACCACATGGTGTTCGAGGTTGTCGACAACTCCATCGACGAAGCCTTGGCCGGTCACGCGGACAATGTCTCGGTCATCATCCATGCCGATGGCTCGGTCTCGGTGTCGGACAACGGCCGTGGCATCCCGACCGGCAAGCACGAGCAGATGAGCAAGAAGCTCGACCGCGAAGTCTCCGCGGCCGAAGTCGTGATGACGGTCCTGCATGCCGGCGGCAAGTTCGACGACAACAGCTACAAGGTTTCAGGCGGCCTGCACGGCGTCGGCGTCAGCGTGGTCAACGCGCTGTCCCAGAGGCTGCTGCTCGATATCTACCAGGGCGGCTTCCACTACCAGCAGGAATTCGCGGACGGTGCGGCGGTCAACTCGCTGAAGCAGGTCGAAGCCAGCAGCAAGCGCGGCACCACCCTGCGCTTCTGGCCGTCGGTGAAGGCGTTCCACGACAACGTGGAGTTCCACTACGACATCCTGGCCCGCCGCCTGCGCGAACTGTCCTTCCTCAATTCCGGCGTCAAGATCGTGCTGGTCGACGAGCGCGGCGATGGCCGCCGTGACGACTTCCATTACGAAGGCGGCATCCGCAGCTTCGTGGAGCATCTGGCGCAGTTGAAGACGCCGCTGCACCCGAACGTGATCTCGGTGACGGGCGAGTCCAACGGCATCGTCGTGGACGTGGCGCTGCAGTGGACCGATTCCTACCAGGAAACGATGTACTGCTTCACCAACAACATTCCGCAGAAGGACGGCGGTACCCATTTGGCCGGCTTCCGCGGTGCGCTGACCCGTGTGCTCAACAACTACATCGAGCAGAACGGCATCGCCAAGCAGGCCAAGATCAACCTGACCGGCGATGACATGCGCGAAGGCATGATCGCGGTACTGTCGGTGAAGGTGCCGGACCCGAGCTTCTCCAGCCAGACCAAGGAAAAGCTGGTCAGCTCGGACGTGCGCCCGGCCGTGGAAAGTGCCTTCGGCCAGCGCCTGGAAGAGTTCCTGCAGGAAAACCCGAACGAAGCCAAGGCGATCGCCGGCAAGATCGTGGACGCCGCGCGTGCCCGTGAAGCGGCGCGCAAAGCGCGCGATCTGACCCGCCGCAAGGGCGCGCTGGATATCGCCGGCCTGCCGGGCAAGCTGGCTGACTGCCAGGAAAAGGATCCGGCGCTGTCCGAACTGTTCATCGTCGAGGGTGACTCGGCAGGTGGCTCGGCCAAGCAGGGCCGCAACCGCAAGAACCAGGCGGTGCTGCCGCTGCGCGGCAAGATCCTCAACGTGGAACGCGCGCGCTTCGACCGCATGCTGGCCTCGGATCAGGTCGGTACGCTGATCACCGCGCTGGGCACCGGCATCGGCCGGGACGAATACAACCCGGACAAGCTGCGCTACCACCGCATCATCATCATGACCGACGCCGACGTCGACGGCGCGCACATCCGTACGCTGCTGTTGACGTTCTTCTACCGTCAGATGCCGGAGCTGATCGAGCGCGGCCACATCTACATCGGCCTGCCGCCGCTGTACAAGATCAAGCAGGGCAAGCAGGAGCTGTACCTGAAGGACGACCCGGCACTGGACGCGTACCTGGCCAGCAGCGCGGTGGAAAACGCCTCGCTGATTCCGGCCGAAAGCGAACCGGGCATCGAAGGCGTGGCCCTGGAGAAGCTGCTGCTCTCCTATGCCTCGGCCCAGGAAACCATTGCGCGCAACGGCCATCGCTATGACCGCCAGGTGCTCGAAGCGCTCATCGATTTCACCCCGATGGATCTGGAACACCTGCGCAAGGCCGGTGCCGACGAAGGCCTGGCCGCGCTGGCAACCCGTCTCAACCAGGGCAGCCTCGGCTCGCCGCGCTACACGCTGGAACTGCAGGAACCCACCGACGAGCGTCCGGCCGCTGTGCTGGTCACGCGTCGCCACATGGGCGAACAGATGATCCAGGTGTTGCCGCTGGCCGCGTTCGAAACAGGCGAACTGCGTGCGCTGCACCAGTCCTCGCTGCTGCTGCATGGCCTGGTCCGCACCGGAGCCAAGATCAGCCGCGGCGCCAAGTCGGCCGAGGTGGCCAGCTTCGCGGAAGCGCGCAACTGGCTGCTGGACGAAGCGAAGAAGGGCCGCCAGATCCAGCGATTCAAGGGTCTGGGTGAAATGAATCCCGAGCAGCTGTGGGACACCACGGTCAATCCCGATACCCGTCGCCTGCTCCAGGTGCGCATCGAGGATGCCGTGGCTGCCGACCAGATCTTCAGCACGCTGATGGGCGACGTGGTCGAACCGCGCCGCGACTTCATCGAAGACAATGCGCTGAAGGTCGCCAACCTGGATATCTGACACAATCGGGGACGGGCCGGCCGGGTGCGACCTGCACCCTGGCCGGCCATCGCCCCCCGATGCCAGGAATCCGATGTCCGCAACCACCCCGGCGTCCATGACGCCTCCGCTGCCCCCCGTCGTCCCCTCTTCACCGCGCGCGCCAGGTTCTCCGCTCGCGGGGTTCTTCATCGATCTGGGCATCGGCGCAGCGGTCCTGCTGTCGCTGAGCCTGATCGGCGGGCTGATCTGGGGGTTGTATCGCGGCGCGACCGTGGGTTACCAAGCCGCCCGCGACGGCGCGGATGCGTCCGCCGTGGCGGATCTGGCCCAACAGCTGGGCCAACCGGGTGCACTTGCCCAGATCCTGATGGCACTGGGCGCCACCGGTGGCGCGGCGCTGGTGCTGTACTTCTTCCGTCGCCGGGCCACGCCCGCCGAACGTGCACTGTCCTTCCAGGCCGCGCGTCGCCCCTCGACATGGGGTTGGACGCTGCTGGTCGCCACCGCTGTGATCATCGGCAGCAACCTGATCGCCTGGCTGGCCAAACAGGCCGGCATCGAGCCGGTGCCCACCAATCTTGCGCTGATGGAACAGGCGGTCACGCGCTTCCCGTGGTTCCTCGCTCTGTTTGCCGTCGTGCTCGCGCCGGCTTACGAAGAGCTGCTGTTCCGCCGTGTCCTGTTCGGTCGCCTGTGGCAGGCCGGCCGCCCGGTGCTGGGCATCGTCCTGAGCAGCCTGGCCTTCGCGCTCGTGCATGAAATCCCCGGCACCAGTGCCAACGGCCCGTGGGAAATCGCCCAGCTGTGGCTCGTCTACGGCAGCATGGGCGCGGCCTTCGCCTGGTTGTACCAGCGCACCGGTACCCTCTGGGCCCCGATCGCCGCACATGGGTTGAACAACGGCATCGCGCTGGTGGCGCTGATGTTCCTGGGCATCCAATGATCGATGCGCGGCTTGACGAAAATTTACGTCGCCGCGTTCCACACTGCGCACATGAACACGGGGGATCGCACATGAAACCAGTGCTGTTGGGAATTGCCATCGCCATGCTGGTGAGCGCGTGCGCCACCACGACGTCGCCGACCGGCCGCCGCCAGATGGTCGGCGGGGTGTCGCAGGCCGAACTGGACCAGCTCGGCGCGCAGGCGTTCACCGAAACCAAGTCCAAAGGCACGCTCAGCAAGGATCCGAAGCAGACGGCCTACGTGCAGTGCGTGGTGAACGCGCTGGTCGCCCAGCTGCCCCAACAGTACCGTGGCGTACGGTGGGAAACAGCGCTGATGGTCGACAAGGAACCCAATGCATTCGCCCTGCCCGGCGGCAAGGTCGGGGTCAACACCGGCATCTTCACCGTCGCCAAGAACCAGGATCAGCTGGCCGCGGTGATCGGCCACGAGATCGGGCACGTCATCTCGCGCCACCACGAAGAACGCATCACCCGGCAGATGGGCGCGCAGACCGGCCTGTCGGTGCTCGGTGCGCTCGCGGGCGCGGCGTACGGTGAGGGGGCGGCCAGCACGGTCAACCAGCTCGGCGGCGCTGGTGCCCAGGCAGCCTTCCTGCTGCCGGGGTCGCGCACCCAGGAAAGCGAGGCCGATATCGTCGGCCAGCGGCTGATGGCCGAGGCCGGTTTCAACCCGGCCCAGGCGGTCGATCTGTGGCAGAACATGATGGCGGCCAGTGGCGGCCGATCACCGCAGTGGTTGTCCACCCACCCCGATCCGGCCAACCGCATCCGCGAATTGCAGCGAGACGCGCCGTCCCTGAGTGGTGTATACCAACAGGCCCAGGCGGCCGGACGGCGGCCGAAGTGCGGTTGACGCTCCCGTATACGACCAAAAGATGCTGTATTGCAGCATCGGAAACGATTTCTCACGCCATCAGTTTCTGATACGTTTGGCGGCTCAGATTTTTCTGACAGTCCGTTTTGATGCCGCTGCGGCGGTTCGATCGAGGTGAAAGATGATTTTCAGCAACCACAAGCAAGCCGTCCTTTCCGTCCTCATCGCGACCGCTGTAAGTGGCGCCATGATCACCGATGCCTTTGCCCAGGCCCGCTCGTCCGAGCGCGGTGCCCGCGGTGGGAAGAAGCAGGCCAAGGCCGAAGTGCTCTACCCGAACGCAACCCGCCAGGAGCCGGAGCAGAAGTCCTCGGCCAAGGTCGGCCCGAAGCTGCAGAAGCTGATTGACAGCTACAACGATCAGAAGTTCCCGGAAACCCGCGCGCAGGCCGAAGAAATCCTGGCCAACCCGGCCGCGAACAACTACGACAAGTCGCTCGCCGCGCAGCTGGCCTCGCAGGCCGCCTACCAGCTCGACGACAGCGCCGCCGCCAAGAAGTACCTCGAGCAGGTGCTGCAGCTCGGTGGGCTGGACAACAACGGCCACTACCAGTCGATGCTGATGCTCGGCCAGCTGCAGCTGCAGGACGACCAGACCAACGAAGGCCTGGCCACGCTGGACAAGTACTTCGCCGAGACCAAGTCGAACAAGCCCGAAGAGCTGATCGCCAAGGGCCAGGCGCTGTACCAGGCCGAGCGTTACGCCGAGGCCATCCCGGTGCTGCAGCAGGCCATCGCCGGCTCGCCGGAGCCGAAGGACAGCTGGAACCAGCTGCTGATGGCTGCCATGGCCGAAGGCGGCCAGACCGGTGAAGCGGTCAAGCAGGCCGAGGCCCTGGCCGCCAAGAACCCGAACGACAAGAAAGCCCAGCTGAACCTGGCCAGCATGTACATGCAGGCCGACCAGATGGACAAGGCCGGCGCCGTGATGGGCAAGCTCTACAGCGCCGGCCAGCTGACCGACGAGCGCGAGTACAAGCAGCTGTACTCGATCTACGCCAACAGCGAGAACAAAGAAAAGGAACTCATTGCCGTTATCAATGATGGCCTGCAGAAAAACATCCTGAAGCCGGATTATCAGGTATACCTGGCACTGGCCCAGGCGTACTACTACTCCGACCCGCAGCAGACGGACAAGGCGATCGAGGCGTGGCAGAAGGCTGCCCCGCTTTCCAAGGACGGCGAGACCTACCTGAATCTGGCACGCGTGCTGCATTCGGAAGGTCGCATTCCGGAGGCCAAGCAGGCCGCCCAGCAAGCGCTGGCGAAGGGTGTGAAGAACCAGGCGGATGCCAAGAAAATCATCAACCTGAAGTAAGTAGGAATAACGCCTGAATGCCTGCAGAAGTGATGCGCAGGCGCTCAGGATTGGTATAAGCTTGGAGGTTCCTGCGGTGTCATGCACCGCTGATCATGGGCTACCTGTCCCCGGGTATCCCGGCCCCACTAATGAGCTCTTGGCGCATGACGGAACAACTAGTCGTTCACAGGTACGAACAACGCGATGACACCGGCCTCTCCTGGCCGCGTATCGTGGGTATCGCTTTTGTAATCGCACTGCATCTCGCCGCCTTCATGATGCTTCTGATCCCGGCTGTGGCTCCCAAGGCCGTGGCGGAGAAAGAACGCAACATCATGGTGACCCTGGTCGACGCTCCGCCGCCGCCCCCACCGCCGCCGCCGCCGCCGCCGCCGGATGACACCCCGCCGCCGCCGGTAAAGAACCTGTCGCCGCCGAAGCCGTCCCCGGTTCCGCCGCCGCCGCAGGCTCCTGTGGTCGATATCCCGGACCCGCGTCCGACCGACATCGTCACGCCGCCTTCGCCGCCGTCGCCGCCGCAGCCCCCGAGCACCATCGAGGCAAGCGTCGACATCTCGTCGAAGAACATGAACCCCCCGCGTTACCCGCCGGCAGCGTTCCGTGCTGGTATCCAGGGTGAAGTCATCCTGATCATTGACGTCGATGCCAATGGCAACGTCACCAATGTGTCGGTCGAGAAGTCCAGCCGTAACCGTGACCTCGATCGCGCCGCCATGGACGCAGCTCGCAAGTGGAGCTTCCGTTCCGCGGAATCGGGCGGGAAGAAGGTCGCAGGTCGCGTTCGCGTCCCGGTCAACTTTGCGCTGAACTGATAGTGGCCGGTGGCCCGCCGGCCACCGCCTCTAGCGGTTATTTCTAGCAATACCCTTTATCACCACACACAACAAAGGTAAGCGTCATGCTGCAGGAACTTTTCATCGCCGCTGCTGCCGGGGGCAACTCCAACGCCCTGTCGCAGATGGGCTTCGAGCACCTGATCCACGAGATGACCACCCAGCCGGGTGACTTCGCTGTCTCCTGGGTCGTGCTGCTGACCCTCATCATCATGTCGGCCATGTCCTGGTACTGGACCGTCATCAACATCTTCCGCGCTGCCCGTCTGAAGGCCGCCGCTGACAAGGTCACCAGCCTGTTCTGGGATACCCCGAACGCGCAGGACGCCATCCGTGCGATGGAAGAACAGCCGGCTTCGGAGCCCTTCTCCAAGATCGCTCTGGACGCTGCACAGGCTGCTGCGCACCACCAGCGTTCGGAAGGCGGCACCTCGGGTGGCCTGGGTGAAAACCTGAGCCGTTCGGAGTTCGTCGATCGCGCCCTGCGTCAGGCCGTGACCCGCGAAAGCAACAACCTGCAGTCGGGCATGACCCTGCTGGCCACCGTCGGCGCAACCGCTCCGTTCGTGGGTCTGCTCGGTACCGTGTGGGGCATCTACGGCGCGCTGATCAAGATCGGTGCCACCGGTTCCGCCTCGATCGACGCCGTTGCCGGCCCGGTGGGTGAAGCACTGATCATGACCGCCATCGGTCTGTTCGTGGCTATCCCGGCCGTGTTCGCCTTCAACTTCTTCAGCAAGATCAACAGCGCCACGATCAGCAAGTTCGATACGTTCGCTCACGACCTGCACGACTTCTTCGCCACCGGTTCGCGCGTTCGCTAATAGCGACGCGCGTCACCCAGCGAGAACGTAGTCAACACGATCTAGACGGAGCCCGTTATGGCTTTCAGTAGTGGTAACAGCGGCGGCCCCATGGCCGACATCAACGTTACGCCCCTCGTGGACGTGATGCTGGTGCTGCTGATCATCTTCATCATCACGGCGCCCCTGATGTCCCACAAGGTCAAGGTGGATCTGCCTGAGGCCAACCTGGTGCAGAATCCGGAAGACGCTGAAAAGCGGGCGAGCCCGATCACCTTGGCAGTCAAGGAAGACGGCTCGATCTACTGGAACGACGAGGAAATCGACAAGCAGACGCTCGAGTCTCGCTTGGCGACCGCCGCCCAGCAGACCCCGCAGCCGCCCCTCAACCTGCGTGGTGACCGCACCACCAAGATGCGCGTCATCAACGAGATGACGAAGATCGCGCAGGAACAGGGCATGCTCGACGTGGGCTTCGTCGCCACCAAAGAGAAGGGGCAGTAAGCCATGGCATTCAGTACTGGTGGTAGCCGCGGCCCCATGGCCGACATCAACGTCACGCCCCTCGTGGACGTGATGCTGGTGCTGCTGATCATCTTCATCGTCACCGCGCCGATCATGACGTACCCGATCGCCGTGGACCTGCCGCAGCGCGTGCTCAACCCACCGCCGGTGACTGTCGAACCGCCGCCGCCGATCGAGCTGAAGGTGGACGCCAGCAACCAGGTCTCGTGGAACAACAGCCCTGTGGCTGTGGGCGAACTGCAGCAGCGCATGGAGCAGGAAGTCCAGCGTGATCCGACCAACCAGCCGGAACTGCGCATCGATGCCAGCCCGGACTCCGAGTACGACGTGATGGCCAAGGTGTTGGCTGCCGCGAAGAATGCTCAGATGAAGAAGATCGGCTTCGTGCAGCAGTAATACGCAAGACGCAGTCATGACGCGACTGGAAAACGCCCCTGGAAACAGGGGCGTTTTTTTTGTGCCGCCGGCCGTGGATACGCGCCAGCGGCACGCCGCCCGCTATCATCCGGCCATGCTCGCAACCTTCGACGTCTTCGGGGACTGGCTCGATGCCATCCCCCACCTGCGCCCCCTGATGGTGGCGGCCTACATTCTCTATCTGCTGTGGCTGATCGGCTGGATCATGCTGCAGAAACGCGAGCCGGTCGCCACGCTGAGCTGGATCCTCTCGCTGGCCGCCCTGCCCTATCTGGGCCTCTTCATCTATTACCTGCTCGGCCCGCAGAAGGTGAAACGGCAGCGGCTACGCCGTGGCCGTTCGCGCTCCGGCATGGAGCACTACAGCAGCGTCTGCCCCCCCGATGCCGACTGCACGGAGCTGGCCAAGATCGCCCAGGCCACCACCGGTCTGTCGCCGAGCTCGGCCACCGAAGTGGAGTGGCTGGTCGATGGTGCGGCCACCTACAGCGCGCTGCTCGCCGCAGTGGCCACGGCCAAGGACCATCTGCATCTGGAGTACTACATCTTCAACCCGGACCACGCCGGCACCGCGCTGCGCGATGTGCTGACCGAGCGTGCGGCGGCCGGCGTGCGCGTGCGCCTGCTGCTGGATGCGGTCGGCTCGTCGTCCCTCCGCAAGCGCTTCCTGCAGCCGCTGCTGGATGCCGGTGCCGAAGTGGTCTGGTTCCATCCGCGCCAGCTGCTCAAGCCGTTCAAGCGGCCGTGGTTGAATCTGCGCACGCACCGCAAGCTGGTGATCATCGACGGCCTGCAGGCGTTCACCGGTGGCATCAACATCACCGACGAGGAAGACGAGAGCGTCCGCGCGGATGCGTATCGCGACCTGCACATGCGGCTGCGGGGCCACGTGGTGCGCAGCCTGCAGCTGGTCTTCATCGAGGACTGGATCTACGCCACCGGCCAGGAGCCGGCGCGCTTCAACATTGCCCAGCTGTGGCCGGAGACGATGCCCAGCCGCAGCGAGGGCAGCATCAATGCGCAGGTGCTGGTGTCCGGTCCGGATTCGTCGTGGGAGACCATCCACCGGTTGCACGTGGCAGCGATCCACGAAGCGAAGGAGCGGGTCTGGCTGGTGACGCCCTACTTCGTCCCGGGCGAAGCCGCACGCATGGCACTGACCTCGGCCGCGCTCGGTGGGTTGGACGTGCGGCTGCTGGTGCCCAAGATGAGCGACTCCTGGTTCGTCACCCAGGCCGCGCGCTCCTACTTCGACGAGCTGCTGCAGGCAGGCGTCAAGATCTACGAGTATGGCCCGCGCATGCTGCACACCAAGGCGTTCATCGCCGATGACGACGTCTGCATCGTCGGCAGTGCCAACTTCGATCACCGCAGTTTCCGGCTCAACTTCGAGCTCTCGATGATGATCAGCGATACCGGCCGGGTGGCCGCGCTGGCCGAGATCCTGCTTGCGGAGTACAGCAGCGCTTCGCCGGTGCGCAACGACCGCCAGCGCTCGCTGTGGCGGCACCGCGTCCCAGAGGCGTTCGCGCGGCTGGCCTCGCCGCTGCTGTAGCCGCCGCTCCCCGTGGAACCACACCGGGCGCCAGCGCTACACTGGCCCGGTCAATCGGGGAGAACGACATGTACTGGCTCTTTCTGCTGTTCGCGCTGGCCTGTTTCGGCATGGCGCTCAAGACCCCCCACATGGGGCTGATGGCGCTGTCGCTGCTGGGCACCCTGGTGTTCCTGCTGGCGTGGGTCCGCGGCCTCTACGTGGCCCGCTTCGGTGATGTGCAGCCCACCCGTGCGGCCATCACCGATCCCAACGAACTCCGTCGGCTGCGGGAGCTCGCCCTCCAGGCGCGCACCCCGACCGCTCAGGGTGAATCCGACCCCTCGTAGTGCCATGACCCAACTCAGCGTCAACGTGAACAAGATCGCCGTCCTGCGCAACTCGCGCGGCGGTGCGGACCCGGACGTGCTGCAGGCCGCCCGTGCCTGCCTGGACGCGGGCGCGCACGGCATCACCGTGCACCCGCGCCCGGACCGTCGCCACATCCACGCCGAGGACGTGCTGGCCCTGTCCGCGCTGACGGCCGAGCGCGGCGTGGAATTCAACATCGAGGGCAACCCGTTCGCGCCCCCGCGCGAGGGCTACCCGGGCCTGCTGCCGCTGTGCGCGCAGACCCGCCCCGCCCAGGCCACTCTGGTGCCCGATGGCGACGGCCAGCTCACTTCCGACCACGGCTTTGATTTCGGCCGTGATGCGCAGCGCCTGCGCCCGCTGATTGCCGAGTTGAAGACGTATGGCTGCCGGGTCAGCCTGTTCGTGGATGCGGGAAACCCCGACATCGCCCAGGCTGCGGCGATCGGTGCCGACCGCGTGGAGCTCTACACCGGCCCCTACGCCGAGGCGCATGCCGCCGGCGACGCCACGGCCATGCTGGCGCTGTTCGCGGATGCGGCCCGCCGCGCGCAGGCGGCCGGCCTGGGCGTCAACGCCGGGCACGACCTGTCGCAGGACAACCTGGCGGCGTTCCTGCAGGCGGTGCCCGACGTGTTGGAGGTTTCCATTGGCCATGCCCTGATCAGCGAGGCGCTGTACGCCGGGCTGGATGCCACGGTGAAGGGATATCTGCGGCTGCTCTGATGCGGCGCGTATTCCCGCCGCGTAAGGGCCCCGCATCCGGTAGGAGCCGACCGTTGGTCGGCTCAGCCGCCTGGTGACATGGCACGCCAGGCACCCGCCCAGACCCTGTGGATAATTTTGGGGATCAATTCGGCCCCCACCCCCGGCGACCCTTGCACGGCGCGGGTTTCACTTCCCATTGCCCCTGTGGTTAGTAATACTACTAACCATGGAAATCTCCTATCTCCGCCGTTCCGACGCCGCGACGTCTCATTCCCTGAGACCTCGCGGCGATAGCCTTTGACCATGGGTATTGCGATCAAAGGCCGGGGCTCCAGCACGCACCTGGCGGGCCGCTTCGAGGTCACCGTCAGCGAAGCGATGGACGACGGCTGGGCGCCGGACGAGAGCGAGGAGTTCGCCGCGCCGCGGCTGCGCACCGAAGTACGCGCCGAAACCGCGCGCAGCATCATCAGCCGCAACAAGTCGCCGGATGTCGGCTTCAGCCAGTCGGTCAATCCCTATCGAGGCTGCGAGCATGGCTGTTCGTACTGCTTCGCCCGGCCCTCGCACGCCTATCTCAATCTGTCGCCCGGGCTGGACTTCGAGACCAAGCTGTTCGCCAAGACCAACGCGCCGCAGCTGCTGCGCAAGGAGTTCTCGCGGCCCGGGTACGTGCCGCAGCCGATCGCGCTGGGTATCAATACCGATGCCTACCAGCCGATCGAGCGCAAGCTCAAACTGACGCGCCAGCTGATCGAGGTGATGCTGGAGACCCAGCACCCGTTCTCGCTGATCACCAAGAACGCGCTGGTCGAGCGTGACATCGACCTGCTTGCGCCGCTGGCCGAAAAGCAGCTGGTCAGCGTGCACTTCTCGGTGACCTCGCTGGATCCGCACCTGTCCGCCCGGCTGGAACCCCGTGCCTCGGCTCCGCATGCACGCCTGCGCGCGATGCGTCGCCTGAGCGATGCCGGCATCCCGGTCGGGGTGATGGTCGCGCCGGTGATCCCGTGGATCAACGATGCCGAACTGGAAGCCGTGCTCGAGGCTGCCCGCGACGCCGGTGCGTCCACTGCCGGCTACGTGCTGCTGCGCCTGCCGCTGGAAGTGGCACCGTTGTTCCGCGATTGGCTCGACACCCACCATCCGGACCGCGCCACGCACGTGATGAGCACCATCAACCAGCTGCGCGGCGGCAAGGACTACAACAGCCAGTTCGGCACGCGCATGCGCGGTGAAGGCGTGTACGCGGATCTGCTGTCCAACCGCTTCAAGCTGGCCCGCAAGCGCCTGGGCTTCGACGCGCAGAACAGCCACTGGCCGAAACTGGACTGCACCCGCTTCCTGCGGCCGCTGCCGCCGCGGGTGGACTCACCCCAAGGCTCGCTGTTCTGACCCGCGCCCCGATGGACTTTGGGACGCGTCCGCCCAACAATCGGCCCAGGCACCGCGCCGCGGTGGTCTGACGTCCACATCGGACATCCAGGGGGAACCACATGTCATCGGCAGCCACCTCGGCCGCGTCCAACGCGGCCAGCATCGCGATCAATGCCGCCATCACCGCAGCGGTGCAGCAGCAGCGCGACGCGTTGATCGCACACTTCACCGGCCATCAGGCACTGTCTCCACAGAGCGCGATCGCGGCGGACAGCATCGACCCTGCACTCCATGCGCCACTGAAGTACTACCGCGACAACGGCGTCATCCGCGACGCGGGCGCTGATCGTCTCTATCTGGATCTGGACGTGCTGGCCGGGTTGAAGGCGAAAGCGAAGCGCACCGGCCGCAATGTGCTGATCACGGTGATGGTGTTGGCCGTGCTGGTCGCAGCCGTAGTGGTGGTGCTGGCGACGTGGTAACGCATGGGTCGCCCGTGTCACCCGGTGCCCGTGACTGCAAGGAGATCGCGTTGGGATGAAATGGATTCATCGACTTGGGATCGCCTTCCTGTGGATGCTCCCAGTGAACTTCGTGGTACTTACGGGGCTGAAAATTGCCTACCGTGTTCCTCTAGGCGAACAGGAGCTGGTCGGGTTGTCGTTGGCGATCCTTGGAACCGTGGGAGCGACGGTTTGGACTCGCCGAGGCCGCGTGAGTCGTTCCGATACGCCCGCTGATCGATGACACGGGATAGAGCGAACCTTTGCTCAATCGGCAAGCATTTGAACGGATAGAGTGGAAGGCGTTGATCGACACGTTGAACTCAAGCCAAGGAGGAGGCACATGCTGGACCATCACTGGAGGATGGTGAATCTCGTGGTATTCGTCCTGATCACGATTGGGACGGGAGTGAATGCTCTCTGCAGGATTGCAGACGGAAAATTTACCGGCGTGCACCAGTACGCGCTGGCTTTCTTTGGCGTGTTCACTCTATTCCTGAGTGTCGTCACCGTCATGACGATGCTGCGTAAAGATGATTGAACGCGGCAAGAGGCGAGCACCAGCCAGGGCGCTCAATTCCCACCAAACAATTTCTGCGCACTCTGGAAAAGAATCCAGCTCGTCGCAATGAACTTGTCCCCGCCCTGCGGCCGGTTGCCCCGATGCGTGTGGGTAAACGCGGTCGGTGCGATCAACAGGCTGCCCGTGCGCGGCGCGACCTTGCGGCCCTGGAAGAGGAACTCGGTTTCGCCAGCGTCGAAGTCGTCGTTGAGGTAGAGCGTCCACAGCAGGTGGCGGTGCAGCGTTTCGCCGGCCGGATCGCGCGGATACAGCTCGCAGTGCCAGTACGGATAGCCGCCCTCGCCCGCTGCATACCATTGCAGATTGATGGCACCCGGGCGCAGGCAGGTGCGGGCCAGATCGGACAACGCGGCGTCGTCCATGTCGGGGAAATCCTCGGCCGCCAACCGGCGCGGCTGGCCCTGGCTGTCCTGGATCTGCAACATCAACGGCGAGATCAGGGCCTGTGGATAACGGCGTAGATAAGTCAGCAAACCCTTGAAAACCGCCTGCTGCAGCACCGCTTCCGCCTGCCGCCACTCGGGGCGCCCGCTGATCCGCAGATCCTTGCTGTGCTTGAGTTCCGGGAACACGCCGCTGCCCACTTCGCCCGGCTGCAACTGCGCACTGGATCGCATCTGGGCCCGCAGGGCCGCGCAGACCTCGTTGGGGACGGCGTTGTGGATTACTTCGATGAAATCGAGCGGCGCGTCGGCAGTCATGGGATCGTCCGTGGGCACGAGTGGCCGATGGTGACCGCTGCCGTGGCCGATGTCACGCCGTTCCCACGTAACAACAGGGCTGACCGATCGGCCAGCCCTGTGTAGGAAATCAACCCGCCGCGCTGTCGTGTTCGCGGTGGTAACGGGTGGCTTCTTCCACCTCGTTGCGCGAGCCGAGGAACACCGGCACGCGCTGGTGCAACTGGTCGGGCTGGATGTCGAGGATGCGCTCGCGGCCGGTGGTGGCGGCGCCACCGGCCTGCTCGACCAGCAGGCCCATCGGGTTGGCTTCGTACATCAGGCGCAGCTTGCCGGCCTTGGACGGATCCTTCGTGTCCCACGGATAGATGAAGATGCCGCCGCGGGTCAGGATGCGGTGCACGTCGGCCACCATGCTGGCGATCCAGCGCATGTTGAAGTTCTTGCCGCGCGCGCCTTCCTTGCCGGCCAGCAGATCCTGCACATAGCCCTGCATCGGGGTTTCCCAATGCCGCTGGTTGGACATGTTGATCGCGAACTCCTGGGTGTCCGCCGGGATCTGCATGTCCGGCGTGGTCAGCACGAACTCGCCTTTCTCGCGGTCCAGGGTGAACGCATGCGTGCCGTGGCCGACGGTGAGCACCATCTGCGTGCTCGGTCCATAGATGCAGTAGCCGGCCGCGACCTGCGCGGTGCCCGGCTGCAGGAAGCTGGCATCGTTGGGCTGCTCGGTGCCCGGCGGGCAGCGCAGCACCGAGAAGATGGTGCCGACCGAGACGTTGACGTCGATGTTGGAGCTGCCATCGAGGGGATCGAACAGCAGCAGGAAGTCACCGCGCGGGTAGGTGTCGGGCACCGGCTGGCAGTGATCCATCTCTTCCGAGGCGCAGGCGGCCAGGTGGCCGCCCCAGGCGTTGGCTTCCAGCAGGATCTCGTTGCTGATCACGTCCAGCTTCTTCTGCGCCTCGCCCTGCACGTTGCCGGTACCGGCTTCGCCGAGCACACCGCCCAGCGCGCCCTTGCTGACCGCGATGGAGATGCTGGTGCAGGCGCGGGCGACGACAGCGATCAGCTGGCGCAGATCGGCGTTGATGCGGCCGGCATGTTGCTCTTCGATCAGATAGCGGGTCAGCGACGTCTGGGACATGGAATCAGGCGGCCTTCAGAGGAGAAGCGCCTATTGTCGCCCTTCGCCGGAGCCATTACGAGGCGCGGGCAGCGCCACATGGCAGAACGGCCGCGCAGGGCGGCCGTTCTGCTTCACAGGGGCGATATCGCTCAGCCCTTGCTGACGGTCGCCACGGCCTTGGCCACGTACTCCAGGTTGCCCTGGTTGAGTGCGGCCACGCAGATGCGGCCGGTGCCGACGGCGTAGATCGCGAACTCGTCGCGCAGGCGGTCCACCTGGGCGCGGCTCAGGCCCGAGTACGAGAACATGCCGGCCTGGTCGTTGATGAAGGCGTACTCCGGTGCGCCGGCGGCGACCAGGTTCTCCACCAGGCCATGGCGCAGGGCGTGGATGCGCTCACGCATCTCGGTCAGTTCCGCTTCCCACACCTGGCGCAGCTCGACGCTGTTGAGCACGCCGGACACCAGTGCCGCACCGTGGTTGGACGGGCTGGAGTAGATCGTGCGGATGATGCGCTTGACCTGCGACTGCACGGCCTTGGCCGCGTTCGCGTCCGGGGCGACCACCGACAGTGCGCCAATGCGCTCGCCATACAGCGAGAACGACTTGGAGTACGAGTTGGCGACCACGAAGCTGTCGATGCCGGCCTCGGCGATGATGCGCACGGCGGCGCCGTCTTCGCTGATGCCCTTGTCGAAGCCCTGGTAGGCCATGTCGATGAACGGGAACAGCTGGCGGTCCTTCAACAGCTCGGCCACCTGCTTCCACTGCGCGACGGTGAGGTCGGCACCGGTCGGGTTGTGGCAGCACGCGTGCAGCAGCACCACGGTGCCCGGCTGCAGCTTGCCGAGGTCGGCCAGCATGCCGTCGAAGTCCACGCCATGGGTGGCGGCATCGAAGTAGGTGTAATCGACTACGTCGAAGCCGGCCGCGCCGAACACCGCGCGATGGTTTTCCCAGCTCGGGTTGCTGATCGCGATGGTGGCGTGCGGCAGCAGCTTGTGCAGCAGGTCCGCGCCGACGCGCAGCGCACCGCTGCCGCCGATGGTCTGCGAGGTGGCCACGCGGCCGGCGGCCAGCAGCGGCGAATCCTTGCCGAAGACCAGCTCACGGGTGGCCTGGTTGTAGGCCGGCAGGCCGTCGATCGGCAGGTAGCCGCGCGGTTTGGCGTCATTGGCCAGCTGCTGTTCGATCGTGTTCACGGCGCGGAGCAGCGGGATGCGGCCGCTCTCGTCGTAATAGATGCCCACGCCCAGGTTGACCTTGATCGGGCGGCTGTCGGCGTTGTAAGCCTCGGTCAGGCCCAGGATCGGGTCGCCTGGGACCAGTTCCACATTTGCAAAGAAGGACACGGCGGTACTCATTCGGATGACGGAAGGGGGAGGGTGGCGCGACGCGGATCTGGCGGCAGAATCAGCCAAAACCGACCCATCGTAACAAAGCCCCGCCGAGGGCGCCGAGGCTGTCGTCACGTCCGCTTCCGTACCATGGCGTGCGGCACGCCCATTCACCGAGGATCCCGCCCCGCATGCTCCGTCTTACCCCGCTGGCCCGCCACTGTGCGCTGGCCTCGGCCGTGTTGCTGCCATCGCTGGCGCAGGCCCAGAACACCCCCGCCCCGCCCGCGCCGGTCGAGCGGCTGCCCACCGTGCAGGTCCAGGCCGCGCGCGTGGCACAGGTGGCCGATATCGACCTGCCGGCCTCGCTGACCACGGTCTGGGTGGACGAGGACCGTACCGGGCCGCTGGCCCAGCTCTCCGAAGCGCTCAACGGCATTCCCGGGGTGGTTGCCCGCGATCGTCAGAACTACGCGCAGGACACCCAGCTCTCGATCCGCGGCTTCGGCGCGCGCTCGACCTTCGGCGTGCGCGGCGTGCGCGTGCTGGTGGACGGCGTACCGGCCACCATGCCCGACGGCCAGGGCCAGCTCTCCCACGCCAGCCTGCTCTCGGCGCAGCGCGTGGAAGTGCTGCGCGGGCCGTTCTCGGCGCTGTACGGCAACTCCTCCGGCGGCGTGGTCCAGGTCTGGAGCGCGGGCGGCGCCGAAGGCGACCCATGGCGCCTGCGGGTGGATACCGGCAGCGACAACACCGTGAGCGCCGGCGCCCAGCTGCGCGGCGTGCAGGGGCCGATCCGCTACAACGTGGCCGCCAACCACTTCCGCACCGATGGCTGGCGCGATCACAGCCAGGCCCGGCGCGAGTCGGTCAACGCCCGGCTCGGCACGGATGTCGGTGGCGGCCAGCTGGATCTGGTCCTGAACTACTTCGATGCGCCCGACGCGCAGGATCCGCTCGGCCTGACCCGCGCCCAGGTGCGCGAAAACCCGCGCCAGGCCACCGCCGTGGCGACCCAGTACAACACCCGCAAATCCGTGCGCCAGGCCCAGGCCGGGCTGGTGTTCACCCGAACGGAAGGCGCGCAGACGTTGCGTGCGATGGGCTATGCCGGTCAGCGCAGCGTGGAGCAATACCTGGCGATCCCGCCGGGGCCGCAGGCCAACCCGCTGCATGCCGGCGGGGTGATCGACCTGGACGGGGCCTACGGCGGTGTCGACGCGCGCTGGGCCTGGCGCGGCGACTGGGTCGGGCGCCCGCTGGACGTGGTGATCGGCGCCAATGCCGACCGTCAGCAGCAGGATCGCAACGGTTACGAGAACTTCGTGGGCGACCAGGTGGGCATCAAGGGCCGCCTGCGCCGTGACCAGAGCGACCGGGTCGAGAACGTGGACCAGTTCGCGCAGGCGTGGTGGCAGTGGGCGCCGCGCTGGTCGTTGCTGCTCGGTGTGCGCCACAGCACAGTCCGCTTCCGTTCCAGCGACCACTACATCACCGCAGGAAATCCGGACGACAGCGGCTCACGGCGTTACGAGGCGACCACGCCGGTGGCCGGGGTAGTGTTCCGCGCCAGCGATGCGTGGCGGCTGTACGCCTCGGCAGGGCGTGGCTTCGAGACCCCCACCTTCAACGAGCTGGGTTATCGCGCCGATGGCCAGGCCGGGCTGGCGCTGGATCTCTCGGCGGCCCGCAGCCGCAACCTGGAAGTCGGCAGCAAATGGCATGGGCAGAGTGGCGCGCAGGTCGAGGCCGCGCTGTTCCGCGCCGATACCGATGACGAGCTGGCCGTGGCCAGCAACAGCGGCGGCCGCAGCACGTACCGCAACATCGGCCGCACCCGCCGCCAGGGCGCGGAGGCCAGTGTCGTGCAGCCGCTCGGCGCGCAGGCGGATCTGTCGCTGGCCTACACCTGGATCGAGGCCACCGTACGCGACCCGTATGCGCTGTGCGCGGCCACGGGCTGCAACACGGTGACGGCCGGCTCACGCCTGCCGGGCGTGCCCAGGCAGCAGTGGAACGCGCGGGTGCAGTACCGGCCGGGCCCGTGGCAGTGGGCGGCCGAGGTCGTGGCCTCCAGCGACACCGTGGTCAACGACCTGGCCACCGACAGCGCACCGGGCTACGCGCTGCTGAATCTGGAACTGTCGCGGCGCTGGACCACCGCGCAGGGCACGCTGCGGGCCTTCGCGCGGATCGACAATGCGCTGGACCAGCGTTACATCGGCTCGGTGATCGTCAACGACGGCAACCAGCGCTTCTTCGAACCGGGCCCGGACCGCCGCTACAACGTGGGGCTGCAGTGGCAGTGGGCGCCGTGACCTAACGGGGCGGCTTGGCCGGCACGAACGGTGAGGTCGGGTCGCTCGCCGGGAAGGTCTCTTCCAGCGCCTCGTCCTGGTTGTCGCTGGCGTGTTCCTTGCGCTGGCGGCGCTGGTATTCATCTTCGCGGCGGTGATGACCGGCCGGGCCCTTCTCACCGGCGGCCGAATCCTTGCGGTCGCGCGGGACGGGGTCCGGGGTGACCGCCACCGGCAGGTGATCGGGTGTGTCGTCGGGCACGGACATGCCGGCGCCGCGGTCTTCGGCGTCCTGGTTGTCATGTTTGGCGCGCTGCTCGCCGGGGACCGGGGCGGTGGCGTCGCGCAGGGGATCGCGTGGCATGGGAGTTCTCCAGTAACGGTGCGCTCCACTACAGCGCGCGGCGGGTGAAGTCGCCGCGAATCCCGTCGCAGCAACGAATCTGTCACGGCTGGATAACGGCGGCGGGTCTATTCCTGCCTGCCCCACCGCTGTCGGAGTCGTGTCATGCCCCGCCTGGACCGCCGTGCCGCACCCGCGTTGTTCAACGCCTACCTGCAGCCGGAACGGAGCGGGCGCCGTGCGCGCCGCGACCGCGCCGAGGACGCGCAGGCGATCGCACAGGACTACCTGCAGTACATGCGCAGCGACTACGAGCAGCGCCGCAGCCATGGCCGCCGCAGCTGGCGCGACCTCTACCCGGCCTATGCCTTCGCGCTGACCACGCATTACGCCGATTGGCCGCGCGGCGCCGACGACACCGATGGCGAGTTGGCCGAGCACTGGGAGCAGATGCGCGGCCAATCCCGGCTGGGCTGGCCGCAGGCGCGGGCGGTGGTCGAGGATGCCTGGCTGGCGCTGGACCACATGCCGGCGGCGGCGGTGCACGGCCTGCTGCAGTAGCAGTGCCGTGCAGCCGGCCTGCACAGGCCGGACACGGGCGTTTCACGTGCCGCGCGGTACAGCTGCCCTCCCTGTAGTGTTGGAGTGGCGCCACCATGGCCCGACCGATCTGGACCGGCACGCTGTCATTCGGGCTGCTCAATGTCCCGGTGTCGCTGATGTCCGGCGAACGCAACGTCGATCTGCACTTCCGGATGCTCGATTCGCGCGACCGCAAACCGATCCGCTTCGAGCGCGTCAACGCCGACACCGGCGAGGAAGTGCCGTGGAAGGACATCGTCAAAGCCTACGAATACGACAAGGGCAGCTACGTCGTGCTGGAGGAAGACGATATCCGCTCGGCCGCGCCGGAGAGCCATGAGGCGGTCGAGGTAGAGACCTTCGTCGATGCCGGCACGATCGATCCGCGCTACTACGAGAAGCCCTACCTGCTGGTACCCGCCAAGAAAGCCGAGAAAGGCTACGTGTTGCTGCGTGAGACGCTGCGCAGCACCGGCAAGGTCGGCATCGCGCGGGTGGTGGTGCGTACGCGCGAGTACCTGTGTGCGGTGATGCCGCATGGCGATGCGCTGGTGCTGATGATCCTGCGCTATCCGCAGGAACTGGTGGACCCGGAAGACTACAAGCTGCCCAGTGGCAGCCTGTCCGAGTACCGCATCAACAGCAAGGAAACCGCCATGGCCGAGCAGCTGATCGAGTCGATGTCCGGCGAATGGAAGCCGGACGAGTACCACGATGAGTTCCGCGAGCGCCTGCACACGCTGCTGAAGAAGCGGATCAAGGCCAAGGGCGGCACCACCAAGGTGGAGGAAGAGCCGGTTCCGCGCGAGGATGATGCGACCAACGTGGTCGATTTCATGTCGCTGCTGCAGAAGAGCCTGGATGCCAAGAAGCGCACGCCGGCGGCCGGGAAGACACCGGCGAAGAAGGCCACGGCCAAGGTCGCCAAACCCACTGCCGCGAAGAAGGCGACCAAGACAGCGGGCAAGGCAGCCAAAAAGACCACCAAGCGCGCGCCCGCGCGCAAAGCCGGGTAAGCGCGCATGTCCCTGCAGGAGTACCGCCGCAAACGCCGCTTCGACGGCACTCCCGAGCCGGACGCCGAGCGTCGCGGTGCACCGGCGCGGCGACCGATCTTCGTCGTGCAGCTGCACCATGCCAGCTCGCGCCACTACGACTTCCGGCTGGAAGCCGACGGCGTGCTCAAGAGCTGGGCGGTGCCGAAGGGCCCCTCGCTGCGTGTCGGCGAGAAGCGGCTCGCGGTGGAGGTGGAGGACCATCCCCTGTCCTATGCCACGTTTGTCGGTGATATCCCCAGCGGTCATTACGGTGCGGGGCACGTGGATGTCTACGACCACGGTACCTGGGCCTGCGATGGCGATCCGCTGGAGGCGATCGCGGCTGGCAAGGTGGACTTCGTGCTGCACGGCGAGCGGCTGAAAGGCGGCTGGAAGCTGGTGCGCACCGCGATGAAGGGCAAGCAGCACCAGTGGCTGCTGATCAAACGCGATGACGATGAGGCGAGGGACATGGAGGCCGATGATCTGCTGGAGGGGCCGCCGACAGCGGCCAAGCGCGCGGGCACGAAGAAGGCCGCCGCGGCCAACACAAAGAAGGCGACCCCGGCAAAGAAGACCGCACCCGCCAAGCCTGTGAGGAACGGCGCCGCACGCAAGGCCGACGCGCGCTGGTCCAAACGCGCGCTCGCGCTTGAAGGCGCACGCGAGAGGGCCTACCCGCACGACTTCAAGCCGCAGCTGACCGATCACCGTGCCAGCGCGCCGGACGGCGAGCAGTGGCTGCACGAGATCAAATGGGACGGCTACCGCCTGCTCGCCGATGTGCGCGAGGGCGTGGTTGCGCTGCGCTCGCGCGGTGGCCTCAACTGGACGGACGATTTCCCGGAAGTGGTGCAGGCGATCGAGCGGCTGCCGGTGCGCGATCTGCGCCTGGACGGTGAACTGGTGGTCCTGGATGCGCAGGGCCGCAGTGATTTCACCGCGTTGCAGAAGGTCATCGACGGCACCGCGAAGCAGCCGCTGCGCTACGTGGTGTTCGACATGCCCGGCATCGCCGGGGTGGATGTCAGCCGCGTGCCCCTGCTGGAGCGCAAGGCGCTGCTCAAGGACCTGCTGGGCAGCAAGCCGGACACCCTGGCCTACAGCGACCATGTGCGCGACCACGGCCCGGCGGTGTTCGCCGCCAGTGGCGAGGCCGGCTTCGAAGGCATCATCAGCAAGCGGATCGACGCGCCCTATGTCAACGCGCGCTCGCGCGACTGGATCAAGATCAAGCACGAGAACACCGATGAGTTCCTCATTGTCGGCTACACCGAGCCCAAGGGATCGCGCAGTGGCTTCGGCTCGCTGCTGATGGCCACGCCGGACAACGGCGGGTTGCGCTATGTCGGCCGCGTCGGCACAGGTTTCGATGATGCGGCGCTGCGCGCGCTGACGAAGCAACTGACGCCGCTGACCGTGAAGGACGCGGTGGTCGAACTGCCCTCGCACGTGCCGTTCACCGCGCGCAGCGTGCACTGGGTGAAGCCGGTGCTGGTCGCGGAAGTCGCCTTCCGAGGCTGGGCGAAGGAAGGCCTGCTGCGCCAGGCCAGCTTCAAGCGCCTGCGCGAAGACAAACAGCCGAAGGATCTGGGCGCGGCAGCCAACGTCACGACCGCCGCTGCGTCCGCCTCCGCCCCGGCGGCGAAAACCAGCGGCCGGAAGCAGGCCGCAGCTGCGAAGGAAGAGAGCACCGTGACGATCAGCCACCCCGAACGCGTGGTGTTCGCCAAGGCGAAGATCACCAAGGGCGAGGTGGCCGACTACTACCGCCGCATGGCGCGCTGGATACTGCCCGAGGTCGCGCACCGTCCACTGTCGGTACTGCGCTGCCCGGACGGCGTGGACAAGCCCTGCTTCTTCCAGAAACACCATGGCACCGGCCTGGGCGGCGCGGTCAAGGCGATCCCGCTGGAACAGAAAAGCGGGCGCGAGGATTACCTCTACATCGAGGATGTGGAGGGGCTGCTGCAGCTGGTGCAGATGAACACCCTGGAGCTGCATCCCTGGGGCGCGACCGTCGATGACCCCGAACATCCGGACCGGCTGGTGTTCGATCTGGATCCGGGTGAAGGCGTGAACTGGACGCAGATCAAGGCCGCCGCACGCGACGTGCGCGCGCGCCTGCAGGAAGCCGGATTGGAGAGTTTCGTCCGGCTCTCCGGCGGCAAGGGTGTGCACGTGGTGGTGCCCTTGCAGCCCAAGGCCGACTGGGCGCAGGCCAAGGACTTCTGCGAGGCCTTCGCGCAGGCCATGGCCACCCAGGCACCGGACCGCTACGTGGCGACGATGAGCAAGGCCAAGCGCGATGGAGTGATCTTCATTGATTGGCTGCGCAATGCGCGCGGCGCCACCAGTGTGAGTTCGTGGTCGCTGCGGGCGCGGCCGGGTGCCGGCGTAGCGGTGCCGCTGCGCTGGGAAGAGCTGGGCCGCATCGCGGCACCGGACGCTTTCCCGCTGGCGAAGGCGCTGCAGCGCGCGGAGCGGTTGAAGCAGGATCCGTGGGCAGGCATCGGGCAGGTGAAGCAGGTGCTGCCCGGCAGCTGATCAGGCGCGCTCTGGCCGGAACCGTGTGCCCAGCCACAGGCCGAGCAGGGCCTGCACCGGCAGCGAGACCAGCAGGATCACCACGAACCAGAACGGGAAATCGCTTCCGAAATCCCAGGCGGTGTAGATCGATGCGGCCGCGATCACCGACCACACCACGCCGCCGTGCACACGCGGCCAGGTGGGCGCATAACGGCTGGCGAAGGCGATCGCAGCGATGCCGCTGAGGATCGTCCAGGCCAGGTCCCAGGCCAGCTGCGGCTCGCCGCCCGGTGGAATGCGCAGCAACGGCACCAGCCAGGAACCGACGCTGTTGACCAGCACCATCACCGCGAACGCGAACAGGACGGCGAGCACGGACAGCAGCGGATTCTTCAGGGCGGACCACACAGGCATGGCGGCGACATCACGGCAGGAGAGCCGCCATTATGGACGGGTTGCCGCGGCGTGTTTCAGACCCGGCCGGCCGCCTTGAGCTGGGCGAACTCGTCATCACTGAACAGCCGCGAGCGGACCAGGAAGCGCACGCCCTCGCCGTTCTCCAGCGAGAACATGCCGCCGCGGCCGGGCACCACGTCGATGATCAGCTGGGTGTGCTTCCAGTACTCGAACTGCGAGGGGCTGATGTAGAACGGCGCCCCGCCGATCTCGCCCATGCGCACGTCACGGTCGCCGACGATGAAATCGCCCTGGGCGAAACACATCGGCGAGGAGCCGTCGCAGCAGCCACCGGACTGGTGGAACAGCAGATCGCCGTGGCGGGCCTGCAGTGTCTCGATCAGCTGCAGGGCCGGGAGCGTGGCCATTACCTGGAGCGGTAGGTCGGTCATGATCGGGGGCACCCTGGGCGCCGGCGAGTGGCCGGCAGGACGGAAGAACCGGCGCTGCCGTCCTGCTGCCACCGGGAGAGGGGAAGCGGCGCAGGACGGCAACGCGGCGCCGTTTACGCGCTCATGTCCAGCACCACGCGGCCTTCGATCTTGCCGGCCTGCATGCGCGCGAAGATGTCGTTGATGTTCTCCAGCGAATCGCTGGTGACCGTGGCGGCCACCTTGCCCTGCTCGGCGAACTCCAGCGATTCCTGCAGGTCCAGGCGGGTGCCGACGATCGAGCCACGCACGGTGATGCCGTTGAGCACCATGCCGAAGATATCCAGCGGGAAGTTGCCCGGCGGCAGGCCGTTCAACGAGACCGTGCCACCGCGGCGGACCATGCCCAGTGCCTGCTCGAAGGCCTTCGGCGAGACGGCGGTGACCAGTGCGCCATGCGCCCCGCCGATCTCCTTCTTCAGGAACGCGGCCGGATCGGTGTTGCGCGCGTTGACGGTGATCGTCGCACCCAGCCGCTCGGCCAGGGCGAGCTTGCCGTCGTCGATATCCACCGCGGCCACGTTCAGGCCCATCGCCTTGGCGTACTGCACGGCCATGTGGCCCAGCCCGCCGATGCCGGAAATCACCACCCACTGGCCCGGCTTCGTATCGGTGACCTTCAGGCCCTTGTAGACAGTGACGCCGGCGCACAGGATCGGCGCGACCTCAATGAAGCCCACGCTCTTGGGCAGCAGCCCGACGTACGCCGCGTTGGCCAGGGCGTACTCGGCGAAACCACCGTTCACCGAGTAGCCGGTGTTCTGCTGCGCCTCGCAAAGGGTCTCCCAGCCGCCCAGGCAGTGCTCGCAATAGCCACAGGCCGAGTACAGCCACGGGATGCCGACGCGGTCGCCTTCGCGGATGTGGCTGACACCCGCACCCACCGCAACCACGTGGCCGACCCCTTCATGGCCGGGAATGAAGGGCGGGTTGGGCTTGACCGGCCAGTCCCCGTCAACCGCATGCAGGTCGGTGTGGCACACGCCACAGGCTTCGATCTTCACCAGGATGTCGCCCGGGCCGGGACGCGGCACCTCGACTTCCTCGATGCGCAACGGCTTTCCGAATTCGCGGACGACAGCGGCCTTCATGGTCTTGTTCATGCGTGGATCTCCGTGGATTGCCAATGACTGCACTGTGGCGCCGGCTGCATGCCGGCGCCTTGATCGGGATCAAGCCCGGGGCTCAGAAGAAGCCCAGCTTTTTGGGCGAGTAGCTGACCAGCAGGTTCTTGGTCTGCTGGTAGTGGTCGAGCATCATCTTGTGGTTCTCGCGGCCGATGCCCGACTGCTTGTAGCCACCAAAGGCGGCATGGGCCGGATAGGCGTGGTAGCAGTTGGTCCACACGCGCCCGGCCTGGATGCCACGGCCCATGCGGTACAGGCGCGAGGCATCCCGGCTCCACACGCCGGCACCGAGGCCGTACAGCGTGTCGTTGGCGAGCTCCAGGGCTTCTTCCTCGGTCTTGAACGTGGTCACCGAGACCACCGGCCCGAAGATCTCTTCCTGGAACACGCGCATCCTGTTGTGGCCCTTGAACACGGTCGGCTTCACGTAGAAGCCGCCAGCCAGGTCGCCCTCGAGCATGGCCTGCTCGCCGCCGATCAGTACCTCGGCGCCTTCCTGCCGGCCGATGTCGAAGTAGGAGAGGATCTTCTCCAGCTGCTCGGAGGAGGCCTGCGCACCGACCATGGTGGTGGGATCGAGCGGATTGCCCTGCTTGATCGCGGCCACGCGCTTGAGCGCACGTTCCATGAATTCATCGTAGATCGATTCCTGGATCAGCGCGCGCGAGGGGCAGGTACACACCTCGCCCTGGTTGAAGGCAAACAGCACGAAACCTTCCACGGCCTTGTCGAGGAAATCATCGTCCTCGGCCATCACGTCGGCGAAGAAGATGTTCGGCGATTTGCCGCCGAGTTCCAGCGTCACCGGAATCAGGTTCTGGCTGGCGTACTGCATGATCAGGCGGCCGGTGGTGGTCTCGCCGGTGAAGGCGATCTTGGCGATGCGCGGGTTGGAGGCCAGCGGCTTGCCGGCCTCCACGCCGAAGCCGTTGACCACGTTGAGCACACCCTTGGGCAGCAGGTCGCCGATCACTTCCATCAGCACCAGGATCGAGGCCGGTGTCTGCTCGGCCGGCTTGAGCACCACGCAGTTGCCGGCGGCCAGCGCGGGCGCCAGCTTCCACGCCGCCATCAGCATCGGGAAATTCCACGGGATGATCTGCCCGACCACGCCGAGCGGTTCGTGGAAATGGTAGGCGATGGTGTCCTTGTCGATCTCCGACAGGCTGCCTTCCTGCGCGCGCACCGCACCGGCGAAGTAGCGGAAGTGATCGGCCATCAGCGGCACGTCGGCGTTGAGCGTTTCGCGGATTGGCTTGCCGTTGTCCCAGGTTTCGGCATGGGCGAGCAGCTCGAGGTTCTCCTCGATGCGGTCGGCGATCCTGTTGAGGATGTTGGCGCGCTCGGTGGTCGAGGTCTGGCCCCAGGCGGTCTTGGCCGCGTGAGCAGCGTCCAGCGCCGCTTCGATGTCCTCGGCGTTGGAGCGGGCGACCTCGGTGAACACCTTGCCGGTCACCGGGGTGGTGTTCTCGAAGTACTGGCCGCTGCGCGGCGCCACCCACTCCCCGCCGATGTAGTTGCCGTAGCGCGGCTTGAAGATGGACTGCGGATCGGTGGCGTGCGGCTTGGCGGACGTGACGGCATTCATGGGTGCATCTCCGGATGGCAGTGGACAGGCCCGGTAAGGGTCTGTCCCCTGCCGCAAGGACGATGCCAGGTTCGGTGTGGTGCAGTGCGGCAAGGCATGACCCGGCGCGCCGATTGGAAAGCGGGCCGCAAACTGATGCGGTGCACCACGGCAGGTCATTGCGCGGTAACGCCGGGTGTGGTGTTTATCGGAACAGGCCCCGCTACAACTGTCGCAGATTGCGACACTGGAGAATCCAGGTGTCCCAGCGTCCGCTCCAGCACCGTGTCGGCACTGCGCGACGCTCGTTCTTCGAGCGTGGCGCGGCGCCGGTCGGGATCGTGCCCGACACCATCCTGCAGTCCTGGCAGCGCTGCCAGCGCGGCGGGCTGTCGGTGGACGCGCAGCCGGAGGTCGAGCCGCTGCCGGACGCACGCCTGCGCGAGCTGCGCCAGCGCCAGGAAACGCTGTGGCGGCTGGCGCGGCCGGAGCTGGACGGGCTGGCGGCCGACATCGCGGCGACCGGCAGCATCGCGCTGCTGACCGACGAGGCCGGCTGGATCCTGGATGCCGAGGGCAACCCGGGATTTCTCGACAAGGCCGGGCGCGTGGCGCTGATGCCGGGGGTGCGCTGGGATGAAACCACGGTGGGTACCAATGCGATCGGCACCGCCATCGTCGAAGGCCGCTCGGTGGAGGTCCGGGGCGGCGAGCACTACTTCGCCCCGCACGCGATCCTGACCTGTTCGGCGACGCCGATCTTCGATCCCTACGGGCAGCGCGTCGGCGTGCTCGACATCTCCGGCGACGCGCGCCAGCAGCACCTGCATGCACGCGTGCTGGCGCGGCAGGCGGTGGCGCATATCGAGCACCGCTATTTCGAGGCGGGGCTGGGCGATTGCGAGGTCGTGCGCCTGCATCATGACGCCGGCCTGCTCGGCACCGCGCGCGAAGGGGTGCTGGGCTTCCGCAATGGCCGCCTGGTGGCCGCCAACCGCGCCGGGCTGGCCCTGTTCGGTCTGGACCACGGCGACATCGGCAGGGCGCCTTACGAGGCGCTGTTCGATGGTCCGCTGTCGCGGCTGCACGATGACGGTGCGCTGGTCGATCGCCAGGGGCGCGCGCTGTACGGGCACCTGGGGCCGGCGGGCGGCACCCGCGTGCGTTCGGCCCTGCCTGCCCGCCCGACACCGGCAGCCCCTGGCCGTGCCGCCGCCGCCGCCGTGCGTGCCGATGCCACGCCCCTGTTCGACGCGGCCCAGCAGCAGGTGCTCGACCGCGCCTGCCGCGTGCTGGACGCACAGCTGCCCGTGCTGCTGCAGGGTGAGACCGGCACCGGCAAGGAGGTCTTCGCGCGTGAGCTGCACCGGCGCAGTGCACGCGCCGACAAGCCGTTCGTCGCGGTGAACTGCGCGGCGCTGCCCGAAGGCCTGATCGAAGCCGAACTGTTCGGTTACGAGGAAGGTGCCTTCACCGGTGCGCGCAAGAGCGGCAACACCGGCCTGCTGCGGCAGGCCCAAGGCGGCGTGCTGTTCCTGGATGAAATCGGCGACATGCCGCTGGCGCTGCAGCCGCGCCTGCTACGGGTACTGCAGGAGCGCACGCTGTCACCGCTGGGCGGCGGCAAACCGGTACAGCTGGATTTCGCCCTGATCTGCGCCACCCACCGCGATCTCGACCAGGCCATGGACGCCGGTGAATTCCGCAGCGACCTGTACTACCGCATCGCCGACCACAGCGTGCGTCTGCCTGCCGTGCGCGAGCACGCCGACCGTGCGGCACTGGTGCGTGGTCTGTGGCACAGGCTCGGCCAGGGCCGGCAGCTGGAGGCCGCCGCGCTCGACGCGCTGGCGGGTTACACGTGGCCGGGCAATGTGCGGCAGCTGTGTTCCTGCCTGCGTACCCTGGTGGCGCTGAGTGACCCAGGTGAGCAGATCCGGCACGGGATGCTGCCCGCCTATCTGCAGACCGTGCGCGCGCCGGTGCTGCCGTCCACGGCCGAGGGCCTGGAGGCGATGACGGAAACCGCGATGCGCGACGCGCTGCGGGCCAGCCATGGGAATGTTGCCCAGGCGGCACGCGCGCTGGGCATCAGCCGCAGCACCCTGTATCGCCGCGTCGGCGCGACCGCCCGCCGCCACTGAGGCGGCAGGCGATGCGGACTCAGCCGACCAGCGCGGCCGAATCGCGCGCGAGCCGCTCGATGCCGGCCCAGTCCCGGGCCTGCAGCAGCGCCCGCGTGGTCAGCCAGGAACCGCCCACGCACAGCACGTTGGGCAGGTGCAGGAAATCGCGCGCGGTCTGCGCGCTGATGCCGCCGGTCGGACAGAACCGCACATCGCCGAACGGGCCGTTCCAGGCCGACAGCATGGCCGCGCCGCCGGCCTGCACCGCCGGGAAGAACTTGAACGTATCCAGGCCGTGCTCCAGGCCGAGCATCAGCTCCGAGGAGGTCGCCACGCCCGGCAGGAACGGCAGGTCGGTATCGCGTGCGGCCGCGTACAACCGCGGCGTCGCGCCGGGCGACACCGCGAAGCGCCCGCCCACCTGCTTGACCTTCTCCATCTGCGCGGCGGTCAGCACGGTGCCGGCGCCGACCACGGCATCGGGCACGGCCTCGACCATCGCCTGGATCGCGTCCATCGCCATCGGCGTGCGCAGCGTCACTTCGATCACCGGCAGGCCGCCGTTGAACAGTGCACGCGCGACCTCGACGGCGTCCTCGACGCTTTCCGGGGTGAACACCGGAATCACCGGGGCCAGTTTCAGGACTGCGCGTACGCGCGGATCAGCGCCGGACATCGAATCGCTCCTCGCCCGTGAGGGCCATGATGTCAGCCTCGCTGACAGGGTTGAAGTCGCCGGGGATCGAGTGCTTCAGGCAGCCTGCGGCCAGGCCGAAGCGCACGATCATGTCCGGCGCGAAGCCGCGCATCATGCCATGCAGGATGCCGGCGGCGAAGGCATCGCCCCCGCCGATGCGGTCCACGATGCCGATCATCTCGCGGGTCGGCGCCACGGCGCGGGTGCCATCGCGGCCGACCAGCATCGCCCCGAGTGCATGGTTGTCCACGCTGTGCGGGGTGCGCTGGGTGCAGGCCATCCACTGCAGACGCGGGAACGCGGCGAAGGCCTGTGCGGCGGCCGCATCGACACGCTCACGCACATCGGCCTGCTCGAACTCGCCGCCGAGCACCACGCCGATGTCGCGGTAATCGGCGAACAGCAGATCGGCGCAGGCGAACAGTTCGCGCAGGATGCCGGGCGCATCGCCCTGCCAGCGCGCCCACAGCGACGGCCGGAAGTTGCCGTCGAACGACACCTTCACGCCCCGCGCGCAGGCGGCACGCGCCGCCGCCAGCGTGGCCTGGGCCATGGCCGGGTTGAGCGCCGGGCTGACCCCGGACAGGTGCAGCCAGTCGGCGCCGGCCAGCAGCGTGTCCCAGTCGTAATCGGCGGCGCTGCTGTTGGCGAAGGCCGAGTCGGCGCGGTCGTAGACCACTTCGCTCGCGCGCTGGACCGCACCGGTGGTCAGGAAATAGAGCCCCATGCGGCCGTCGGTGCGGCGCACCGCCGTGGTGTCCACGCCATGCCGGCGCAGTTCGCCCAGTGCGTACTCGCCCAGCGGGTTGGCCGGCACCGTGCTGACCGCCGATACCGCATGCCCGAGGTGGGCCAGCGAGACACCGACGTTGGCTTCCGCGCCACCGGCGTGGACCATCAACTGCGGGTGCTGCAGCAGCAGCTCACGGCCGGGGGCGCTCATGCGCAGCAACAACTCTCCGAAACAGACAACACGACTCATGGTCCTGGATCCTTGTGAGGGCCGCGGACGCCGCGAGGACGTCCAGCAGCAATGGCTAGCGGTGTCATTCTAGCGATGGACGTCGCCCCGTCCACCTGTCCCGAATGTCGGAACCACTGTCCTGCAAGCGTCTGCGGGACATTGAAAGTCTGCTGCGGTGCAAGATGCCGGATCAGTAACGGGCTGTTAACGTCCGCCCTGACCAGCGGTGTCATTGCACTGACATGTCGTTGGATAGCTGTTTCATGTAGCACCTTGGGAGAGGGAAAACATGCAAGTCCAGAACACGCAGAAAAAGACACCGGTTACCTTGCTCGCATTGTCGATCGGCCTGGCGCTGAGTGGTACCGCGCTGGCCCAGGATGCGGGCACCACCAACCCCACCGAGCTGGATACCGTCACCGTCACCGGCTACCGCGCCAGTGTCGAGAAGGCGCTGGACATCAAGCGTGGCGAAGCCGGCGTGGTCGACGCCATCGTCGCCGAGGATATCGGCAAGTTCCCGGATCTGAACCTGGCCGAGTCGCTGCAGCGCATCCCCGGCGTGGTCATTACCCGCGAAGCCGGCGAAGGCCGCAACATCTCGGTGCGCGGCCTGGGCCCGGATTTCACCCGCGTGCGCATCAACGGCATGGAAGCGCTGACCACCGTCGGCGCCGGCGACCAGAGCGGCGGCACCAACCGTGGCCGTGGCTTCGACTTCAACGTGTTCGCCTCGGACCTGTTCTCGCAGCTGATGGTGCGCAAGACCGCCTCGGCGGACGTCGAGGAAGGCTCGCTGGGTGCCACGGTCGACCTGCGCACCGCGCGCCCGTTCGACTATGACGGCTTCACCTTTGCCGCCAGCGGCCAGGCCGGCTACAACGCGATGGCCGAGAAGGCCGACCCGCGCATGGCCGCACTGATCTCCAATACCTTTGCAGACGGCACCTTCGGTGCGTTGCTGTCGGTCGCCTATTCCGAGCGCCAGGCGCTGGAAGAAGGCTCCAACACCGGCCGCTGGGCCAACGGCCCGAGCAACGGCAACTTCAACGCCGCCTCGCCGTTCGCCGCCGCGCGCTCGGCCGACGTCTACCACCCGCGCTTCCCGCGCTATGTGCAGATGGAGCATGAGCAGAAGCGCCTGGGCGTGACCGGCACCCTGCAGTGGAAGCCGAGCGACGCCACCGAGATCTCGCTGGACGCGCTGTACTCGAAGATCGACGCCACCCGCGACGAGCACTACATCGAGGCGATCTCCTTCAGCCGTGGCACCAGCACCACGCCGCGCCTGGTCGGCAAGCCGGCGATGATCGTCAAGAACGGCGTGATCGAGAACAACGCACTGGTCTACGGCGAGTTCGACAACGTCGATATCCGCACCGAAAACCGCCATGACGAGTGGAGCACCGAGTTCAAGCAGCTCAGCCTGAACGGCCAGCACCGCTTCGGTGATGATTTCACCTTGTCCGGCAAGGTCGGCATCTCGCGCTCCAAGCACGAGAACCCGGTGCAGACCACGATCATCATGGACAAGTACGACGTCGACAATTACAGCTACGACTACCGGGGCAACAGCCGGTTCCCGACGCTGAACTACGGCATCGACCCGACCAACCCCGCGGGCTGGGAACTGGCGGAAATCCGCCTGCGTCCGCAGTACGTGGACAATGACTTCGATACCGGCCAGATCGACTTCAACTGGAACATCAGCCCCGGCTTCCGCCTGAAGGGCGGCGTGCTCGCCAAGGACTACACCTTCAAGACCACCGAACTGCGCCGCGCCAGCGAACTGGCCGTGCCCAACTTCGCCGACGGCACCAAGATCGTGCCGGTGGACATGACCGAGCAGGCCGGCCTGAAGGGCATCAACGGCAGCCCGTCCAACTGGGTGGTGCCGGATCTGAACGCGATCGCCGATCAGTTCGACATCTACAGCAACAGCGGCATCTTCGCCGTCGCCCCGCGCGCCAACAACGTCCGCAGCGTCGAAGAAAAGGACCGCGGCGCCTACCTGATGGGCGAGTTCTCCACCGAGATCGGCGCGCTGCCGTTGTCGGGCAACGTGGGCGTGCGGTACGTGCGCACCAAGCAGAGCTCCACCGGCCTGTCCACGCTGGCCACCGGCACGGTCTCCACCACGGAGAACCGCACCTACAACGACACCCTGCCCTCGTTCAACCTGGTGGCCGAAGTCAGCCCGGACTTCCTGATCCGCCTCGGCGCGGCCAAGGTGATGAGCCGCCCGGGCCTGGGCAGCCTGACGCCTGGCGCCACGGTGGCCGTGGCCGGTGGTGCACGCACCATCTCCAGCGGCAACCCGGACCTGGAACCGATCCGCGCGACCAACGTCGACCTCGGCTTCGAGTGGTACTTCGCCGAAGGCGCGATGGCCGGCATCGGCCTGTTCTACAAGGACATCGAGAGCTTCGTGCAGACCACCCGCGAAGTGCGTCCGTACTCCGACAGCGGCCTGCCCGCCTCGCTGCTGATCGGCACCGGTGCCTCGCCGGCCGATGACTTCACCTACAGCCGACCGGTCAATACCCCCGGTGGCGAACTGCACGGCGTGGAAGCCAACTACACCCAGCCCTTCACCTTCCTGCCGGGCAAGTGGTCCAATCTCGGTGTGCAGTTGAACTACACCTGGGTGGAATCGCAGATCCAGTACCTCAATGCTGCCGGCCAGCCGGTGATGAAGACCGACCTGACCGGTCTGTCCAAGTCGTCCTGGAACGCCACCCTGTTCTACGAAGGGAAGGTCTTCTCCGGCCGCGTCTCGGCGACCAACCGCGATGACTACCTGACCCAGGCACCGGGTACCGAAACCGGCTTCAACATCGATGGCTACCACGGCATGACCGGCACCACGGTCCTGGATGCGTCGATCCGCTACACGATCAGCGATCAGCTCGAGCTGAGCCTGGAAGGCATCAACCTGACCAACGAAGCCTCCGACGAGTGGGTCTACTCGCCGGCGACCGGTCAGCTGCCGCTGCAGTACACCGAAACCGGCCGCCAGTTCCTGCTCGGCGTGCGCTACAAGTTCTGATTCAACGGCAGTACCCACCGGCGGCGTGAGCAATCACGCCGCCGGCTGCGCGCGCGACGCCATCGTTGCCATCCCGACCCTCGCCAACACATGCACGCGCTGCTGCGGCGCAAGATGCCGCCGCGTGAAGGGTTTGTTACGTTTCGGATGACCAGCGGTGTCACCGCGGCCACGCGCGATGGACGCTCCGGAGGAGGCCGGACGTCATGACTCATCAACATCACGGTCGCATGGCGGCGAACCCTGGGAGGGGCTTACACACGATGGAACGACAGGACATCCGCAGGAAGACACCGGTTACCTTACTCGCGGTTTCGATCGCCTTCGCGCTGCAGGGCGCGGCCGGCAGCGCCGCTGCCCAGCAGACACCCGAACAGGCTGCCGCGCTCAACGCGGTGGACCTGGACAAGGTCGAAGTCAAAGCGACCTACCGCGAAAGCCTGCAGCAGTCGCTGGATGAAAAGCGCTACAGCGTCGAGCAGGTCGATGCGATCTACGCCGAGGACATCGGCAAGTTCCCTGATCTGAACCTGGCCGAGTCGATGCAGCGCATCGCCGGCGTCTCGATCGACCGCGAAGGCGGCGAAGGCCAGCAGATCTCGGTACGCGGCCTGGGCTCGGACTTCACCCGCGTGCGCATCAACGGCCTGGAAGCACTCTCCACCGCCGGCAGCGGCACCACCGGGGTCAACCGCAGCCGCGGCTTCGACTTCAACACCTTCGCCTCGGAGCTGTTCAGCCGGGTCAAGATCAACAAGACCCAGTCGGCGCAGACCGACGAGGGTTCGCTGGGCGCCACGGTCGATCTGCGCGGTTCGCGCCCGTTCGATTTCGAGGGCTTCCAGGCCTCGCTCGGTGGCCAGTACGGTTACAACGAGCTGTCCAGGAACAAGGACCCGCGCATCTCCGGCCTGATCAGCAACACCTGGGCCGATGGCCGGGTCGGCGCGCTGATGTCGGTGGCCTACAGCAAGCGCACCATCTTCGAAGAAGGCTACAACCCGGTCCGCTGGGAGCACGGCAACTACCGCAACTCCAATCAGAGCACCGCGGCCAACAACGGCACCTACGGCTTCTGCAGCCCGGCCGGCTACGACCCGCAGACCCCGCGTAATCCGCTGGCCAATGAAACCGCTGCCGGTGTCGGCAGCGCCGCCAACCAGGCGCGCAGCAACGGCTGGGGCAGCTATGGCATCGATGCGACCCACTGCGGCCCCGGCCTGGATCGCCCCGCGGCGACCGCCGGGAACATCGCCGCCTACGAGACCGCGACCAACGCGTGGATTCCGCGCTACCCGCGCTACATCCGCACCGAACACGAGATCGAGCGGCTGGGCGTCACCGGCGCGCTGCAGTTCAAGGTCAGCGACGACACGCAGTTGAACCTGGACATGCTGTATTCCAAGCTCGACAAGAACGTGCGCGAAGACTCGATCGGCGCCAACCTGCACCGCACCGCGCAGTACGGCGGCAAGACCCAGATCGTGGTCCGCGAGGCGCAGGCCGATGAGCAGAACCGCCTCACCTACGGCGTGTTCGACAACGTCGACTTCCGCACCGAATCCACCGCGATCGAAGAGAGCACCGAGTTCAAGCAGTTCAGCCTGAACCTGGAACACCGCTTCAACGATGCGGTGCGCCTGGATGCGGTGGTCGGCCATTCCGAGTCCAACTACGAGCGGCCGGTCTTCTCGATGGTCAGCTTCGACAACAGCAACCTGGATGGCTTCGTGCTGGACATGCGCAACGGCAAGGTGCCGGCGATGTCCTTCCCGTTCGATCTCAATGCGGTCGACAACTGGAAGTGGCTGGGCTACGGCAGCACCCCGGTCAATGCCAACGGCACCGCGCGCGGCGGCAACATCAGCGAAGTGCGCTTGAACCCGCAGTACGTCGACAACGCCTTCGACACGGCCAAGGTCGACCTGACCTTCGACATCAATCCCACCTTCACCCTGCGCGGCGGTCTGGCCTACAAGGACTACGACATGAGCACGCAGGAATACCGCAACATCAGTTACGGGCGCCTGTCGCAGGCACTGCCGGGCGGTGTGACCGTGGGGGACCTGAGCGATACGCTGAGCGGCTTCGGCAAGGGCATGGACGGCAACCTGCCCAACGCCTGGCTGGTGCCGGACTTCAACCAGATCGCCAAGCTGCTGGACATCTACTGCAACTGCGACACCGGTGCGCTGGGCGGCGACTACCGCCTGGCCAGCGTCGGCCATTTCGGTGCGTCCAACAACAACTTCGACGTCAACGAGAAGAGCTACGGCAGCTACCTGCAGCTGGACTTCAACACCGACCTGCTGGGCCGCGCGTTCCGCGGCAACCTGGGCGTGCGCTACGTGCAGACCCGCATCACCGCCGATGGCTATGCGCCGTGTACCGCCACCAACGCGAACGATCTGTCCTCGGCCTGCGAACCATTCTTCGGGGTGGCCAGCGCCACCGCCGATCCCGGCGAGCGCCTGCAGGTCGGCACCCGGGTCGGCCACAAGTACGACGACTGGCTGCCCTCGTTGAACCTGGCCTGGGATCTGAGCGATACCTTCGTGCTGCGCTTCGGCGCGGCCAAGACCATGGCCCGCCCGACCCTGTCCAACCTGTCGCCGAGCGTCAGCGGTGGTCCCACCGCGCATTTCGATGACGACCGCAGCTACTCGATCAACCTGGGCAACCCCAAGCTGGACCCGTTCCGCTCGACCAACTACGACCTGAGCGCGGAGTGGTATTTCGACGAAGGCGCGCTGCTGTCGGCGGCGTTGTTCTACAAGGACATCGAGAGCTACGTCCAGCGTACCCGCCTGCTCACCACGTGGGCGGACATGGGCTACTCGCTGGATCTGCTGCCGACCGGCTTCAGCCCGGACACCGTGTTCAACGTGCAGAGCTACTTCAACACCCCGGGCGGCCCACTCAAGGGCTATGAGGTGTCCTACCAGCAGCCCTTCAGCTTCCTGCCCGGCTTCTGGAAGAACTTCGGCGTGCAGCTGAACTACACGCACGTCGAGTCGAAGATCAAGTACATGTTCAGCTCCGGCACCGGCAGCACGATCGTCACCACGTACACCGAGAACGACCTGCTGAATCTCTCGCCGAACTCGTACAACGCCACGCTGTACTACGACGACGGCCGTTTCAGCGCCCGTGTCTCCACCAGCTACCGCGACGCATACATCAGCACCATCCTCTCGCAGGAGAACGTGTGGGACCTGGACGGCAACCCGCTCGCCACCGCCGATGTGCAGGGCAAGTACAGCGTGGAGAACGTGGACTTCAACATGTCCTACAAGGTCAACAAGAATCTCTCGCTGACCTTCGAGGCGATCAACCTGCTCGACACCGCCGATGAGCGCTATGTCGATTCGGCGTTGTCGCTGCCGGACCGCTACACCCACACCGGCCGCCAGTACTACCTCGGCCTGCGCTACAAGTTCTGACCGTGCTGCGTCTTCCGCCACCGCCATCGGGCCCGTCCCCGTCCTTCTCTCCGGGATGGCGGGCGCGGTGCCGGGGCGGAAGGCCACCGTGAGCGGCTGACCCCCGCTGCTGGTTCCGCTGTACTGTTTCTGCTGTCGAAAGGAAGGTCTCATGCATCGCGTTGTCGCCGCCTCGATCCGCCCCTCCCGCCTGTCCGCCAGCCTGCTGGCGCTGCTGCTCGCGGGCAGTGGCACCGCTTGGGCGCAGACCGCGCCGCAGCTGCTGTTCCACGTGTCGGCCGACCAGGGCCTGCAGGCCGATACTGCCGCGGGCGACCCGGTCCCGAACTTCGTGGACAAGGTGAAGCGGGTGCCCGACGGCGCCCACGGCAGTGCGATCGAATGGGCCGACGACGGCGTGCTGTCCTGGAACGCACCGGGCAACATCCAGGCCCAGCGCGGCACGCTCGGCTTCTTCTGGCGCGCGCGCTACGCGGTGGGTGAAGCGCCGTTCGTGATCTTCCGGGTCGGTTATGCCGACCACAGCAGCTGGGACATGGCCTGGCTGCGCATCGACTGGAACGGCCACGGCTTCGATGCCTTCGTCACCGATGCCAACCTGGCGCGCACGCGCGTGTCGTTCAAACTCGATAAGAACCCCTCCCCGCAGCAGTGGCAGCACATCGCCTTCGGCTGGGACGAAAACCACGGCGTGCGCCTCTACGTGGACGGCAGGGAGGTCGCCCGCCAGGAGACCACGGCCGACTACGACGCCGCGCTCGACCAGCTCGGCCTGGCCGCGCGCGTGATGGCGCCCTACCAGGTGCAGAGCCGCTACAACTTCCTGCGCGGCAGCGATTTCGACGAGATCCGCGTCTACGACCGCCTGCTCGATCCGGCCGGCATGGCCGCACTGGCCCGCAATGCCGCCCCCACCACCGCCGTGGCCGGGCCGGACCCGATGCGCGCCTGGCGCCATCGCCACGGCTGGGACGCTGCCCCGCCGCCGGCGTTGAGCGCACCGATCACCACGATCCGCAAGGTCGAGTTCGCCGATACCAAGGACCACAAGCAGTGGATGTGGAAGGCCACCGACGGCATCGCCGAAACGACTTGGCCGGGCGTCTACAACCGCTCGCGCCTGCCGGGGCGCAATGATTACTTCCAGCTGCCGGACTGGAACACCTATGTCGACGGCGGCCAGCAGCTCGACCTGACCCTGCCGGCCGGTGAGACCGTCAACCGCATCGAAGTGCGCGGCGCCGCCTTCGGCGGGCTCAGCCACAGCGTGGATGGCCAGCCGGCGCAGGCGCTGTTCGAGCGTCCGCAGGGCGTCGTCCGCAGCGTCAACGCGATTCCCGCGCAGGCGGGCGGCGTGCTGCACTTCCGCAACACGGCGCAGGAAACCCCGATCCAGGAAATCTGGGCCTACCAGGTCAGCGATGCGGCCGAACCGGAAGGCACGGTCAAGCAGCGCTACCTGATCGACAGCCAGGCGCTGCCGGACTACACCAACATCGCGGCACTGCGCGCGTACATCGACGGTCGCTACCCGGCGGCCGAACGCAGCACGGTGATGGCGCTGCCCAAGGGCGCCGGCTCACGCAAGCGCACGGCCGACACGCTGCCCGCGCAGCCGCTGCCGATCGTGCACGTGCTGATTCCCTCCGGCGTGAGCGACGCACCGGCCGCGCAGCCGCTGATCCGCAGCTGGGCGCACAGCTGGGAGAACATGCACGACGGCCTGGACGGCGTGGCGATCGATCTGCCCGCGCTTGAGCTGCCGGCCACGCAGGACGGCCTGATCCCGCTCAACATCCGCATCAAGGATCCGATCTGGCCGGCGCGCGACATGATCGATGTGTCGGTCTCGGTCAAGCCGGGCCAGAAGCGCACCCTGTGGCTGGACCTGCGCGACCGCATCCTCGCCGCCGACAGCCTGTGGATCTCCATCGCCTCGGCCGCCCCCGGGTTCAACGCCACCTCGCTGGACGGTGCCGAGATCCGCATGGTCTACAAGGATCGCGAGGAGGCGAAGAAAGAGCATCTGGCCGATCGCTTCAACCAGGTCCGCGACAACTGGGGCTTCCTGGTCGAAGAGCACACCACCTCCAAGCGCCAGCGCCTGTACGCGCGCGTGTACGCCGATCTCAGCGACCTGCTGCGGGTCGATCCGGACCACGAACTCGGCCGGCTGTACTGGAACTACATCAGCTACAACAGCCAGGGCAAACCGTCGTTCACCCCGCCGCAGGCCCCCAAGGGCGTGCCGCAGTGGGCGTTCGCGCAGACCGAAGACCTCAAGTACGTGCGCCGCTTCATCGACTGGTGGATCGACAACCGCCAGATCGCCTATGGCGACTTCGGTGGCGGCATCTCCGACGACTCCGACCTGACCCAGCAGTGGCCGGGCCTGGCGCTGATGGGCGTGCAGCCGGACAAGCTCAATGCCTCGCTGACCGCGCTGTCCGATGCGGTCTACCGCAATGGCATGTTCAGCAACGGCCTGAGCACGATCGAAACCGATGAGCTGCATTCCTACGAGGAGGGCATCAATACCAACAGCGCGATGCTCTACCTCAACTGGGGCGATCCGCTCACCGTCGAGCGCCTGATGGAAACGGTGAAGGCCTTCGACGAACGCATCATCCTGCCCAACCCGCAGGGGCATCTGCTGTTCTCCAGCAACTGGTTCGGCGGCAACAAGGTCTACCGCGAACCGAACTGGCAGTGGCAGAAGCCGTATTCCTTCCCGGTGCTGCACCCGGCGTTCCTGATCGGCCAGTACAACGCCGATCCGACCGGCCGCAAGCTGGTCACCGGGCTGGCGGATGGCTACCTCGCCCATGCCTACACCGACGACAAGGGCCGCTGGGCGCTGCCGAACGAGATCCACTGGGCGACCGGCAAGACCCGCGGCGGTGAGTTGAACAACGGCTCGGGCAGCGGCGACATCATGCATACCTTCTGGGCGGCATGGCGCTGGACCGGCGATGACAAGTACCTCAAGGCATTGGATTACCGCGTCGAACGTGGCGGGCCGGGGGCGCTGTCCAACCTGGGCGAGAACTATGTCGAGGCCCTGGGCCGCGGTGCCGAGTGGAACCCGCGTTTCATCCGTGATGCCGACGGTGGCAGCACCGGCTTCGCCAGCCTGATGGCATGGCAGGCCACCGGCGACAAGAAATACCTGGAAGCCCTGCACGCCGACGGCATCCAGGCCAAGGCGCAGCGCGAGTACATGAACACCGAGGGTCATTGGTGGTCCGACCGTGTCGAAGCGCCCAGCGAATTCCTGCAGCGTGCGCGGCTGGGCGGCATCGCGCTGAAACGCAACCAGAGCTGGCCGGGCCACACCGTGAGCTGGCGCTTCGCCCAGCCGGACGCGGCCGAGCAGGTCGCGCTGCTGGTGCATGCGCCCTCGCCGGACCGCTTCAAGGTGATCGCCTACAACCTGGGCAGGCACGCGGTGGACGCGGAGATGAGCGCCTGGAATGTCACCGCCGGGCAGTGGCGGATGACCAGCGGCGTGGACCGCGACGGCGATGACACCATCGACGGCAAGGCCACCACGCGTGATCTCACCCTGGAACGCAGTGCCTCCACCACGCTGCGCTTCGCGCCGGGCCAGAGCCAGGTGTTCGAGTTCGAGCTGGTGCAGGCCGGGACACCGGTCGAACAGCGTGCCGACCTCGGCATCGGGCGGGGCGATGTGCGCGTGGAGGACGGCCAGGTGCAGGTGACCGTGCACAGCCTGGGCCATGTCGCCACCGGTGTGGGCGTGGCGGTGCTGGAAGATGCCAGGGGCCGTGAGCTGGCCCGGGTGGAGATTCCGGGCCTGGCCGCGCCGAGCGATCTGGTGCCGAAGACCGCCACCGTGCGCCTGCCGTTGCCGGCCGGTAACCGCAACGGCTGGCAGGTGCGCGTCGTGCAGGCCGACGGCGCAGCCGAGGTGACCCAGCGCAACAACGTGGTGACGCTGGACCGGTAGCACCATGCCAGGCATGGCCGCCCTGGCTCACAGCGTGACCTGCCCCTCGATGCAGGTCACGCAGTCGCCGCCGATCCACAGCGCATCGCCCACGCGCTCCACCCGCAACCGCCCGGCGCGGCCGATCGCCGTGCCCTGGCTGATCACATAGCGGTCCGGCGCTTCGCCGGTGGCCAGCAGCCAGCGCGCGATGCCCGCATTGAGGCTGCCCGTGGCCGGGTCCTCCGGCGCGCCGTCGCCCGCGATGAAGGCGCGGCTCTCGTACTGGGCCTCCTCGCCATCGCTGGGCTGCCACGGTCCGAACACACCGACCTTCAGGCCTTCCAGCCGCGCATAGTCCGGCTGGACGGCCAGCACCGCCGCACGATCACGCAGCCGCAGCGCGAGCCAGCCGGTGCCGTTGTCCGCCCAGCGCGCATCCACGACGTCCTCCGTCGCCACGCCCAGGCCGCGCCGGACGCGCTCGCGCAGGTCCGGCGTCAACGCCTCGCCCCGCAGCAGCGGCGGCGCCAGGAACGCCAGACCCGTCTCGCTGCGCCGGATGCGTACCAGGCCGATCCCGCACTCCTGCACGATGTCCTCGCCCTTCGGCATGCCGCCATGCGCCAGCCAGGCATGGCAGCTGCCCAGGGTGGGATGCCCCGCGAACGGCAGCTCTTCCAGCGTGGTGAAGATGCGCACGCGGTAGTCCGCCCGGGGATCGGTCGGCGGCAGCAGGAAGGTCGTTTCGCTCAGGTTGGTCCAGCGTGCGAATGCGGCCATCCGCGTGTCGTCGATGCCTTTGGCCTCCAGCACCACGGCCAGCGGATTGCCGCGCAGTGGATCCTGGCTGAAGACATTGACCTGTTGGAACGGCAGCGTGGGCATGGCGGACCATCGGGAACGGGTGGAACGCGCATGATGCGCGCCACGCCGCCGCCCGGTCGAGCGGAGGGCTAGGCCGCGTCGGTTTCCATCACCTGCACGCGGCGCTGGTACCAGCCGTCGGCCTCGGGCTCGAAGATCGCGCTGCGGGTCATCTCGCCCTGGTAGACGTGCACCGAGATCGCCAGGTCGTCATCGCTGGTATTGCGGAGGGTGTGGTACTCGTGCGGCGGGATCAGGCTGCCGGCACTGCCGCAGTCGCCCAGCACGGGCGGCTCCGGGCGGAAACGGAAGCGCTCGCCGTCGCGCTCCAGCAGCTGGTACTGGGTGATCTCCAGCTGGCCCAGCCAGACCCCCTCCACGCACCACAACCCGCTGTGGTCGTGCAGCGGCGTGCCCTGGCCCGGTCCCCAGCTCATCGCGACGATGCTGTAGCCGTGCACCGGGCTGCGGTACAGCTCGCGGCGGGCGTAGTGATCCTCGATCGGGTGGTGCACGCAGGCCGGTAGCTGGATGCGGCTGTCGGCGATTGCTTCGCGCAACGCCGCCCGCAGCGTGGCGGCGATCTGGTGCGCGTGCTCGTGCTGGACGGCATGGTCGACCGCAGCGATCAATCGATCACGACCATGGAACGGCGGAAACGGGTTGCATTGGTCTTGCATGCCTCGAGTCTAGGCGATTCTGGTGAACAGCGTGTTTGACCTGAATCACATCCAATCGACCCACGATCGCCGACGTAGCAATCCATTCGAAAGAAATCTTCGCGTTCGCCTATCGATCAGGGGATCAGCAGCGGCCGCAACGACGGGACCTGCCGGGCCAGTTCCTCGGTCACCAGCGTGGCGAACAGCGCCGCGCCGTCGGGGCCGAGGTGGGTGTAATCGAAAGCGAGCTTGGCCTGCCCCATCGGCTCGGCGACCGCGTTGTTCTGCGCGACGGGTGCGCCCGCCACGGGCGCCGCACCCACGGTGGTACCGCCCAGCGCCGCGCTGACCTGCGCCGGTGTGGCGGCCGCCTGTGCCAGCGGCATGGCGGCGACCGGCCCCAGCGCCTGCACCACCGCACGGCTGCGCGCGTGCAGATCGACCAGCGGCACCTCCATCTCGCGCGCCACCGTCCGCACCGCCTCGGCCCACGGCGCCAGGTCATCGATCAGCACGCCATCGGCGAACTGGCGGCGGGTCAACGGTGTCAGCAGGACCGGTTGCGCACCGGCGGCACGGATCTCGCGCACGTAGCGGCGCAGGTAGTCCGGGAACTCGCGCTGCAGGTCGGTGGAGCGGCCCGGCTTGCCGGGCTGGTCGTTGTGGCCGAACTGGACCAGCACCCAGGTGGTGGCATAGCCGGGCGTGCGCATCTCCGCCCCGGCCAACGCCCACGATCCTTCGGCACGGTAGTTGTAGGTGCTGCGGCCGCCGCGGGCCAGGTTGGTGCAGGTCAGGAACGAGGTCACGTGCCGCGCGCAGAACGCCGGGCCCCAGCCGCCCTGCACGGCGGTGGTGGAATCGCCGACCAGCACGATCTTGCTGGCCCGGATCGGCGTCGGTGCGGGTCGATCCAGTACCGCCGGGTCGACCGCGGCCTGCGCCGCACTGATCAGGCCGAACAGCGCGCTGCCCAGCAGCCAGGAAGTACACCGCATCAGAACGTGCCTCGTTGAATGAAGGGGGCCTGCTGATAGAGACGGCGCTCGCCACCGCGCGGGTCGTCGGCCTGCTGCGACGTGGCATCGAACACCATCGTTTCGCGGCGGGCGAGCGAATAGGTCTGCCAGCGTGGCAGTGCGCCATGATTCGGATCGCCATGGCGGGCAAAGGCGATCAACGCCTCGCTCATCGTGGCCGCCACGCGCGTGGCCTCTTCACCGTCACCGGTGCGCGAACCGGGGCGGTCGGTGTTGTCGAACACCAGCGGGATATCCAGCGTGTGGAAGGCTCCGAACCTGCCGCCGTCCAGCGGCGAGCCCCAATCGAGTTGATAGGCCCAGGTCGGTGCGCCTTGGCGCGCACGCGCCTCGAGCTCCTCCACCGCGCCCCGCCAGGAGCGGCCCGCGGTGGTGGCCGCGAAGAAGACCTCCGACGGCGTGTAGTGCGGATACAGGCGGCGGTACTCGGCGATCACCACCGACGGCAGCAGGTCCACGTACTGTTCCTTCTCCAGTTTGGCCGGCAGCGTCTCCCAGGTGAGGGCGAAGTTGGCCGGGTCGTTGCCGAGGAAGGCGCGGGTTTCATCGTGGGTGTTGCCGATCACCATCGGAATCCCGGCGGACTGCGCGGGCGCCTCCGGCCAGAACGGATGCACCGGCAGCGAACGCCCGTCGAGCACCGGCCCGACGTAGAGGCTGCTGTTCTCCACGCGCGACGGGTCGCGCGCACGGGTGGCGGCCAGCAGCGCTTCCATCGGCATCGTGCGCAACGCCTCGGCGTCGGCCGCGCCGACCGCCTGCATCGCTATCTGCGCGCGCTGGGTGGCCGCACGCGGGCCGGCGGCGGTCACCTGCTGCCCGCTCATGGTCCACGCGCGCTGGAACAGGCCGCGCGCGACGGGCATCGCCATCAGCGTGGCGATCTTCGCGCCGCCGCCGGATTGGCCGACCACGGTGATGTTGCCCGCATCGCCGCCGAACTCGTGTGCATGCTGGCGCACCCACTGCAGCGCCTGGACCAGATCGAGCTGGCCGACGTTGCCGGAATCGGCGAACCGCGCATCGCCCAGCTGCGCCAGGTACAGATAGCCGAACACGTTGAGGCGATGGTTGACCGTGACCACGACCACGTCGCCGCGCCGGCACAACGCGCTGCCGTCGTACAGCGGGTCGCTGCCGGAGCCGTTGTTGTAGGCGCCGCCGTGGATGTAGAACACGATCGGGCGCTTGCCGCCATCGCGCAGCGCCGGGGTCCACACATTGAGGTAGAGGCAGTCTTCGCTGCCCGGCCCTTCGCTGCCGCCCTGCGGCGCGGCATGGCAGTACGCCAGCGCATCACGCACGCCCCGCCAGGCCGATTCCTGCACGGCCGGCTGGAAGCGCCGGGGGGCGGTATCGGCGCCGTAGGGAATGCCGCGGAACACGTGGATGCCCTGCTCAAGCTGTCCGCGCACGCGACCACTGCGCACGCGTGCCAGCGGCGCGGCATCGTGGCGGGGGCCGGGCACGCCGGCGAAGGCGGGCAGCAGCGGCAGGCTGGCCGCACCCAGCATCGCGGCATAGCGCGCGCTGTCACGCAGGAAACGACGCCGTTGCAGATCGGCGGGGGAATCAGTCATGGCGCGCAGGCTCCGTATGGCGCGAAGGAATCCAGCGCAGGGCCAGCCCGGGCCACTGCGCGACGGTCAGACCGGCCGGGATGCGGACGCCGAAGCCATGGCCGCCGGACGGGAACAGATGCATTTCGGTGGAGACGCCGGCGCGCAGCAGCGCCTGGTAGTAGACCAGGCTGTTGTGCACCGGGACCACGTTGTCGTCCTGCGCATGCACCAGGAAGGTCGGCGGCGTATCGATGCGGACCTGCTCCTGCATCGAAAATTGCCGCTGCAGCGCCTCATCCGGATGCGGTCCGAGCAGGCGCGCACGCGAGCCGGTATGCGCATGCGTGCCCATGTCGATCACCGGGTAGATCAGCAGGGCGACATCCGGGCGTGCGCTGAGTGCATCGATGGCATCGCGGTGGGGATAGACCGGGGCATCGAAGCCGTTGCTCAGCCGCGCGGCGACGTGTCCGCCGGCCGAGAAGCCCATGACCCCGACGCGTGCCGGATCGATCTGCCAGCGGGCGGCATCCGCGCGGATCACCCGCATCGCGCGTTGCGCGTCGGCCAGTGCCGCTTGCCGATCGCTGCGGCCTGCAGGCAGCCGGTAACGCAGTACGAACAGGGTCACGCCGCCCTGCTCCACGAAGGCCGGCACCAGGGCGGTGCCTTCCTTGTCCAGCACGATGCGCTGGTAGCCGCCACCGGGCACCACCAGCAGGGCGCTGCCGTTCGGGCGTGCCGGCCGGTACACGACGAGATAAGGCGCACTGACGTTGTCGATGTAGCGGTCCGGCAGTGCGGGATCGGTGCTGCGCTCGATCACGTGGGGGACCGTGGCCGGGCCCGATTCGCCCGGCACCTGGCCCTCCGGCCACAGTGCAATGCGGTCCGGTGCCCCGGCGGCGGGTTCGGTCTCCGGGACGGCGCGCTCGGCCGCAGGCGCCAGGCCGCTGGCCAGCAGCAGGAGGATCAACGAAGGCAACACAAGGCAACGGCGCATCCGGGGACGTCCTTCCGGTAGAGGAAACAGGCATCGTGCCTGACCGGCAGCGCTTCTGATGCGCTGCACATTGCCAATGACACCGGTTTACCATATACAGCTCATCCAACCGCTGTCGATTGGCAGTGCAACAATTTTTCCGGGAGACCCGCTTGAGCAACGACCACGGCAAACAGGACCTGCCCGACCAGGGGTTGGGCGAGATCGCCCGGCACTTCGTCAGCGCCCGCCAACACGGCCAATCCCTGCCGGATTTCCCGGGAACCATCCCGGAAGACCTCGTCACCGCCTATCAGGTACAGGACCAGGCCATCGCGCTGTGGGACGACCAGGTGGTCGGCTGGAAGGTCGGCTACATCGCTGCCGAACGCCGCGACGGGTCCGGCGATGACCGCCTGCTGGGCCCGATCTTCGCGCGCCAGCTCTGGAATGCTACCGGTGGAACAGTCGAGATTCCTGTGTTCGTCGGTGGCTTCGGCGCGGTTGAAGCCGAGTATGTGATCCAGCTGCAGGAAGACGCTCCGGCGGACAAGCTGCACTGGACGCCGGAAGAAGCCGAGGCACTGCCCGCCAGGCTCTTCATCGGCGTCGAGGTCGCGAGCAGCCCGCTGGCGACGATCAACAAGCTCGGCCCGCGCGTGGTGGTGTCGGATTTCGGCAACAACAACGGCCTGGTGCTGGGCACCGAAATCGCGGACTGGACCCGTTTGGACGACGCCGACCTGCGTGCGGAGACCCGCATCGAAGGCCAGGTGGTCGGTACCGGTGGCGCCACCCTGCTGCCCGGCGGCCTGCGCACTGCCTACGCGTTCGCGTTGGCCCGTTCGGCGCAGCGTGGCCGACCGCTGAAGGCGGGTGATCTGATCGCCAGTGGCAACGCCACCGGCATCCACGACATCGCCGTGGGCCAGGAAGCATTGATCCGTTTCGTCGGTTACGGCGACATTACCTGCAAGGCCATCGCCGCCGGTTGACCGCGCGGACATGGCGAGCACGCTTGGGAGGGCGCAGATGTTCACTCGCAGAAGTTTCCTGGCTACCAGTCTGGGCGCGCTTGCCGCGCCCGCGCTGACGGCCTGTTCGCGGTCGTCCAACGCCGCACCGGCCGGTGCGCAGCTGTTGACCGCCACCGACGTCCACGTCGCCGATTACCCCACCGTCACTGCGGTGAAATGGATCGGGCAGACGCTGGAAGAAAAAACCGGCGGCCGGCTGCGGCTGCGCCAGTACCACTCCGGCCAGCTGGGCCGTGAGTCCGAGGCGATCGACATGGCCCGCTTTGGCGCCATCGACATCACCCGCGTCTACTCCGGCGCGCTCAACAACGCGTTTCCGCTGACCCAGGGCCTGTGCCTGCCGTACGTGTTCGAGTCGGTGGCGCACATGCGCCGCGCCCTTGATGGTGGCGTCGCCGATACGGTGCTGCAGGGCTTTGAAACCCGTGATCTGGTCGGTCTGGCGATCTACGATTCCGGCGCGCGCTGCTTCTACAACACCAAGCACCCGATCGTGGAACCCAAGGACCTGCACGGCCTCAAGCTGCGCGTGGCGTCTTCGGACATCTTCATCCAGCTGATGCGCCTGCTCGGTGCCAACCCGACCCCGATGTCGCTGGGCGATACCTTCTCGGGCATGGAAACGCACATGATCGACGGTGCGGAAAACAACATGCGCAGCTTCCATTCCAGCCGTCATTTCGAGGCCGCGCACTATTGGTCGCAGAGTGATCACTCCTACGCGCCGGACGTGCTGCTGATGTCGCGGCAGAGCTTCGATGCGCTGAGCCCGGCCGACCGCACCCTGGTGATCGAGACCGCGCGTGAATCGGTGCAGGTGATGCGCGAGCAGTGGGATGCCTCGGAAAGCACCGCGCGCCAGGCCGTCGCCGACTTCGGCATCACGTTCAACGAGGTCGACATGCCGGCCTTCCGCAAGGCCGCCGACCCGCTGCTGCAGCGTTACCTGCAGCAGCCGGAGCTGGCCGCCCTCACCCGTCGCATCCGCGACTTCGCCTGAGGCCCCGACGCGATGTCCGACTCGACTTCCGAAACCGTCATCACCCCCACCGCGCCGCAGCGCCTGCTCAACCTCATCGCCGATGTGGCGATCTACATTGCCGTCATCGCCCTGCTGGGCCTGGTGGTGGTGCAGGGCTGGCAGGTGTTCGCCCGCTACGTGATCAATGATTCGCCCAGCTGGACCGAGCCGGTCACGCTGCTGCTGCTCGCCACCGCGATGAGCCTGGGCGCGGCCACCGGCGTGCATACCCGCCGCCACTTCGGCTTCTTCCTGCTGGCCGCGCACATGGGACCGGGCCTGCGCCGCGCGGTCGATGTATTCGCCGCGCTGGTGGTGGCCGTGCTGGGCGTGGTCATCGCCTGGTGGGCAGCCGTGCTGCTCATGGACGGCCTGGACATCAAGGCCGCCGGCGCCCACCTGCCGCAGAGCATCAACTACCTGCCCCTGTCGATCGGTGGCGCCCTGATGGCGATCTTCGCCGTGAACCAGATGGCGCTGGCCGTACGGCCGGCCGATGCCGTTGCCGAGGGAGATCGCTGAGTCATGGGTATTACGATTCTTTTCACCGTGTTCGCGGTGCTGTTGCTGCTCGGCGTGCCGGTCGCGTTCGCGCTCGCCGCCGCCGCCCTGGCCACCCTGTGGTACCTCGATCTGCCGACGCTGGTGCTGGTTCAGCAGATTTCCGCCGGCACCGGTTCGGCCTCGCTGATCGCCATTCCACTGTTCATCTTCGCCGGCGAAATCATGATGCGCGGCGGCATCTCCGAACGGCTGATCTCACTGGCGTCCTCGCTGGTCGGGCGCATGCGCGGTGGCCTGGGCCAGGTCTCGATCCTGTCCTCGCTGTTCTTCGGCGGTGTGTCCGGTTCGGCCATCGCCGACGTCTCGGCGGTCGGCGGCACGATGATCCCGCAGATGGTCAAGCGCGGCTACGACCGTGACTTCGCGGTCAACGTCAGCATCACCGCCGCGCTGGTCGCGCTGCTGGTGCCGCCGTCGCACAACCTGATCCTGTTCTCGGCCGCGGCCGGTGGTGGCCTGTCCATCGCCGATCTGTTCGCGGCGGGCATCGTGCCGGCGCTGCTGATGACGGTCGTCCTGATGATCACCGGTTATCTCGTGGCACGCCGCCGCGGTTACGGCGTGGAGATATTCCCGGGCTGGCGCGCGGTGCTGCTGCGGCTGGTCTCGGCCCTGCCCGGCCTCGGCCTGGTCGCGCTGATCTTCATCGGTATCCGCGCGGGCATCTTCACCGCGGTGGAGAGTGCGGCGATCGCCGTGGTCTACGCGCTTCTGGTGACCACCGTGCTGTACCGCCAGCTCGACTGGCGCGAGTTCCTCGGCACGGTCACCCATGCCGCGCGCAGCACGGGCGTGATCCTGTTCGTGATCGCCACCGCAGCCGTGTTCGGCTGGCTGCTGGCGTATCTGGAAGTGCCGTCGGCCGCGGTCAACTTCCTGCAGTCGTTCGCGCACAGCCAGTTCATGGTGCTGCTGATGATCGTGGTGATGCTGTTGCTGCTGGGCACCTTCATGGACCTGGCGCCGATGATCCTGATCTGCACGCCGATCTTCCTGCCCGTGGCCAAGGCCTACGGCATCGATCCGATCCACTTCGGCCTGGTGCTGGTGCTGACCGGTGGCCTGGGCCTGGTGACGCCGCCGGTGGGCTCGGTGCTGTTCATCGGTACCGCGATCGGCAAGATCAGCGTCGGTGAGAGCATGCGCTCGATCTGGCCGTTCTGGTTCGCCGCGCTGGGCGTGCTGCTGATCGTCACCTTCTTCCCGGAAATGTCGCTGTGGCTGCCCGCCCTGCTGCGCGCGTAAGCGTGCGGCGGCTGGCAGCCCTGCTGTGGATCGCCCTGCCCTGCGCCGTCATGGCGCAGGGCCAGGACATCCCGCTGCGGGGCTTCCAGGACGGCATCAACCATTGGCAGAGTGGGCACGGCACGGACTACCCGCGCTGGTCCCCCGGTCAGTACCGGCAGATCGCCGACAACCTGGTCGCCCTGCAACGCCATGGCGGCGGCTGGGCGGTCAACCAGGATCCGCAGCGGATCCTCGACGATGCCGCCAAGACACAGGTGCTGGCCGACCAGGCCACGCCCGGCGGCAGCTTCGACAACCGCAACGTCTACACCCAGGTCGACTACCTGGCCGAGGCCTTCGCGCGCAGCGGCGATGCGCGCTACCGCGACGCAGCGGTACGTGGCCTGGATTTCATCCTTGCCGAGCAGATCCCGACCTGTGGCGGCTGGCCGCATTCGGTGCCGTCGCGCACCTCGTACCACGGCCACGTCACCTTCGCCGACGATGTCACCCGTGGCGTGCTGACCACGCTGCGGCGCATCCAGCGCGAGCCGGTGTTCGGGTTCATCACTGCCGATCAGCGTGCCCGCGTGGACGCCGCCGTCACCGCCGGCGATGCCTGCCTGCTGCGACTGCAGGTGCGCCAGGACGGCGTGCCGACGATCTGGGCCGGCCAGTACGACCGCACCACCCTGCTGCCCGCGCAGGGCCGGACGTTCGAGCTGCCGGCGCTGGTCACCGACGAGAGTGTCGGCGTGGTCCGCTACCTGATGTCGATCCCGGATCCCGCGCCGGAGGTGGTCGCCTCGGTCAACGCCGCGATGGCGTGGTTCCAGGCGCATGCGTTGACCGGGTGGCGGCTGGAGACCTTCGAAACCACCCCGGCGCAGTTCCAGTTCCACCGCACCACGGTCGACCGCCGCCTGGTCGCCGACGCCGGCGCCCCGCTGCTGTGGGGTCGCTTCCACGACCTGCACGACAGCGCCGTGCTGCTGGCCAACCGCGAGGGTGAGCGCGTGGCCACGTTCGACGAGATTCCGCGCGAGCGCCGCACCGGCTACCACTGGTACGGCACCTGGCCGCAGGCCCTGATCACCACCGAGTACCCACGCTGGCAACAGCGTCTTGCCGGGACCGGGGCGCGCTGAGCGCGCCTGGCCCACGATACGTTCAAGGGAGAGAGACGATGCACCTGAGGAAGACCCTGGCGAGCTTCGCCACCGCCTGCCTGCTGCTGGCCGGCGCCGGCCACGCCGCCGAGCCGGCCACCAACTGGAAGCGCGGGATCGAGAACCAGCGCCAGGCCGATCTGGGCAACGGCACTTTCCTCAATCCGGTGTTCGCCGGTGATCGCCCGGACCCTTCGGTGCTCAAGGATGGCGAGGACTACTACCTCACCCTGTCCTCGTTCGATGCCTACCCCGGCCTGCCGATCTGGCACTCGCGCGATCTCGTCAACTGGCAGCCGCTGGGCCATGCCATCACCAGGAATGTCGGTGCGATCTGGGCCCCGGACATCGTCAAGCACGGCAGCCGCTACTACATCTATTTCCCCGCCCGTACCGGCGAGACCCGCAGCAACTTCGTGGTCTGGGCCGACAGCATCAAGGGCCCGTGGAGCGAGCCGATCGACATCAGCCTGGGCGGCTATATCGACCCGGGCCACGCGGTGGGTGAAGACGGCAAGCGTTACCTGTTCCTCAGTGGCGGCGACTACGTGCAGCTGGCCGATGACGGCCTGAGCGTGGTCGGCACGCCCAGGCACGTCTACGACGGCTGGAAATACCCGGAAAGCTGGGATGTGGAGGCCTATGCGCAGGAAGGCCCGAAGATCAACTTCCGCGATGGCTGGTACTACATGACCACCGCCGTGGGTGGCACCGCCGGCCCGCCGACCGGGCACATGGTGATCACCGCGCGCTCGCGCTCGATCCACGGCCCGTGGGTGAATGCGCCGAACAACCCGATCATGCGCACCCGGTCGGCCGCCGAGCCGTGGTGGTCGCGCGGCCATGCCACGGTGATCGAAGGCACCGACGGGCGCTGGTGGATGATGTACCACGGCTACGAGAACGGGTACTGGACGCTGGGCCGCCAAGCGCTGCTGGAGCCGATCGAATGGACCGCCGATGGCTGGTTCGTGGCCAAGGGCGGCGACCTCGGCCAGCCGCTCGCCAAGCCGTCGGGTACCTCGGTGGGCCAGCACGGCATGGCGTTGTCCGATGACTTCCGCGGCAAGACCCTCGGCGCGCAGTGGTCGTTCTTCAACCCGGCCCAGGACGAGTACAAGCGCCTGGCCTTCACCGGCAAGGGCATGGAGCTGCAGGGCAAGGGCGAAACCCCGCGCGACAGCTCGCCGCTGACGGCCATCGCCGGCGACAAGGCTTACCAGTTCGAGGTCGAGATGGAGATCGCCCCGGGCGCGGTGGGCGGTGCCCTGCTCTACTACAGCGACCGCCTGTACGTGGGCGTGGGCAGCAATGGCGAGAAGTTCATCATGCACCGCTACGGCGAGGAGCGCCCCACCCGGCTTGCCCCCAGCGCCACCGGCGGCAAGCTGTGGCTGCGGGTGACCAACAACCGCCACATCGTCACCATCCACTCCAGCACCGACGGCAGAACCTGGCAGAAGTACCCGGTTCAGATGGAAGTCTCCGGCTACCATCACAATGTCGCGGGCAAGTTCCTGGCCCTGAAGCCGGCGCTCTATGCTGCCGGTGACGGCAAGGTCCAGTTCCGGAATTTCCGCTACCGCGCCCTCGATTGAGCTCCCCGCTAGAATCCCTTGACTCATCCCCGGTTTGAACGACATGTCATTGCGCAGCAAAACCGATCCGTCGCCGCACGGATTGACCAAAGGCAAGGCCGCCACGATCAACGACATCGCGCGTCTGTCCGGGGTATCCAAGAAGACCGTCTCGCGCATCATCAACAACTCGCCGCTGGTGCGTAAGGACACGCGCGAGAAGGTCGAAGCACTGATGCGCGAGGTCGGCTACACGCCGGACCCGCTGGCCCGCGGCCTGGCGTTCCGGCGCTCGTTCCTGATCGGGATGGTGTACGACAACCCGACCGCGCAGTACATCGTGGACATGCAGTACGGTGCGCTGGATGCGTTGCGCGGCTCCAGTTTCGAGCTGGTCGTGCATCCCTGCGATTCGCGCAGCCCCGGCTACATCGACGGCGTGCGCCGCTTCGTGCAGCAGCAGAAGCTGCACGGTGTGATCCTGGTGCCGCGTGCTTCCGAAGACCAGGCGCTGGTCGACATGCTCGATGAAATCGGCTGCCGCTTCACCCGCATCGCCTCGCTGCCGCTGGACGATACCTCGCAGATGGTGGTCACCCACGACCGCGACGGTGCCGCCGAAGCAGCCGACTACCTGCTCTCGCTGGGCCACCGCGATATCGCCCTGGTGACCGGCCCGAGCGCGTACCGCTCGGCGCACGAGCGGACGGCCGGCTTCATCGATGCGCTCGCCAAGCGCGGCATCGAGCTGCCGCCGGCACGCATCGTCGAGGCCGGTTACACCTTCGAATCCGGTGTGGCCGCGGCCGAGAAGCTGCTGCTGGGCAAGCAGCGCCCGACCGCCATCTTCACCGGCAACGATGAAATGGCCGCCGGTATCTACAAGGTCGCGCTGCGCGCGGGCATCAACATCCCGCGCCAGCTCTCGATCATCGGCTACGACGACAGCCCGCTGGCCTCGCGCCTGTGGCCATCGCTGACCTCGGTGCGCCGGCATACCCGCGACACCGGCCGGACCGCCGCCGCGATGCTGATCCAGCCGGATGGCCAGGCCGTGATGCAGCACGCCAGCGTGCGCCCGCACCTGATCGTGCGCGATTCCTGCCAGCCGCCCGAGGATTGACCCCCAAGGCGTCAATCCCCGGTAGGTCACGACCGTTGGTCGTGACGCTTCTTCGGTCGTGACGCTTCTTCTGTCGTCACCCTTGTTCTGTGGTGTCGCCTCCCCCGGTCGTATCGCCTCCCGTCCCGACTCCCGTCCGCGGGCCACCCGGCCTATCGTGCGCTGCAAAATGACACCGGTTTACCAACTGGCTACAATCACCTGAAATCGTGCCGGGGCCGACGCATCGCCCCACCCCTGCTCTGGAGACGCCATGTACTGCAAGACCCATTACGCCACCCATCCCGACGCCATCAAGGGCGCCAGCAATGACGACCTGCGCGATCTGTATCTGCTCGATGGTCTGTTCAACGCCGATGCGGTGACCCTGAAGTACACCCACTACGAGCGCTTCGTGCTCGGCGGTGCGGCCCCGGTCAACGGCCCGGTCTCGCTGCCCAAGCAGACTGAACCCGCCTCGGCCGCTGGCCATGCCTTCCTGGAGCGCCGCGAGCTGGGCGTGATCAACGTCGGCGCCGGCAGCGGCACCGTCACCGTGGACGGCACCGTGTTCAAGCTCGGGCCGAAGGATGGCCTGTACGTGGCCATGGGCAGCGAAGACGTTGTGTTCGCGTCCGATGACGCCGCCACCCCGGCGCAGTTCTACCTGGCCTCGACCCCGGCGCATGCGCGCTTCGAGACCAAGGCGCTGTCGATCAAGGACGCCGTGGCCCTGGACCGTGGCGCGCTGGAAACCAGCAACGAGCGCACCATCTACCAGTACATCGTGCCGGCGACCTGCCAGTCCTCGCAGCTGCTGCTGGGCCTGACCGTGCTCAAGCCGGGCAGCGTCTGGAACACCATGCCGCCGCACCTGCACGACCGCCGCAGCGAAGTCTATTTCTACTTCGACCTGGGCCAGAACGACCGCGTGTACCACTTCATGGGCGAGCCGGACGCGCAGCGCCACATCGTCATCCAGAACAACGAAGCCGTCGTGTCGCCGCCGTGGTCCATCCACATGGGCGCCGGCACCAGCAACTACGCCTTCATCTGGGCGATGGGCGGCGAGAACCTGGATTACACCGACATGCACGTGCTGGACATCTGCCAGCTCAAGTGACCCCGACGCGCCGTCGGCATCGCGCCGTCGGCGTCTGTTACGCATTGGACAAGGACTACATACGCAATGGCTAATCCGTTCAGTCTGGAAGGCAAGGTCGCCCTCGTCACCGGTGGCAACACCGGCCTGGGCCAGGGCATCGCGGTCGCATTGGCGCAGGCCGGTGCCGACGTCGCCGTGGCCGGCATCCAGCCGCCCACCGAGACCATCGCGGCCATCACCGCGCTGGGCCGCCGCTGCCTGGCGATCGAAGCGAACCTGATCAGCATCGAGCCGGTCGAGCGCGTCATCCGCGAAACCATCGAAGGCCTGGGCGGCCTGGACATCCTGGTCAACAACGCCGGCCTGATCCGCCGCGCCGACGCGGTGGATTTCAGCGAGCAGGACTGGGACGACGTGATGAACGTCAACATCAAGTCCGCGTTCTTCATCTCGCAGGCCGCCGGCCGGCATTTCATCGCCCAGGGCCGCGGCAAGATCATCAACATCGCCTCGATGCTGTCCTTCCAGGGCGGTATCCGCGTGCCGTCGTACACGGCCAGCAAGAGCGGCATCGCCGGCATCACCCGACTGCTCGCCAACGAATGGGCCAGCAAGGGCATCAACGTCAACGCGATCGCCCCGGGCTACATGGCCACCGACAACACCGCCGCGCTGCGCGCCGATGAGGACCGCAACAAGTCCATCCTCGACCGCATCCCGGCCGCACGCTGGGGCACCCCGGAAGACCTGGGCGGCACCGCCGTGTTCCTGGCCTCCAGCGCCTCGGATTACGTCAACGGCGCGGTGCTGCCGGTTGATGGCGGTTGGCTAGCTCGGTAAGCGACACCACCGAACGATGCGCCCACGCGGGCAGACGATGGGCGCCCTTGGGCGCCCATCTGTCATTCAGGCACCCCATCTGCCCGGTAGTGCCGGCCGCTGGCCGGCAGCTCTCCACCCAGGAGCATGACCATGCTGCGTTTGCTGTTGTCCCTGTCGCTGCTGCTCGCCGCCCCCAGCGCGCTGTGCGCGCCACACCGCATCTTCATTGCCGGGGATTCCACCGCCGCCGCGTACGGCCCGGAGCGCGCGCCACAGGCCGGCTGGGGGCAGGCATTGCAGACCTATCTCGATCCCACCGTGTGGGAGGTCCGCAACCACGCCAAGGGCGGCCGCAGCACGCGCAGCTTCATCGACGAGAAACGCCTGGACGCCATCGCCGCCGAGCTCCAGCGCGGCGATGTGCTGCTGATCCAGTTCGGCCACAACGACGCCAAGTTCGAAGACCCCACGCGCTACGCCGAGCCCGGCAGTGCGTACCCGCAGTACCTCCTGCGCTACGTGCAGCTGGCCCGCGACAAGGGCGCCACGCCGGTGCTGATCACCCCGGTTGCGCGCCTGCTGTACGACTTCGGCTCACTGCTGGACACCCATGCGCTGTACACCCAGGCGATGAAGCAGCTGGCCACGCGCGAGCAGGTCGCGCTGATCGACCTCAACGACAGCTCCACGCGCTGGATCCGCGCATTGGGCGAGCAGGGCGCGCGGCCGTACTTCCTGTTCGTGCCCGAACAGAACAAGGCCGATGGCACGCACTTCAGCACCGCCGGTGCGGATGCCGTGGCATGCCTGGTCGTGCGCGACTGGGTTGCGTCGCAGCCCACGCTGAAACCCGCGCTGAAACGCGATATCGATTGCGACGTGCGCAGTGCAGGGCAGGGCGCGGATGCATCCAAACCCTCGCGCGTGGTGCACGAGCGCGACATCGCGATCACCCAGCCTGGTCCGCATGGTGGCGCCGGCCCCACCACTGCGTATCCGTTCTTCGCCGACGACACCGACCTGCCGTTCGTGCTGCGCAAGCGCGTGTTGCACAAAGGCGCCGGCATCGGCCTGCACCCGCAGCACAAGGACGAGATCTACTACATCGTCAGCGGGCGTGGCAGCTATGTGCTGGACGGCAAACAACACGACGTGGCGGCAGGCGACGCGCTGCTGACCCGCACCGGCAGCCTGCACGCGCTGCAGCAGGTGGGCGACGATGACCTGGTGGTGCTGCTGGCCTATCCCCGGTAGGTACCGACCGGGGGTCGGCACCGGGCGTACTCACGGCTGCGGGCCTGCATCCGGTTCCGGCCCGAAATGCAGCACGCCGAGCCTGGCCAGGTCATCGGGCCCTGCGTAGTACGCCTCTTCAAACTGCTCCAGCGCGTCCTGCTCCGCAGGCGTCATCGCCTCGTACAGATCGCTCAACTCGGTCACCGCCGGATCATCCTCAAAACGATCCAGCAGCCCGCGCATGCCGGCCAGCGCCGCATGGGTCTGGTCCGCACCCATGGCACGCAGCCCCTGCAGGGCCAGCTGGCAGGTGGGGTCGCCCCAGTTGCACAGGAACTGCATGAAGCCGCCGTTGTTGATGTCCGCCTCCATCCGCCACAACGCCACCAGCAGCTGGTCCTGCGCTGACAGCGCATCCAGTCTCCAGTCCAGAGCGTGCAGCCGCTGCATCGCGTGCTCGTAGCGCGCATCCCACAGCAGGTCCAGCACGTAGACCATGCCGGTGGCCGACGCCGGCGACAGCGCCGGCCAGTTCGTGCCGAGGCCGTCGTCGGTCAACACCCACTGTGCACGCTGCTTCGCCGACGCCTTCTCCAGCCGCGGGTTGCGCGTGAGGAACTCACCCACCTGCGCGCCGCTTGCCAGCTGCAGGTACACGTGGGTGGCGTCGAAGTGGATGGATTGGATGCGGAACGCGGACAGGGGCATGGCGTTGGACAGCGGCACGTGAAGGTCCAAGACCTTAACAGAGCTCAATCCATCCCCCGGTAGAGCCGACCGTTGGTCGGCTGCTCCACATCCATGCCGCCCGCTGCACTGTCGCGCGAACGGCAGCCGACCAACGGTCGGCTCCACCGATCAGGCATCGCCGCCGTCTTCCAGCCTTCGCCTGCTTCCTTCTGAAGCAGGCCACACCAGCGGGTAGAGCCGACCGTTGGTCGGCTGCTCCACATCCAACCCGCCCGCGGCAATGGCGCGCGAACGGCAGCCGACCAACGGTCGGCTCTACCGATCAGACGTCGCCGCCGTCTTCCCAGCCTTCACCGGTGCCCTTCTGGAACACCGTGTCGCCGTCCTGCACGTCACCGGCGGCCAGATGGTCCTTGGCCTCCAGTGCCGCGTAGATCGGGGTGAAGTCCGGCGCGGTCGCCTCCATCAACTGCTCGAAGCTGTCGATGACGAAGTAGGTCTTCTGGAACGTATCGATGCGGTAGCGGGTACGCATGATCCGCTGCAGGTCGAAGCCGATGCGGTTGGGCGCGGCCGATTCCAGCGAGTACAGCGATTCGCCCTTGGACGACACGATGCCGGCGCCGTAGATGCGCAGGCCTTCGTCGGTGTTGATCAGCCCGAACTCCACCGTGTACCAGTACAGGCGAGTGAGGTGCTGCAGCGCCTCGGGGCCGATCGCATGCGCCTTGACGCCACCGCGGCCGTAAGCGGCCATGTAGTCGGCGAACACCGGGTTCATCAGCAGCGGCACATGCCCGAACAGGTCATGGAACATGTCCGGTTCGGCGATGTAGTCGATCTGGTCGGGGCGGCGGATCCACCAGGTCACCGGGAAGCGGCGGTTGGCCAGATGGTCGAAGAAATCCAGTTCCGGCAGCAACCCCTCCACCCCCACCAGCGTCCAACCGGTGGCGGCGCCCAGCACCTCGTTGAGCTGGTCGAAGCGCGGAATCATGTGCGCGCTCATGCCCATCTCGTCCTGCGCGTGCAGGAACTCCTTGCTGGCGCGGCCTTCCAGCAGCGCACGCTGGCGCTGGTACAGCGTGCTCCAGGTGGCGTGGTCGTCGGCGGTGTAGGTGTCCCAGGGCTGTTCCACGATCGCGGTGGTATACACCGGCACGTATCCCTTGTCGGTCTGCTGGTGTTCGACGCGGCGCGGGGCGGTGGCGGTTTCCATCGTGGTGGTCTCCTGGGAAGTCATCTAACGATCCTAGGGCAGGGCGCGCGCAAGAGGTTTGCAAAGTTGCGCGGATATGGCCTTCTGGCGCAAGATCATTGCGTCCACCTCATGTTGCGGGGCAGCAATGACCGGAATTGCCCAGTTCGACCGCACGGATCTGCGCCTGCTGGCGGAAATCCAGCAACACGGCCGCGCGACCAATGCCGAATTGGCTGCACGGGTGAATCTGTCCCCGTCGGCCTGCCTGCGGCGCGTCCAGCGGCTGGAGAGCGAGGGCGTCATCGCCGGGTATGGCGCGCGCCTGGAGCCGCGCCAGATCGGCCTCGGCCTGCAGGCCTTCGTCCGGGTGCAGCTCGAGAAGCACGACCAGCACGCCATCGGCGTGTTCGCCGACAGCGTGCTGATCTGGGATGAGGTGGTGGCCTGCCATGCGCTCACCGGCGACATGGACTACCTGCTGCACATCTATGTGCGCGACCTGGAGCACTTCTCCAGCTTCCTGCTCGACAAGCTGCTCAATGCCGCCGGCGTGGCCGACGTCAATTCCAGCTTCGTGCTGCGCACCGTAAAGGACTTCCGCGCGCTGCCGTTGTCGCAGCTGGAATGACGCGGATCGCCCTCCCGATCGCACGGTAGAGCCGACCGTTGGTCGGCTTCGTGGAGACCAGAGCCAGGAGCAGCCGACCAACGGTCGGCTCTACCGGTGGCGGGGCTTCAGCCCTCGCACTTTTCCTTGCGCCCCATCAGCCGGCCCACGCGCGAAGGCTCATCGCACTTCGGCTTGGGCGGCGGCGGGGCCAGCGCGGCAGCACGCGCCTTCTGCAGCTGCTGGACCTTGGCGCGGATCTGCGGCATCGCCGCCATCGCGGCCTTCTCACCTTCCAGGATCGCGTTGTTGCGCTGGCCGAAATCGGCGGCGCCGATGTCGAGCACCTTGGGCCGGATGATCACGTCCGCGCGTGCCAGCTCCTGCTCGCCCAGGCGCTGGCCCATGATCGAGATCGACTGGTTGACGATCCCGAGCATGCCGGTCGGCGCCTTGCCGCTGGCCTTGCTGGAGATGTCCACGGCGATCACGATGTCCGCGCCGAGCTGGCGCGCCGCATCGACCGGCACCGGGCTGACCACGCCGCCGTCGATGTAGTTGTATTTGCCGATCTTCACCGGTTCGAACACGCCCGGGATGCTGCTGGACGCACGCACCGCCTGGCCGACATTGCCGCGCACGAACACCGTGCGCTCACCGGTTTCCAGCTGGGTGGCGACCGCGGCGAAGGGCTTGCTCAGTTTTTCGGCGGGGCGGTTGTCGACCTGCGCGTTGACGTAGTCCTGCAGCTTCTGGCCCTGGACCAGGCCGCCGGAGAACAGGCGCACGTCGCGGATGCTGGCTTCATCCAGGGCAACCGCCCTGGACTGCATCTGGAACGCGTCCATGCCGCTGGCATACAGCGCGCCGACCACGCTGCCGGCGCTGGTGCCGGACACCACCACCGGCTCGAAGCCGTTGGCCTCCAGCATCTTGATCACGCCGATGTGGGCGAAGCCCTTGGCCGCGCCGCCGCCCAGCGCGATGCCGATCTTGACCGGCTTGGCCGGCGTCACCGGAACGGCCGCCGGCGGCGGGGTCGGGCGCACGGGATCACCGCCACAGCCGGCCAGCAGGCCGAGCAGGGCAACGGACAGCGTCAGGCGGGTACGGCGCAGTGAAGTCATCGGCGTGGCAACTGAATGGGCATCGAGGGCCGCCAGCATACCGAAGCGTTGTCGGGACCGGCAGGACAGCGGAGTAGGGCATTCAGGCCGTGACGGGGGATGCCGGGCCGCGACCGCCGTCACAACGCGCGCTCCCGGAAGGGGGTAATGAATAGCGGTTGTTTGCGGCTCTGTTGCTGTACTGCAACAATTGTCTGGTAGCGCCGGTCCACCACCCCTCCCAACACAGCCTAAACGCCATGTTCCCGAACCGCACTGCCCACGGCCGTTTCCCGTCCGTGCACCCGCTCGTTGTCGCTCTTGCCGCCCTGCTGCCATTGACGGCCGCAGCCCAGGATGCCCCCGCCACCAAGGATCCGGTTGCCCTCGATACGCTGCAGGTCACGGCACAACGCCGCGTCGAAAACGCCAAGGACGTGCCGGTCTCGATCTCGGCGATCCAGGGTGAAAAGCTCGACGTGCTCGGTTCGGCCGGCGATGACATCCGCTTCCTGTCGGCGCGTGTGCCCAGCCTGAACATCGAATCGTCCTACGGCCGTGCCTTCCCGCGTTTCTACATCCGCGGCCTGGGCAACACCGATTTCGACCTCAATGCCTCGCAGCCGGTGTCGCTGGTGTATGACGACGTGGTGCAGGAAAGCCCGCTGCTGAAGGGCTTCCCGCTGTTCGACCTGGCCGGTGTGGAAGTGTTGCGCGGCCCGCAGGGCACGCTGTTCGGCCGCAATACCCCGGCCGGCGTGGTGAAGTTCGATTCGGCGCGTCCCTCGCAGGATGCCGACGGGTACATCAAGGTCGCCTACGGCAGCTACAACACCTGGAACACGCAGGGCGCCTACGGCGGCCCGCTGACCGACCGCTGGTCGGCCCGCGTCTCCGCGCTGTACCAGCGCCGCGACGACTGGGTCACCAACACCCGCCAGGGCGCACCGGCGCAGGGCTTCGAAGGCTATGACGAAGCCGCCGCCCGCGTGCAGTTCCTGTACGAAGGCGATGATGTCGAAGCGCTGTTCAACCTGCACAAGCGCAAGCTCAACGGCACCGCGCGCCTGTTCCGCGCCAACATCCTCAAGCCGGGTACCAACCAGCTGGTCGAGAACTTCGACCGCGATGAAGTCTCGACCGATGGCCAGAACTTCTCCGACCTGGAAACCTGGGGCGGCAGTGCGCGCCTGAAGTGGGACCTGGGCCGCGTGACGCTGCACTCGATCACCGGCTACGAGACTGCCGAATCGCTGAACCACGGCGACATCGACGGCGGTTACGGTGCCAGCTTCCTGGGCGCCGGCAACTACGGCCCGGGCAACATCCCGTTCGCCTCCGAATCGGCCGATGGCCTGCCGCACCATCGCCAGTGGACCCAGGAATTCCGCGTGGAATCCAATGAGTGGGGCCGCTTCGACTGGCAGGCCGGCGTCTTCTACTTCGATGAAGACGTCACCATCGACAGCTTCAACTACGACTCGCTGACCCCGGGCAATCCGCAGACCGGTCACGCCGTGCAGCAGCAGCGCAACAAGGCGTGGGCCGCCTTCGCCTCCGGCGATTTCGACGTGACCGAGCGCTTCAAGCTGCGCGGTGGCGTGCGCTACACGCAGGACAAGAAGGACTTCAGCGCGAGCGTGCTGCAGGCCGTGCCGTTCGGCACCCCGGTCAGCGGCCCGTACATCGCCAAGACCGACGTCAACGACGTCAGCTGGGACCTGAGCGGCGTCTACCAGATCACCGACAACCTCAACGCGTACGCCCGCGTGGCCAAGGGCTTCCGCGCGCCGTCGATCCAGGGCCGCCTGGCCTTCGGCGGCGTCTCGCAGGCCGATTCGGAGAAGGTGATCTCGTACGAGGCCGGCATCAAGGCCGACCTGTTCGACCGCCGCGCGCGCCTGGGCTTCAACGTGTTCCGCTACAACGTCGACGGCCAGCAGCTGATCGCCGTGGGTGGCACCAACAACACCGCGACCCTGCTCAACGCCGACAAGACCCTCGGCCAGGGCGCCGAGCTCGACTTCGAAGCCTACCTGACCGACCACGTCCTGCTGACCCTGGGCAGCAGCTACAACGACACCGAGATCAAGGACAAGGATCTGGCGGTGGCGATCTGTGGCGGTGGCTGCACCATCACCGACCCGACCACGGTCATCGATGGCGGCACCTACGCGCTGGTCAACGGCAACCCGCTGCCGCAGGCGCCGAAGTGGATCCACAACCTGACGCTGCGCGCCGGCTTCCCGGTCAACGATGCCAGCGAGTTCTACGTCTACACCGACTGGGCCTACCGCAGCGAAGTGAACTTCTTCCTGTACGAGTCGCCGGAGTTCCGCAGCCGCTCCTCGCTGGAAGGTGGCCTGCGCCTGGGCTACAACTGGGATTACGGCCAGTACGACGTCGCCGTATACGGCCGCAACCTGACCGACCAGGTCCGCGTGGTCGGCGCGATCGACTTCAACAACCTGACCGGCTTCCTCAACGAGCCGCGCACGTTCGGCCTGGAGTTCACCGCAAAGTTCTGATGCACGTCATGCGGTAGGTGCCCACCGATGGTGGGCACGCTGTTGAAACGAAAACGGCGCGGAGAAATCCGCGCCGTTATCTTGTGTGCCGCCATCGTCGCGCCGACCGCCGACCGCCGACCGCTGTATCGCCAATCGGTACCGCCGTATCGGTAGTGCCGTATCGGTAGTGCCGGCCGCTGGCCGGCTCTGCACCCTGTTGGGCACCGCGAGGAGCCGGCCAGCGGCCGGGTCTACCCACAATGCCATGCCATCGACAGGTGTCGCCTTACAACGCGCTCGCCGGCCGCACCTTCAACACCGCTTCTTCAGCCGCGCAATCCCGTGCCGAATGCAGCCCCGCCCTGCGTGCCGCGGCGATCTCCTTGCGCGCCGCCAGCAGGTCGCTGTTGAACGCGGCGTTGTCATGCAGGCGTGCCACGGCGGCCGCGCCCATGAAACGGCCTTCCAGGATGTCGCTCTGCCAATGCACGTTGCAGACCAGACGGCTTTCGCCGTAGTTGCGGCCGCGTGCCTGGATCGCATCGGCGCGGTCCGGAACGATCTCAGACAGGATCAGCGCCCACGCCCAGCCGATCGAGGTGTGGCCGGAGGGATACGAGCCGTTGCCGCGCAGGTCCTGCTCGTCTTCCGGCGAGCAGGTGGGCTCACCATTGACCATGAACGGCCGCGCGCGCTGGTAGTGCTTCTTCGCGGTGCGGGTGGCGGCGCTGGCATCGATCCGGCTGCGTTCCAGCAGGCGGTACAGGGCCGGCGTCTTCACCGCGTCCACATCGACATCGATCGCGCACGAGAACTGGTTGGCACCCGCCGGGAAGGCGAGTTCGGCGTCGCGGTGTGCCTGCTCGAAGCGCGGGCTGCCGCGCAGGGCACGGGCTTCACGGCTGACCTGTTCGTCCAGCGCGAAGCCGGCCGAGCCGGCGGCCGGCGGCGCCGGTACCAGCGCCAGGCTCGCCGGCACGGCAGCGCCCTGCAGGTAGCCGACGGCCTTGGTGGTGACCGAGGCTTCCACCGCCGTGGTGCGCGGCGCAGCCGTCGACGAACAGCCGGCGAGGGCGGCGAGCAGGGCGGTCGCCAGCATCGGGCGAACGGCAGCGGAGCGCAGGGACGAGGACATCGGCAGGTCTCGAAGAAGAGGGGAGCGGCATGATCGCAGCTTCATCCTTCAACGACAGCGGCCGTTCGTCATCCGGCCAGATCCGGCATGGCGTGCCCTCGGGCAGCGCTCAGCCCGCGAACGCACTCAACCGGCCGGCCTGTTCCACCACCCGGATCGGGCCGCCGAACAGCTCGGACAACGGCGCATCGCGCAGCAGCTCGGCACGCGCGCCATCGGCGAGGATCTTGCCGCCGCGCAGCATCACCACCCGTTCGATCTCGGGAATGATCTCCTCGATGTGGTGGGTCACCAGCACCAGGGTGATGCCCTGGCGGGCGAGATCACGCATGGTGGCGATCAGCTGCTCGCGGGCGATCAGGTCCAGCCCGGTGGAGGGCTCATCCAGCAGCAGGGCCTGCGGCCGATTGACCAGCGCGCGGGCGATCAGCACGCGCCGGGCTTCCCCGGCAGACAGCTCGGCATAGCCACGCTGCAGCAGGGGCAGGGCACCGGTCATGGCCAGGGTTTCACGCGCGCGGTCGCGCATCTCCGCGCTCACTTCACGGAAGGCCGGCACCACGAAGCTGGCGAAGAAGCCGGTCAGCACCGCTTCTTCCACGGTCAGCCCGGGCATGTCGGAGAGGTTGCTGCTCAGATCGCCGGTGACGATGCCCAGCTGCGAGCGCAGCCGGTCGACCTGCCAGCGGTTCTGGCCGAGCACGCGCACCGCCACCGTGCCATCGCCATGCGCCAGCGGGTAGAGCTCGCGGGTGATCAGCTTGATGAAGGACGACTTGCCGCAGCCGTTGGGGCCGAGCAGGGCGGTGTGCTGGCCCTGTTCGATGCGCAGGCTGAGATCGTGCAGGACCCGGACCTGGCCGCGGATGACACAGGCGCGGTCGAGCTCGATCAGGGGGACGGGGGAGGCCGGCACCACCGGCGAGGCTGCGACTGTCATGAATGCGGGGGCATGCTCACGAAGGTAAGGGAAGAACTGAATGACTGCGCAAAAATGGCATCAGAGGGATGAAGTTTGCAACGTCAGGCCCCATCATGTCCGAAGGTAGCCCTGTTTCCTTGACGGCCGACTGCGGCCCGGAGTCCTGCGATGTTCGATACGCTCCTCAACTTCCTGACCGGCGGTGTCGTCGGCCTCGGCTGGTGGGGCATGGGCCTGGTGCTGCTGGTGTTCACCCAGCTGACCATCTTCGCCGTGACCCTGTATCTGCACCGCAGCCAGGCGCACCGGGGCGTGGATTTCCACCCGGTCATCGCGCACTTCTTCCGCTTCTGGACCTGGCTGACCACCTCGATGATCACCAAGGAGTGGGTGGCGATCCATCGCAAGCACCACGCCAAGGTCGAAACCGATGAAGACCCGCACAGCCCGGTGACCAAGGGCATCGGCATGGTCTTCTGGCGCGGCGTGGAGCTGTACCGCGAGGCCCGCGCGATGCGCGCGGACATCGAGCAGTACGGCCGCGGTGCCCCGGACGACTGGATCGAGCGCCACCTGTACACGCCGCACGCCAATCTCGGCCCGGTCGCGCTGCTGGTCATCAACAGCGTGCTGTTCGGCCTGCCCGGCGTGGCCCTCTGGGCGATCCAGATGGCGTGGATCCCGTTCTGGGCCGCCGGCGTCATCAATGGCCTGGGCCACTGGTGGGGCTACCGCAACTTCGAATCGGCCGACACCTCCACCAACCTGACGCCGTGGGCGTTCTGGGTGGGCGGTGAAGAACTGCACAACAACCACCACGCCTTCCCGAGCTCGGCGCGCTTCTCGATGCGCCGCTGGGAGTTCGATATCGGCTGGGCGGTGATCCGTGGCCTGCAGGCCCTGCGCCTGGCCAAGGTGCTGCGCGTGGCACCGAGCATGGACGTGCGCCCGAACATCGCCGTGCCCGATGCTGAAACCCTCAAGGCCCTGCTGTCGCACCGCTTCCAGGCAATGACCGACTACCAGCGCAACGTGTTCGTGCCGGCCCTGCGCGAAGAGGCCGCGATGGCCGGCGCCAAGCTGCGCAAGCTGCTGCCGCGTCGGATGCGCCGCGGCCTGGTCAACGACGGCCGCTGGCTCAAGCCGGATTGCCGCGCCCAGCTCAGCACCTGGGTCGAGCAGCGCCCGCGCATCCGCGTGCTGGTCGAACACCGCGCGCGCCTGGCCGCCCTGCTCGAGGCCCGCGGCAACGACGCCGCCGAGCGCCTCAAGCTGCTCCAGGCGTGGTGCCACGAAGCCGAAGCCAGTGGCATCGCCGCGCTGCAGAACTACGCCGCGCGCCTGAAGGGCTACGCACTGACGGCACACTGATCGATGCGCCTCCCGCCCGGGAACGTGTCCGCGAAACGCCGCCTTGTGCGGCGTTCTGCGTGTCTGGGCCTGGCCGTTGGCCTGTTCGGCGCGACGGCACAGGCGCAGGTCACCGACACCGGCAGTTACCTGCAGCGCATGGACACCGACGGCGATGGCCGGGTCAGTGTGGAGGAGTACGTGCAGTGGCTGCTGTACGCCTTCGATCGCATGGACCGCAACGGCGATGGCGTGCTCGGCGCCGATGAGCTGCCCGGTGGCAAGGGCCCGCCGATCACGCGGGCGCAGCAGCGGCAGACGCTGGTCCAGCGGTTCCACAAACAGGATGCCAATGGCGATGGCTATCTGAGTGCGCGCGAGCTGGCGGCACCGCCGCGCTGAGCCTCGCGCTCGGACCGTAGCGGGGCAGCGCGCCGCTCTACCGCGGTTCATCGGGGGACGCCTTAGAATTGCGCCATGCCCGAGCTCCCCGAAGTAGAAACCACCCGCCGCGGCCTTGCGCCGCATCTGGAAGGCCGTCGCGTCCACGGTGTGATCCTGCGCCGCCCGGATCTGCGCTGGCCGATCCCGCCGGAAGTCAGCGAGCAGCTTCCCGGCCAGGCCATCGAGGGCGTGCGCCGCCGCGCCAAATACCTTCTGCTGGATACCGCCGTCGGCAGCGCCGTGCTGCACCTGGGCATGTCCGGCAGCCTGCGGGTGCTGCCCGGCGATACCCCGGTGCGGGCGCACGACCACGTGGACATCAGCCTGGACAACGGCCGGCTGCTGCGCTTCAACGACCCGCGGCGGTTCGGCAGCCTGCTCTGGCAGCCCGCCGGGGAGACCCATCCGCTGCTGGCCGGACTCGGCCCGGAGCCGCTGGATGAGGCGTTCGACGGCGACTATCTGTTCGCCCGCAGCCGCGGCCGCAGCGCCTCGGTGAAGACCTTCCTGATGGGCCAGGCCATCGTGGTCGGCGTCGGCAACATCTATGCCGCCGAGAGCCTGTTCATGGCCGGGATCAACCCGCTGCGCGAGGCCGGGCGGATCTCGCGCGAGCGCTACCAGCGCCTGGCCGACGCGGTGAAGCAGATCCTGACCCACGCCATCACCCGCGGGGGCACCACCCTGCGCGATTTCATCAATCCGGACGGGGCGCCGGGGTATTTCGAGCAGGAACTGCTGGTCTACGGGCGTGAAGGCGAGCCCTGCCGCCAGTGCGGCCGGCTGCTCCGCCACGCCACCATCGGCCAGCGTGCCAGCGTCTGGTGCGGGCACTGCCAGCGCTGAATCGTCGCGCGCCTGTCGCTCCCCCGGCGGTATAGTCCGCCCAACATCACCGGCGGGGGTGTGCGATGGACGAAGGACCGGATATCACCGTGTGGCTGGATTCGGCCCGGGCGGGCGACCGCGCCGCGCTCGACCGGGTCCTGACCCTGCTCTATCACGAGCTGCACAGCATGGCCCGCCGGCAGCTGGCCGGGCAGCAGGGACGCACCCTGGATGCCACCTCGCTGGTGCACGAGTCGTACCTGAAGCTGCTCGGCTCCCGCGGCGCGGCGCGCTTCGAGGATCGTGCGCACTTCTTCGCCTATGCGGCCTCGGCGATGCGCAGCGTGGTCGTCGATTACGCACGCAACCGGCTGGCCCGCAAGCGCGGCGGCGATCTCAAACGGGTGGAACTGCCCGAGAACAGCAGCAGCGGCGTGCGCCTGGATGAAGACCTGCTCGCGCTGGATGTCGCGCTGGCACAACTGCATGCGGTGGATGCGCACCTGGCCAAGGTGGTGGAACTGCGTTATTTCGCCGGCCTCTCCGAACAGGAGATCGCCGATCTGTGCCAGCGCTCGGAGCGCAGCATCCGCCGCGACTGGCAGAAGGCGCGCATGTTCCTGCTGGCCTCGGTCGGGGAGTCCTGAACAGCCACGCATCGTCCGGGGAGAGGAGCGATGGAGGCGTCACGCTGGCGGCAGCTGTCCTGCCTGCTGGATCAATTGCTGGAACTGCCCGAACCGGCGCGTGAGCAGCGGCTGCTGCGCCTGCGCGCGGAGGATCCCGGCCTGGCCGACGACGTGGAGCGCCTGCTCGCCCACGAGCGCGACAGCCACGAGTTCCTGGCGCAGCCGCTGTGGACCGCCGCGCCCGAAGACAGCCGGGTCGGCACCCGCGTCGGCCCTTACCGGTTGCTGCGTCCGCTCGGCGAGGGTGGCATGGGCGAGGTCTGGCTGGCCGAGCGCGCCGACGGTCTGTACGAGCGCCAGGTCGCCCTGAAGCTGCTGCGCAGCGGCTACGCCGACCCCGGCCTGCGCCAGCGCTTCAGCCGCGAGCGCGAGATCCTGGCCCGGCTGCAGCATCCCAACCTGGCCCAGCTGTTCGATGCGGGCGTGGACCTGCAGGGGCAACCATACCTGGCGCTGGCCTATGTCGAAGGCGAGCCGATCACCGACCACTGCCAGCGGCTGGCGCTGCCGCTGGAGCGCCGCCTGCAACTGATGCTGCAGGTGTGCGCGGTGGTCAGCCACGCGCACGCCAACCTGATCGTGCACCGCGACCTGAAGCCCTCCAACATCCTGGTCACCGCCGATGGCGAGGTGAAGCTGCTGGACTTCGGCATCGCCAAGCTGCTGGACGACGACGACGGCAAGCCGCCCGCGCATCCGCCCACCGAAGCGCGCGCCTTCACCCTGCACTATGCCGCGCCGGAACAGGTACGTGGCGAGCCGGTCTCCACGCTCACCGATGTCTACTCGCTGGGTGTGGTGCTGTTCGAAGTGATCACCGGCCAGAAACCCTACCGGTTGCGCCGGCACAGCGATGCCGAGTGGGAACGCTCGATCCTGGAGGTGCAGGCACCGCGTGCCTCGTCGGTGATGGCGCGCCTGGCCGCCGCCGGTGGCGAGCACGCGGTGGCCGCCCGGCGCCTGTCACGGCGCCTGCGGGGCGACCTCGACACCATCCTGCTCAAAGCCCTGCAGAAGGAGCCGGCGCAGCGCTACCCCTCGGTCGAAGCACTGGCCCAGGACCTGCGCCGTTTCCTCGAAGGCCGGCCTATCCATGCGCGTCCGCAGCACGTGGGCTACCGGCTGCGCAAATACCTGGGCCGGCATCGGTGGGGCGTGGCGCTGGGCAGCGTCGCGGTGCTGGCCCTGCTTGCCCTGGCGCTGACCGCGCTGTGGCAGATGCAGCAGGCGCGCCGCGAGATCGCGCGGGCCCAGGCCATGCAGGATTTCACCGTGGGGTTGTTCGACCGCGCCGCCGGCGTGCGCCACGGCAGCTTCGATCTTCGCCAGCTGCTGGCGACCGGACAGCAACGCGGCGAGGCCGAACTGCGGGATCAGCCGCTGTCGCTGGCCGAGCTGGAAGGGGTGATCGGCCGGCTCCGGATCGGCATGGGCGACTACCAGCTGGCGCTGCAGACGCTGGACCGCCAGCGCGCGCTGCTGGAGGAGGTCGGCGAGGTCCCGCCGACGCTGCAGCTGGAGGCCGTGACCCAACGCGGTCGTGCGCTGCGCATGCTGGGCCGCTCGCGCGACTGCGTGACCCACCTCACCCCGATGCAGTCGCTGGCCACGGAGTACCGCCTGCGGCTGCCGGCGGCCGTGGCCGCGTACCACACCCAGCTCGGCCGCTGCCAGCAACTCCTCGGCTACCGCGACAACGCGCGCGCCGCTTTCGGCCAGGCGCTGGTCCTGCGCCGCGACATCCTCCGCGATACGCCCGGCACCGCTGAGAGCCTGGCCGACCTTGCCGCGCTGGACAGCGACGATGGCCGCGCCCCGGCGGCGCTGGCCGGTTACCGGCAGGCGCTGCAGCTGCTGCAGGCCGATGCCACGATGCGGTACCCGCAGCTGATCGCGCTGCGCCGGCACATGGGCGAGAGCCTGGCCGCGCAGGGGGACCTGGACGCCGCCGAGCAGGCATTGCGGCTGGCAGCTGCCGATGCGGTGACGCTGTATGGACCGGACCATCCCGAGACCCTCTCGATCCGCCGCCTGCGCGCCCTGCTGGCGATGCAGCGGGGCGACCTCGAGCAGGCACAGGCCGAGCTGCAGCAGATCCATCGCCTCACCCGGCAGGCGCTGGGTGAGCAACACCGCGATACCGGGCTGAGCTGGCACGCGCTGGGTCGGCTGGCCATGGAGCGCGGCGACAGCGCCACCGCCCTCGATGACTTCGCCCGGGCCGTGGCGATCTGGCGGCAGCCCGATTGCGTGGGACTGCTGCCGCAGGGCCTGTACGACCAGGGCGAGGCCTTGGCCCTGGCCGGGCGTTGGCAGGCCGCCCTGGCCGCCCTGCATGAGGGGCGGCAGTGGCAGGCCGCGCAGCGCGGCGATGACGATGCCTCGGTGCAGCAGGCCGACCGCCGCATGGCCGAGCTGGTCAGCGCGCACGGCGACCCGCGCCAGGCCGGGGAGCAGCTGGCCGCGCTCATGCCCCGGGTGGACCGGGCCGGGTCCGCCGGCCCGACCCTGCAGCGTGCGCTGCAGCTGGCCTGGGGGCGCAACCTGGGCCGCATGGGCCAGACCGTGGAAGCCCGCCGCGCGCTGGCGCCCCTGCTGGTGGGCGACACGGCCGACCCCGAGAGCCGCGCGCTGCGCTGGCGCGCCCGGGCGGCGATGGCCGAACTCGACTGCCGCGGTGCACCGGCGCGTGCCCGCGAGGCGCTGGGGCAGCTCCACCAGACGCTGAAGACGCAGTTCCCGCAGGGGGGACAGCTGGTCGCGGAGGTGGAGCGGGCACGCCAGGCCTGCGCATCGGCGCAGGTAGCCGCCACTCCCTGAGCGCGCTGGCTGAACGCTGCGCCGTATTCACCTCGGCGAATTAACGTCTGCGTGCCTATGATGGCCGGCCCTTCCCTGCCATCGCTGCCTGCATGCAACGACGCGACTTCCTCCGCAATGCCTCCGTGGCCCTGGCCGCCTTCGGCCTGCCCGCACTGCCGGCCTGCGCCGCGCAGGGCAACCAGGTCGGCCTGCGCCGGCTCGGCCAGCCGCAGCCGTTCGACTTCGCCTCGCTGAAGGGGCAGGCCCGCGCGCTGTCCCAGGCCGCTTATCAGAGCCACAAGCGCACGCTGCCCGGCCCGGTCGAAGCGCTGGACTGGGACCAGTACCAGTCGATCCAGTACCGCCAGGACCATGCGTTGTGGGCCGACCAGCCCGGCCGCTACCAGGCCAAGTTCTTCCACCTCGGCCTGTACTTCCACTCGCCAGTGCGGATGTTCGACGTGACCGACGGCAAGGCGCAGGAGCTGGCCTATGACGGCGCGGCGTTCGATTACGGCAAGAGCGGCCTGAAGGGCAGCCACCTGCCGGCCGACCTCGGCTTCGCCGGTTTCCGCCTCAACACGCGCAAGGACACCAACCGCGACTTCGCCGCGTTCCTCGGTGCCAGCTATTTCCGCGCGGTCGGCAAGGAAGGCCAGTACGGCCAGTCCGCGCGCGGCCTGGCGATCGACACCGGCATGGGCAAGCCCGAGGAATTCCCGGACTTCATCGCCTACTACCTGGAGCAGCCGGCGGCGGACTCCGACACGCTGGTGGTGTACGCCCTGCTGGATTCGCCGAGCACCACCGGCGCCTACCGCTTCGCGATCACCAACGGTGACGTGCTGCTGATGGACATCGACTGCGCGCTGTACCCGCGCAAGGCGATCGAGCGGCTCGGCATCGCGCCGTGCACCAGCATGTACCAGGTGGGCGAGAACGACCGCCGCATGGCCTGGGACTGGCGCCCGGAGATCCACGATACCGACGGCCTGTCGATGTGGACCGGGGCCGGGGAATGGATCTGGCGCCCGCTGTGCAACCCGTACAACCTGCGCTTCAACATGTTCGTGGACAACAATCCGCGCGGCTTCGGCCTGCTCCAGCGCGACCGCAACTTCGATCACTACCAGGACGACGGCGTCTTCTACGAGAAGCGGCCGTGCCTGTGGGTGGAACCGAAGGGGCAGTGGGGCAAGGGCTCGGTGCAGCTGGTCGAGATCCCGACCGTGGATGAGACCTTCGACAACATCGTGGCGTTCTGGAATCCCGAGGCCAAGCCGCAGCCGGGCCAGGAGCTGCTGCTGGGCTACCGCCTGTACTGGGGCGCCGAGCCGCCGGCCCGCACGCCGCTGGCGCACTGCGTGGCCAGCCGTACCGGCCTGGGCGGGGTGATCGGCAAGAAGCGCGCGTATTTCTCATGGCGCTTCGCGGTCGATTTCGAAGGCGGCGAGCTGGCGGCGTTGATCGACAAGGGCGAGGTGGAAGCCGTGGTCCAGGTCAGCCGTGGCCGCACCGAGATCGTCTCGGCGCGCCCGCTGCGCGAGATCAAGGGCTACCGCGCCATGTTCGACGTGGTGCCACCGGATGACTCGACCGAGCAGATCGACATCCGGCTGTACCTGCGCAGTGGTGGCAAGACGCTCACCGAAACCTGGCTGTACCAGTACAGCCCGCCGCCGAAGGGCGCGCCGGAACGCACGTTGTACTGATCAAAGCGGCAATGGGACCTGTGCCGGGTCGATTCTTCCCTCGCCGCGCGTGATCTTCTTGAACTCCGCGCGGCTCACCGACACGTAGCGCTCGTTGCCGCCGATCTCCACCTGCGGGCCGTCCTGCACCGCGTGGCCGTGCTCGTCCACGCGGACCGTCATCGTGGCCTTCTTGCCGCTGTGGCAGATGGTCTTGATCTCCTGCATCTCGTCGGCCCAGGCCAGCAGGTACTGGCTGCCTTCGAACAGCTCGCCGCGGAAATCGGTGCGCAGGCCGTAGCAGAGCACCGGGATGCGCATCTGGTCGACCACCTCGCTGAGCTGCCAGACCTGGCTGCGGGTCAGGAACTGCGCTTCATCGACCAGTACGCAGCCCAACGGGCCGTGCGTGCCGATGTCGTCGGCGATCAGCTGCTGCAGGTCGGTGTCCTGCTGGAACGCGATGCCGTCGGCCTTCAGGCCGATCCGCGACGCGACCACGCCGCGCCCCGCGCGATCATCCAGCCGGGGGGTGAGGATGGCCACGCGCATGCCCCGCTCGCGGTAGTTGTGCGCCGACTGCAGCAGGGTCGTGGTCTTGCCGGCGTTCATCGCCGAATAATAGAAATAGAGCTTGGCCATCGGCCAATTCTAGACGCCCGGCCGCCTCTCGTGGCTGCCGGGCCCATGGCAGCGGACGCTTTCGTCCGCTGCCATCGATCACCACGCTCCGGCCGGGCGGCCCGCTACAATGCCCCTCCCCTGGAGATGGCATGCACGGTCTCAATCCTCCCCAACACGCGGCAGTGATGCACTGCGAAGGTCCTCTGCTGGTGCTTGCGGGCGCGGGCAGCGGCAAGACGCGCGTGATCGTGGAGAAGATCGGCCAGCTGATCGCCAGCAAGCGCTACCCGGCGCGGCGGATCGCGGCGATCACCTTCACCAACAAGTCGGCCAAGGAAATGCGCGAGCGCGTGGCCAAGCGCCTGCGCGGTGACGACGCCGATGAAGTGACGATCTGTACCTTCCACGCGCTGGGCCTGAAGTTCCTGCAGATCGAGCACGCCGCGGTGGGGCTCAAGCGCGGGTTCTCGATCTTTGATGCCGACGATTCGACCGCGCAGGTCAAGGACCTGATGTACGGGGCCAAGCCGGACGACATCGAGGACGTGAAGAACCTGATCTCACGGGCCAAGAATGCCGGCCTCTCGCCCGAGCAGGCGATGGCGGCCGCGCGCAGCACGCGCGAGAAGGAAGCGGCCAGCGTCTACGAGCGCTACCAGCTGCGCCTGACCGCGTTCAACGCGGTCGATTTCGATGACCTGATCCGGCTGCCGGTGCAGGTGCTGGAAGAGAATCCCGAGATCGCCATCGCCTGGCGCGAACGCATCGGTTATCTGCTGGTCGACGAATGCCAGGACACCAACGATGCGCAGTACCGGCTGCTCAAGCAGCTGGCCGGCAGCAAGGGCAACTTCACCTGCGTGGGCGATGACGATCAGTCGATCTACGCCTGGCGCGGTGCGAATCCCGAAAACCTGCAGCAGATGGCGCGCGATTATCCCGCGCTGGAAATCATCAAGCTGGAGCAGAACTACCGCTGCTCCAACCGCGTGCTGCGCGCGGCCAATGCGTTGATCGCCAACAACCCGCACGAACACCTGAAGAAGCTGTGGAGCGACCAGGCCGACGGCGAGCGCATCCGCGTGTGGGAGTGCCGCAACAGCGAGCACGAGGCCGAAAAAGTAGCGGCGGAAATCTCCTTCCTGGCCACCTCCAAGAAGATTCCGTGGAGTGATTTCTGCATTCTGTTCCGCGGCAATTTCCAGTCGCGGCCGCTGGAAAAAGCGCTGCAGCTGGTGCGCGCGCCGTACCACATCACCGGCGGTACCGCGTTCCTGGAACGGCAGGAAGTCAAGGACACGCTGTCCTGGCTGCGCCTGCTGGTGAACCCGGACGACGATACGGCCTTCATGCGCGCGGTGCAGTCGCCCAAGCGCGAAGTGGGCGCCGGGACGCTGGCCAAGCTGGCCGAGCTGGCGTCGGAAAAAGACCTGCCGATGGCGCATGCCGCCGAAGCGATCGGCGCACTCTCGCAGCTGCCACCGCGTGCGGCCAACGGCCTGAGCCGCTTCACCGACATCCTGCGCGACCTGCGCGCGGAGATGCCCAAGCTCAGCTCCGGCGACCTGGTGCGCAAGCTGGTGAAGGACTCCGGGCTGGTCTCGGACCTGCGCAGCGCGTGCAAGGAAGAGTCCGTCTACCAGCGTCGCCTCGGCAACCTGGAAGAACTGGCGCAATGGTTCGAAGGCGGCCCGCGGGGTGCATCGACGGCGGATCTGGCCGCGCAGCTGGCGTTGCTGTCGCGCAACGACAAGGACGACGGCGGCAACCAGGTGCGCATGATGACCATGCACGCCTCCAAGGGCCTGGAATTCCCGTACGTGTTCATCATCGGTTGCGAGGACGGCGTGCTGCCGCACCAGGTCAGCCTGGACGAAGGCAACCTGCAGGAAGAGCGGCGCCTGCTGTACGTGGGCATCACCCGCGCCAAGGTGCAGCTGTGGATGAGCTACAGCAAGCTCACCCGCAAGTTCGGCGAGCACGTGCGGCTCAAGCCCAGCCGGTTCTTCGATGAGATTCCGGCCGAGGAAATGCAGCGCGATGGTGCCGATCCGGTCGCCGATGCCGCGCGCAAAAAAGAGCGCGCGAGCGCCGGGTTGGCGGCGATCCAGGCCCTGTTCGACTGAGCGTCGCCAGGTAGAGCCACCCCATGGGTGGCTCTACGGCACAATCAGGCTATCTTCCTCAGCCGGTACCCGCATGTCCGCCGTGATCCAGACCGACCGCCTGCACCTGCGCCTGATCGACCCCGACCATGACGCGGCCGACATGCTGGCCCTGCTCAACGAGCCCGGCTTCATCCGCAACATCGCCGACCGCGGCGTGCGTACCCTGGCGCAGGCGCGTGACTACACCGCCGAGCGCGTGCTGGGCAGCTATACCCTCAACGGCTTCGGCATGTACGCGATCATCCGCCGCGAAGACGGCGCCTGGCTGGGCAACGCCGGCCTGGTCCGTCGCGACGGACTGCCGGCACCGGATATCGGCTATGCGCTGCTGTCGCAGTACGAGGGCCACGGCTACGCGTTCGAAGCCGCGCGCGGGGTGATGCACTACGCGCGCGACGTGCTGGGCTACACCGACCTGTACGGCATCGTTTCGCCGGACAACGTGCGGTCGGCCGCGCTGCTGCGCAAGCTCGGCATGGAGGATCGCGGCGACCTGCTGCTGCCGCCGCCGCATGGCGGCGATGTGGTGCTGCTGTTCGCCACCCCGGGCGCGCCCGCCGTCTGATCCGGTAGAGCCACGCCATCCGACCAGGTAGAGCCACGCCATGCGTGGCTGCACTTCACCCCCCCAACTGCGCGCGCAACTCCGCCAGCTGCTCCTGCAGCTCGGCCACGGTGGCTTCCAGCTGCTGCACGCGCGACTCCAGCGCCGGATGGGCGGCACCGCCACCGCCACCGCCAGCGCCCGACGGCGCCGACCTGTACTGCTCCGCCAGGGCCTGCACGTCCACCGGGCCCGCCAGCAGGTGCATGTAGCGGTCTTCGCGCTGGCCGCTGGCGCGCGGCAGCTGGACCGCCATATCGCGCTGGATCATGCGCTCCAGGTGATGACGCAGTTCGTCCACGTCCTGGAAACGGACCAGGCGCTCGCTGCGGGTCAGCAGCTCATTGAGGGTCTGCGGGCCGCGCAGCAGCAACAGGCCCAGGATGGCCAGCTGCTGGCGGGTCAGGTCCAGCGCGGCACCGGCGCGATGCTCGTAGCGCTCGGCGCGCGAGGAATACTGCTGGCGCGCCAGGCCCAGCGTCTCCAACTGACGCAGCGCGTGGTGCACATCGCCGGCCGACAGGGCCATCACCGGCTCGCGGGCGGTCTTCTGGTTGGCGGCCACCTGCGCAGCGTTGACCGTCAGCGGGTAGGCGTCCGGGGTGGTCGCCTCCTTCTCGATCAGGCAGCCCAACGCGCGGGCCTGGGCCGCGCTGAGCACGGGCAGGGCAGGGGTCTGGGTGTCGTCGGTCATAGGGCGCTCCGCGGTGTTTCAGGGGCGTGCAGCATAGCCGAGCCCCGCCGGCCACATGAATGCCGCGGGACAAGCCGGTAAACTGGCGCGAATCTGTTGCCGGTGAATGCCATGCGTCGTAGTGCTGTTTCCCTGTCCGTGCTTGCCTGTGCCGTACTGGCACTGAGTGCCTGCAAGCGCACTGAAACCCCGGCCGATGCCGCCCCGCCGGCAGCCGCTGCCGCGGCGAGCGCCCCGGCTGCCACCGGCGATGCCGCCGTGGCCGCCAATGACAACCTCAATGCGGTGCTGTGGATGCAGCGCGCGCAGGAATACCGCGCGATCACCGAGCAGACCTACCGCGCCGCCGCCGATCACCTGGACAAGGCCCTCAAGGAACCGAACTGGGACGCGCTGGTGCCGGAAGAACGCGGCAACGCCGCCAAGGGCCTGAAGCCGGCCGTGGTGCTGGACGTGGATGAAACCGTGCTGGACAACTCGCCGTACCAGGCGCGCCTGGTGCGCGATGGCAAGGAATACGACGAGCTGAGCTGGGACCAGTGGGTCGCCGAGAAGAAGGCCAAGGCGATTCCGGGCGTGGTCGATTTCGCCAAGGCCGCCAACGCCAAGGGCGTCACCCTGCTGTACATCTCCAACCGCGCCGTGCACCTCAAGGACGCCACGCTTGCCAACCTGCGCGAGCAGGGCCTGCCGGTGGCCGACGACAGCGTGTTCCTCGGCCTGGGCACCGTGGTCGACGGCTGCGAGCAGGCCGGCAGCGAGAAGAACTGCCGCCGCCGCCTGGCCGGCCAGCAGTACCGCGTGCTGATGCAGTTCGGTGACCAGCTGGGTGACTTCGTGGAAGTCACCGCCAACACCAACGATGGCCGTGACGCGCTGCTGCAGGAGTACCACGACTGGTTCGGCGAGCGCTGGTGGATGCTGCCCAACCCGACCTACGGCGGCTTCGAGCCGGCCCAGTTCAACAACGATTACAGCCAGTCGCGCCAGGCCCGCCACGACGCCAAGCGCGCTGCGCTGGACTACGCACCGTGAGCCGCGCGCCGCTGCCGCTGCGTGACGAGGAACGCCTGATCTTCGCGCTGGACGTGCCCGGCCGCGACGACGCGCTGGCCTGGGTTGATCGCCTCGGCGATGCCGTGTCGTTCTACAAGATCGGCATGGAACTGCTGGCCTCCGGCGAGTACTTCGACGTGCTCGACGCACTCGCCGCGCGCGACAAGCGCGTGTTCGTCGATCTGAAGTTCTTCGACATCCCGGCCACCGCCGCGGCGGTGATCAAGCGCCTGTCGCAGTGGCCGGTGAGCTACGCCACCATCCATGGCTGGCACCCGGCGATGATGGAAGCCTGCGCGGCCGCCAACGGCAGCGACATGCGCCTGCTGGCGGTGACCGTGCTGACCTCGATGGGGCGCAGCGACCTGGCCCGGATGGGCATCGACCGCGAACCGGTCGAGGTGGTGGTCGAGCGCGCGCTGGCTGCCCAGGCGGCCGGCATCGATGGCGTGATCGCCTCCGGCCAGGAGGCCGGGCCGATCCGCGCCGCCACGGGTGCCGGCTTCTCGATCGTGTGCCCGGGCATCCGCTCCGGCGGCCCGGTCGGCGATGACCAGAAGCGCACCGTCGGCGTGGCCCAGGCCTTTGCCGACGGCGCCGATGCGATCGTGGTCGGGCGCCCGATCCGGCTGGCCAGCGACCCGCAGGCCGCCGCGCGCGCCATCCAGGCCGAGATCGCCCAGGCCCTGGCCGCGCGCTGAGGCGACGACGGGGCGGAGCTGCCCCGTCACAACCGGTTTTTCTGTACATTCAACGGCTTGCGCATATGGCGCGAGGTCGGCGGGGTTGCCGGCTTGCCGCTGTCACTGAACAGGCCGCAAGATGCGGACCGGTCCGGGGAGTCCGAATTCATGTCCATGTCGTTGAAGCCGTGGCAGTACCGAGGGCAGGCGTTGGCGCTGGCCCTGTGCGGGGTGGTGCTGCTCAGTGCCTGCAAGGACAAGCGGATCGATCCGGACGCACCGGCGTCCGAGCCGGTCGCTGCCCTGCAGCAGCTGGCGCAGCGGGTCGCCGACAATGATCTGGTCGGCTACGCCAAGGCGGCGGTGCCACCGGCCCAGTACGCGCGCCTGCAGGGCGCCTGGAACCAGGGCCACAGCCGCTGGCCGTTGACCGAGCTGCCGCTGGATGGGCAGCTGCTGCCGATGCTGGCGGCGCTGTCGCGGCCGGATGCGCCACAGCGGCTGCAGCGCTCGTTCGATACCCAGATCGCCGGCCAGGCCTCCCAGGTCCGCCAGGCGGCCCACTCGATGGGGTTGTTCGGCGAGCAGTACCTGCGCAACCAGAGCGAGTACAGCGACAGCGAGCGCGCCCACTACACCCAGGTGGTGAACGCGCTCAGCCGCTGGGCCGCCGCGGCGCCACTGACGGACAAGCAGCGGGCGAAGACCACCATCACCCTGCTCACCGCCACCGCGCGCACCGCCGGGCTGTCCACCGATGCCGAGCTGCAGGCGGCAGGCATGGAAGAGAGCCTGCGTCGGCTGGGCCCCTTCATCAAAGCCTTCAAGACTGCACTGGCCAGCTACGGGCTGTCGCTGGACGGCGCGTTGACCGAGCTGCGCGGCGAACTGACCTCCGAACTGGGCGACGACGCGGTGGTGCGCATCCAGTACACGCTGGCCGGTGAGCAGATCGAAGCGCAGGTGCGGATGACCCGCCGCGAGGGCCACTGGTATGTGACCCGTACGCTGGAAGACACCGATGCGCTGCTGCAGGCCGCCGACGCCGCGCAAGCTGAACATGACGCCCGGCAGGCGGCCGAAGCAGAGGCCGCCGCGACGGTCAAGGACGGTGCTTCTGCACCGGCTAAGCCATAATGAAGCCGATGCCGAACCAGAATCCCCTGCCTTTCCCCGGCGAAGAGCCGCCCAAGACGCCGGACGCCACGTCCTCGTCGCCCGCTACCGTGCCGTCCGACGGTGCCGCTGCCCCGGTCCCGCCGGTCGCTGGCGCGCCGGTGGATGCCGTTGCGGTCGATGCGGAGCCGTCCACCGTCGTGCCGTCCGCGATCGTGCCCGGCACGCGTCCGCCCAGTGGCCGCCCGCCGTGGTGGGCGCGCCTGCTCGGCCGCCTGGTCGAGCCGTGGCTGTCGCTGAAGATCGAGCCCGAACACCCTGGCCAGTACAACGACGGCCGCCCGGTGGTCTACGTGCTGGAGGACTACGGTCTGTCCAACGCGCTGATTCTGGACAAGGCCTGCCGCGAAGCCGGCCTGCCCTCGCCGCTGGTGCCGATCGCGGGTGACCCGACCGGGCGCAAGCGCGCCTACCTGGCGCTGTCGCGCCGGAGCAGCAGCAACTCGCTGATCCCCGAGCAGCGCGGCGCCAAGACCCACTCGGACTCGCTGGCCAAGGTCCTGCAGGCGCACCGCGCCCGTGGTGAGCTGGACGTGCATCTGGTGCCGGTATCGATCTTCGTCGGCCGCGCGCCGGACAAGCAGAGCGGCTGGTTCGCGGTGCTGTTCTCGGAAAACTGGGCCCTGGTGGGTCGTTTCCGTCGCCTGCTGGCGGTGCTGCTCAACGGCCGCAGCACGATCGTGCGCTTCGCCCCGCCGATCTCGCTGCGCACCACGGTCGATGAGGGGCTGGACCCCGAGCGCACCGTGCGCAAGCTGCAGCGCGTGCTGCGCACCCACTTCCGCCGCATCCGCGAGTCGGTGATCGGTCCTGACCTGTCGACCCGCCGCCTGCTGGTGGACAAGGTGCTGGACGCGGACACCGTGCGCGAAGCGATCGCCTCCCAGGCCAAGCGCGACAACTCCAAGCCGGCCGATGCCTGGAAGAAAGCCCACGCCTACGCGTGGGAAATCGCCGCGGATTACTCCAGTCCGGTGGTGCGCTCGGCCAGCTTCATGCTCAGCCATGTCTGGAACCGCATCTACGCTGGCGTGCTGGTCCATCACCTGGACAAGTTCAAGGCGGCCGCGCCCGGGCACGAAGTGGTCTACGTGCCCAGCCACCGCAGCCACATGGATTACCTGCTGCTGTCCTACCTGCTGTACGACCGCGGCATCGTGCCGCCGCACATCGTGGCCGGCATCAATCTCAACCTGCCGGTGGTCGGCACGCTGCTGCGCAAGGGCGGTGCGTTCTTCATCCGCCGCTCGATCCGCGGCAACGCGCTGTACTCGGCGGTGCTCAGCGAATACGTGGCGCAGCTGGTCGCCGGCGGCTACTCGATCGAGTACTTCGTCGAAGGCGGCCGCTCGCGCACCGGGCGCCTGCTGCAGCCCAAGGGCGGCATGATCTCGATGACGCTGCGCGCGTTCCTGCGCCAGCCGCGCAAGCCGGTCCTGTTCCAGCCGGTCTACATCGGCTATGAAAAGCTGATGGAAGGCGGCAGCTACCTGGACGAACTGTCCGGCCGGCCGAAGGAAAAGGAATCGATCTGGTCGCTGCTGTGGTCGATCCCGAAAGTGCTCAAGCAGAACTACGGCCAGGTGGTCGTGAACTTCGGCGAGCCGATCGCGCTCAACGACGTGCTCGCCCAGCGTGCGCCGGACTGGAATGGCCAGCCGGTGGGCGAAGACGAGAAGCCTTCATGGTTGTCCGGCACGGTGGATCACCTGGCCGAACGCATCCAGGTGCACATCAACGGCGCGGCCGACGTCAATCCGATCAACCTGCTCGCGCTGGCGCTGCTGTCCACGCCCAAGCATGCGATGGGCGAGGCGGACCTGATCGCGCAGATCGAGCTGTGCAAGACCCTGCTGGTCGAGATGCCCTACTCGGACCGGGTGACGGTGACCCCGCACTCGCCGGAGCGGATCATCGCGCACGCCGAGGAGATCAACGTCCTCACCCGCATCAAGCACCCGCTGGGCGATGTGCTCAGCGTCAGCGGCGACACCGCGGTGTTGCTGAGCTACTTCCGCAACAACGTCATCCACCTGTTCACGGCCTCGTCGTGGGTGGCCTGCTGCTTCCAGAACAACCGCCGCATGAGCCGCACCGGGCTGGTCCAGCTGGGCCGCACCGTGTACCCGTTCCTGCAGGCCGAGCTGTTCCTGCCGTGGACGGAAGACGAGTTCGCCCAGCGCATCGAGCAGACCATCAACGTGTTCGTGCGCGAAGGGCTGCTGCAGAACATCAACGATGACGACGGTGGCATCCTGGCGCGCAACACCGGGCAGACCGACGAAGTCTTCCGCCTGCGTGCGATCGGCCATTCGCTGCAGCAGGCGTTCGAGCGCTATTACATCGCGATCTCGGTGCTGGTGAAGAACGGCCCGGGTACGCTGGGTGCGGCCGAGCTGGAAAGCCTCTGCCAGCAGGCGGCGCAGCGCCTGAGCCTGCTCTACGCGCCGGCCGCGCCGGAGTTCTTCGACCGCACGCTGTTCCGCGGCTTCATCCAGAAGCTGCGCGAACTGCGCCTGGTGTGGCCGGATGAGAACAGCAAGCTGCTGTTCGACGCGCGCCTGGACGCGTGGGCCAAGGATGCGAAATTCATCCTCGGCCGCGAACTGCGCCACACCATCGAGCGGGTCAGCCCGGAAGCAGCGAAGCCAGAGGAACCGGTAGCCCAGGATTGACGACGGCACGTCGTCAATCCGGGCGTATCCGGATCTCACCACGTCCGCCAGCAATCCGTAGGTACCGACCGTTGGTCGGTACCCGCGCGCCAGCGCGGCACAAGGCTACGCCGGCTCGTCCGGAATCAGCATGTCTTCCAGCTTGGCGATGCAGTCCTTCAACTGCAGCTTGCGCCGCTTCAGCCGCTTGGCTTCGAGCTCGTCGTCGCCGTTGGCGGCCATGCGCAGGATCTGGTCATCGAGCGCACGGTGCTCCTGCCGGAGCGTGGCAAGTCGGGCACTGATATCGCTGGGGGTCATGGTTTCCACAGGCTCCGAGCATACACATCCCGGATGACCGCCGGGAGTGAACGCAGTCACCTCACGGACTCCGTGGCGGCGGGTGCGAGCCGGTAGAATGAACCCCATGAGCGCTGTCATCCGCCTGCCCGATCCCGTCCCGCGCGCCCGCGATCCGCGCGCGCCCGGCGGCGTGCAGGACCGGTTGGCGCGGCAGCTGCGCCGCCAGGTGGGCCAGGCGATCGCCGACTTCGGCATGATCGAGGCCGGCGACAAAGTCATGGTGTGCCTGTCCGGTGGCAAGGACAGCTACACCCTGCTCGACATCCTCCTGCAGCTGCAGAAAAAAGCGCCGGTGCCGTTCGAGCTGGTGGCGGTGAACCTGGACCAGAAGCAGCCCGGCTTTCCCGAGCAGGTGCTGCCGACCTACCTGGCCTCGATCGGCGTGCCGTTCCAGATCATCGAGCAGGACACCTATTCGGTGGTCAGCCGGGTGATCCCGGAAGGCCGCACGATGTGTTCGCTGTGCTCGCGCCTGCGCCGGGGTGCGCTGTACCGGCATGCGGCCGAACACGGCTTCACCAGGATCGCGCTGGGCCACCACCGCGACGACAGCGTGGCCACGTTCTTCCTCAATCTGTTCCACCACGCCAAGCTCTCGGCGATGCCGCCCAAGCTGCGCAGCGACGACGGCCAGCACATCGTGATCCGCCCGCTGGCCTACGTGAGCGAAGCGGACATCAGCGCCTACGCCCAGGCACGCGCGTTCCCGATCATTCCCTGCACGCTGTGCGGCAGCCAGGACACCCTGCAGCGCCGCCAGGTCGAGCAGATGCTGCAGCAGTGGGAGCGCGACCAGCCCGGCCGCATCGACCAGATCGCACGCGCGCTGGGCAACATCCATCCCTCGCAGCTGGCCGATCCGGCGCTGTTCGATTTCATGGCACTGGGGCGCGCCGCGGCGGCCCCGCTGCCCGACCCGCCGGCCTGGGCCGGCACTGCCCACGACCCCGGCGACGCCCCCGGCCCGGCCTGAGCCACGCCGGCGCGCCCGCCCTCCCTTTCACGCTCTTACTCTGGACGTCCATGTTCTTTCGCAATCTGACGCTGTTCCGCTTCCCGACCGCCACCGATTTCTCCGACGTAGACACCCTGCTGCCGCAGGTGCTGCTCAAGCCGGTCGGTCCGCTTGAAATGAATTCCCGTGGCTTCATCTCGCCGTTCGGCCGTGAAGAAAAGGCCGTGTTCTCGCACCGCGTCGGCGATGCGCTGTGGCTCACCGTCGGCGGTGAGGACAAGATCCTGCCGGGCGCGGTGGTCAACGACCTGCTCGCGCGCAAGCTCGAGGAAATCGAAGAGAAGGAAGGCCGCAAGCCCGGCGGCCGCGAGCGCAAGCGCATGAAGGACGACCTGCTGCACGAACTGATGCCGCGTGCCTTCGTGAAGAGCTCGCGTACCGACGCGCTGATCGACCTGACCCACGGCTACGTCGCGGTGGACTGCTCGAGCAGCAAGAAGGGCGAGAACATGATGTCCGACATCCGTGGCCTGCTCGGCAGCTTCCCGGCGATGCCGTTGAATGCCGAAGTGGCGCCGCGCTCGATCCTCACCGGCTGGATCGCCGGGGAACCCCTGCCGACCGGGCTGAGCCTGGGCGAAGAGTGCGAGATGAAGGACCCGGCCGAGGGCGGTGCGGTGGTCAAGTGCCAGCACCAGGAACTGCGCTGCGACGAGATCGACAAGCACCTGGATGCCGGCAAGCAGGTGACCAAGCTGGCGCTGGTGTTCGAGGACAACCTGTCCTTCGTGCTCGGCGACGACCTGATCGTGCGCAAGCTGAAGTTCCTGGATGGCGCGCTGGACCAGCTCGAGCATGCCGACGATGACGGCCGCCGCGCCGAACTGGACGCCCGTTTCGCCCTGCAGAGCGGCGAAGTGCGTCGCCTGTTCCTGCTGCTGGAAGAGGCCTTCAAGCTCAGCAAGGCGGACTGACCGGATCCGATCAGTCCCCAGTCATGCGCCGGTCACGGCCGGCGCTATGCTGTACCCATGTCCGGATTCCTCCGCCGCCTGATTTCGCCGGCTGTCAGCACGCTGCAGCGCGATACGGTACGGCTGCGCCTGGAGGATGCCGAGATCGATGTGCTGCGCGTACGCGATCCGCGCGCGCGCCGGATCAAGCTCAGCGTCGATGAGCGCGGCGTGCGCCTGACCCTGCCACCGCGCGCCAGCCTGGTGATGGGCGAGCGCTTCCTGGAGCAGCACCGTGGCTGGTTGTCCGAACAGCTGCGCAGCTACCAGGCGACCAACCTGCCGCCGCCGCTGGTGATCGGCGAGGCGGGCGTGCTGCCGCTGCGCGGTGAGCTGCTGCCGCTGCGCTGGGAAACCAGCCGTTATGCGCATATGGCGATCGACGCCGACGGCGCCTGCCTGCACTGGCCCAGCCGGGGCACCGACGCCACGCTGCGCCGTGCCCTGCGCGAGTTCTACGAAGCACAGACCCGTGCCGATGTCGGCCAGTGGCTGCCGCGCTACCTGCCGGGGCTGCCGCGCGCACCGGCGCGGCTGCGGCTCAAGGTGATGTCCTCGCAATGGGGCTCGCTGGCCCCGGACGGCAGCATGGCACTGGATCTGGCCCTGGTGCTGGGGCGGCCGTCGGCGTTCGAGTACGTGCTGGTGCACGAGCTCTGCCACCTGATCCAGGCCAACCACTCGCCGGCCTTCTGGGCCGAGGTGGAGAAGCGTTTCCCGGCGTGGCACGCCGAGCGGGATTACTTCCAGCTCGAAGGGCGGCGGCTGAAGGCGATGCTGCGGCAGATGCTGACCCCGGCGGGGTAACGCCGGCTGCTGCCACGCCCGCCACCGGTAGTGGCGGGCGGGGGGCGGCGCCCCCCACGACCCCCCCCCCCGCCCGTGGCCGCCCCCGGCCGGCCCCCCCCAGGCCC